>CAYRXQ010000160.1:0-6973 GCA_964428115.1 uncultured Ilumatobacteraceae bacterium
CTCCGGTGGCTCCGGCGGCGGCTCGGGCGGTGGCTCGGGCTCTTCGGGCGGTGGCTCCGCTGCGCCGGCACCCGCGCCTCCTGCAGCACCCGCACCCGCGCCGCCTGCGGCCCCGAGTGGCCCGCCGCCGGGCAACGGCATGGTGTGCCCGGTCGCCGGGGCGACCGGCTTTGCCGACACCTGGGGCGCGCCTCGCTCGGGCGGTCGTCGCCACCAGGGCGTCGACATGATCTCAAGGACCGGCACCCCGCTGGTCGCGGTCGTGTCCGGCTCGGTGCTGTTCAAGCAGACACGGCTGGGCGGCAACTCGGTGTGGCTCACCGGCGACAACGGGACCCGCTACTTCTACGCCCACCTCGCGACGTTCTCGGGCTCGAGCCGTCGGGTGGAGCGCGGTGAGCTGATCGGCACCGTGGGCTCCACCGGCAACGCCGGCGTGCCGCACCTCCACTTCGAGCTGCATCCCGGCGGTGGGTCCGCCGTCAACCCGTATCCCTACGTCAGAGCCGTCTGCTGAGGTCGATCGTGTCGAGTGCACCCGTGTCGCGTCCGCTGCTGGTGGGCGTCCAGCTGCCCGAGGTCGAGTACGAGATCGCGTTCGGCGACCTGATCCGGATGGCGCAGACCGCCGAACGGGTGGGCTTCGACTCGATCTGGCTCGGGGATCACCTCCTCTACGACACCCCGGCAGGTCCCCGCGGCCCCTGGGAGGTGTGGACCACGCTGTCGGCGCTGGCGGCCTCGACGACTCGCGTCGCACTCGGACCGCTCGTCGCGTCCACCAGCTACCACGCCCCGACGATGCTCGCGAAGATGGCCGCGACCGTCGACGCCGTCTCGGGCGGCCGGCTGATCCTCGGGCTCGGGGCCGGTTGGTACGAGCGCGAGTACCGCGCCTTCGGCTTCCCCTACGACCACCGGGTCAGCCGGTTCGAGGAGGCCTTCTCGATCGTCCGGCATCTGCTCACCGACGGCGAGGTCGACCACGACGGCACCTGGTACCGGGCCGAGCACTGCGTGCTCCACCCGCGCTCCCCACGCCCGGGCGGACCACCGCTGTGGGTCGGCTCGATCGGTCCGCGCATGCTGTCGATCACGCTCCCGCACGTGGCCGCGTGGAACGTCTGGTGGAGCGATTTCGGGAACACCCCGGCCGGGTTCGCCGCCGTCAAGGGGCGGGTCGACGAAGCGATCGAGGCCGCCGGTCGCACCGGTGAGGTCGAGGCCACCTGCGCCGTCTACCTCCAGCTCCCGGGTGGCAGCGGGCGCCCGCTCGGCGACTACCCGGCCGAGGCCGCCGCGCCGCTCACCGGCCCGCCCGACGAGCTCGCGGATCACCTCCGCGCCTTCGCCGCCGCCGGGGCCCGACACGTCCAGGTGGTGCTCGACCCGATCACCGAGGACTCGCTCGAGGCCTTCGGCGAGGTGCTCGAGCTGCTCGACGGCTGACCTCCGACGGCTGCGGGCCGGCGGTCCGGTGCCAGGATGGCGCTGTGACGCTCGTCTCGTACCCTGCCCGCTTCGCCGACCTCGCCGCCGAGGCGCCCGATCGGCCAGCGGTCACCTGCGGCGGGGTCACCGTCACCCGTGCCGAGCTCGAACGGTGGGGCGAGGCGCTCGCCCAGGATCTGGCCGCCCGCGGCGTGGGCGAGAGCGACTTCGTCACCGTGGCGCTGCCGAACTCGATCGACTGGTTCGCCGCCTACCTCGCGATCTGGCGGCTCGGAGCGATCCCGCAGCCGGTCTCGGCCAAGCTGCCGGCCCGTGAGCTCCTGGCCATCGTCGAGCTGGCCGAGCCGCGGGTCGTGTTCGGTGTCGACCCCGACGGCCCCATCGCCGCGGAGCTGCCACCCGGGACCGCCTGCCTGCCCCTCGGCTACCGGCCGGGTGTGCCCGCGGAGGGCCTCGCCCTGCTGCCCGATCGCATCTCGCCCGCCTGGAAGGCACCGACCTCGGGCGGCTCGACCGGACGACCCAAGCTGATCGTCTCGGGCGACCCGGCTGTCATCGACGACGAGGCCGAGCCACCGCTGCTGCTGGGGCGCGAGGGGTGTCTGGTGATGCCCGGACCGCTCTACCACAATGGTCCCGCCGTCTGGTCCTGCCAGGGCCTCCTGGCCGGCAAGCACGTGGTGCTCCTCGAGCGCTTCGACGCCGAGGCCACCCTGGCCGCGATCGAGGCGCACCGCGCCGACGTCGTCTACCTGGTCCCCACGATGATGAAGCGGATCTCCCGGCTCCCCGACGAGGTCCGCCTGGGCTACGACCTGTCGTCGCTGCGCGTCGTCTGGCACCTGGCCGAACCCTGTCCGCCGTGGCTCAAGCAGGAGTGGATCGACTGGCTCGGGCCCGATCGGATCGTGGAGCTGTACGCGGGGACCGAGGGGCAGGCCGTCACGATCATCACCGGCGAGGAGTGGCTGGCGCACCGGGGCTCGGTCGGGCGGGTCTCGGCCGGTGAGATGTCGATCCGCGACATCGACGGCAACGAGGTGCCCGCCGGGGTGCAGGGCGAGGTCTGGCTGCGCGCGGTGGGGCGCGACACGCCCACCTATCGCTACCTGGGCGCCGAGGCCCGTCAGCTCGACGACGGCTGGGAATCGCTCGGCGACCTCGGCTGGTTCGACGAGGACGGCTACCTGTACCTCGGTGACCGCATGCAGGACATGATCCTGACCGGCGGCGCCAACGTGTACCCGGCCGAGGTCG
The DNA here is from genome assembly GCA_964428115.1 of uncultured Ilumatobacteraceae bacterium. Classification (GTDB taxonomy): domain Bacteria; phylum Actinomycetota; class Acidimicrobiia; order Acidimicrobiales; family Ilumatobacteraceae; genus CAYRXQ01. The sequence continues at coordinate 2,710 of CAYRXQ010000160.1, forward strand.
AGGCGGCGATAGCCGAGCACCCCGCCGTGCGGTCGGTGGCCGTGATCGGGCTGCCCGACGAGGACCGCGGCAACACGGTCCACGCGATCGTCGAGGCCGACGTGGGGGCGGTGAGCACCGAGGAGCTCCTCGCGTTCGCCGCCGAACGGCTCGCCAAGTACAAGCTGCCGCGCACGGTGGAGTTCGTCGACGTGCCCCTGCGCGACGAGGCCGGCAAGCTCCGCCGCTCGGCCCTGCGCGCCGAACGGCTGGCCCCGTCATCGCCCCCGTCGCCGGACGGCGCGTCATGAGCGAGGAGGCCCGCGTCCGGGTCGACCGCCCGCTCGAGCGCGTCGCCCGCGTCACGCTGGCCCGGCCGGAGGCCCGCAACGCGCAGGATTTCCGCATGCTCTACGAACTCGACGAGGCCCTGATGGCGGCCGTCGCCGACGACGAGATCCGGGTGATCGTGGTGGCTGCCGACGGACCCGACTTCTCCTCGGGCCACGACCTGCGAGCCCGCGAGGACATGTCGGCGTGGTCGCCGGTCACCGAGTGGCGCGGCTTCGACAAGCCCGGTGCCGAGGGGTACTTCGCCACCGAGCAGGAGGTCTACGTCGGCCTCTCGTGGCGGTGGCGCAACCTGCCCAAGCCCACGATCGTCGCCGTGCAGGGCCGCGTGATCGCCGGTGGTCTCAACCTGGTGTGGCCCTTCGACCTGATCGTGTGCACCGACGACGCGGTGTTCTCCGATCCCGTCACCGCGTTCGGGATCCTCTCCTCGGAGTACTTCGTGCACCCCTTCGAGGTCGGTCACCGCGCGGCGAAGGAGATGCTCTTCACCGGCCAGCCGATCGACGCCGCGACCGCCAAGTCGCTCGGCATGGTGAACCACGTGGTGGCCCGCGACGAGCTCGAGTCGACCGTGCTCGACCTCGCGGCGCGGATCGCCGAGCGGCCGACCTTCGGTGTGGCACTGGCCAAGCGCGCCGTGAACCACGCGCTCGAGTCGCAGGGGCAGTGGACCACGCTGCAGGCGGCGCTCGGCTGGCACCACCTCGCGCACAGCCACGCCCGCCTCGTTCACGACGGGTCGTTCGTCGACCCTGCGGGTGCGGATCTGATCCGCCGCGACGCGAAGGCGACGGGGAACCGCAGCGTCAGAGCTGATCCGCCCGCGTGACGGTGCGGGTGCCGTCGGGTCCGGTCTCGTGGAGCTCGAACTCGCCGGCGGCCAGGTCGATGCGGGCCTCGAGCCAGTGGTCGTCGGTGCGCCACTGCACGTGCAGCACCTGCGGCGGCGCGTCGACCACCTGGAACTCACCGTCGAACGCCGGACAGGTGGCACGCCAGCGCAGCAACGTGAGCAGCGCCCGGACCACCGGTCGTTCGAGTGCCTCGGCGAGCTCGGCGGGGTCGTACCGGTGGCGGTTCACGTCGCGGCCGACGCCGGTGCGCCCGAGCAGCTCCAGGTCGTTGCTGCCGGCAAGCAGCCCGACGTAGTACACCTGCGGCACCCCCGGCACGAGCACCTGGATCAGCCGGGCCAGGAGGTACCGGTCGTCGTTGCCCCCGAGCGCGTCGTAGAACGTGCAGTTCACCTGGTACAGGTCGAGGTTCGAGGCCGCCGCACCCGTGGCGAGCCGGCTCCCGCCGCCGCTGCGATCGTGGATCCCCTCCACGAGGGCCGAGAGCTGGACGGGGTCGAGCAGCCCCGGTCGATCGGGTGCCGTCGGATCGGCGCCCACGTCGATCACGCCGATGCCGTCGTGGGTGTCGAGCACGTTGATCGCGTTGCGCGGTCGGATCCCGAGCCAGGTCCGCAGCGGTCCGGCATCGGCGCGGAAGAGCGCGTCGAGCACGAGCGGCGGCAGCGCGAAGTCGTACACCAGGTCGACGTGCCCGGCGATCTCGATCTGGGTCCGGTGGTAGCCGTGGATCTCCACGAGCACCTGCATCCCGCGCCCGCGGGCCTCCTGCGACAACCGGTCGATGAACGCGAAGGTCTCGGGCAACATGAAGCAGGTGGTGCCGGCCCGCTTGATGGCGTAGCCGACGGCGTCGAGGCGGACCATGGTCACCCCGGACGTCGCGAAGCGGTCGAGGATGCCGAGCAGGTACGCCCAGCCGCTCGGGTGCTCCACGTCGATGTCCACCTGCTGGGGCGTGAAGGTCGTCCACAGCAGTCGGGCGCGACCGTCGCCGGTCCGCACCTGGGTGAAGGGGAGCCCGGGGCGCGGGCGGTAGATGGCGGCCAGGTCGTCCTCGGTGGCGCCCTCGGGGAACACCGACGACAGCGTCAGGAACATCCCCTCGTACGCCGACCCGTCGCCGTGCTCGAGCCAGTCGAGGTACGGGGCCGAGCGGTCGGCCACGTGGTTGCAGATCAGGTCGGCCATCACCACCCGACCCTCGGCCAGCGCGGCGACGTCCTCCCAGTCGCCGAGCCGCGGGTCGACCTCGGTGTGGTCGGTGGGGTCGAAGCCGGCGTCGGCGCCGTCGATCGGCACGAAGAAGGGCAGGACGTGGACCCCGCCGAAGGCGCCGGCGAGGGGCCCGTCGAGGAGTGATCGCAGCCCGGCCAGGTCGCCGGCCAGGCGGTCGGCGTACGCGATGAGTTGTGGCGCGTCGGGCCGGACGGTGGGGCGGAGCGAGGTCATGAGGTCGGCGCGTCGGATGCGATCGCGGTCGCGGGGAGCGATCGGCGGAGGAAGTCGAGTTGGTGGAGCAGCAGGTGCTCGGCCACCACCTCCTGGGGGGTCATGTGGGTGACGCCGACCAGCGGGAGGACCTCGTGCGGGCGGCCCGCGGCGAGGAGGGCCGAGGAGAGCTGCAAAGTGTGGGCCGCCACGACGTTGTCGTCGGCGAGCCCGTGGACGAGCAGCAGCGGCCGCTCGAGCAGCGGGGCCAACGGCAACAGCGAGCTGGCGTCGTACGCCTCGGGGTGCTCGTCGGGGTGCCCGAGGTAGCGCTCGGTGTAGTGGGTGTCGTAGAGGCGCCACTCGGTGACCGGCGCCCCGGCGATCGCCGCGTGGAACACGTCGGGTCGACGGAGCACGGCCAGGGCGGCGAGGTACCCGCCGAAGCTCCAGCCGCGGATCGCGACCCGGCCCAGGTCGAGGCAGCCGACCTCGGCCGCCGCATGGTGCAGCGCCTCGATCTGATCCTCGAGCGCGGGCGTCGCGAGATCGAGGTGGACGGCCCGCTCGAAGCTCGAGCCGCGGCCCGGGGTGCCGCGACCGTCGGCCACGACCACCGCGAAGCCCTGGTCGGCGAACCACTGGGAGGTCGCGAACGCGTCCGAGGAGCGAACGCAGCGCAGCGCGTGCGGGCCGCCGTAGGGGTCGAGCAGCACCGGGAGCGGGCTGCCGTCGTGGTCGGCGGGGAGCAGGACCGCGGTCGCGAGCCGGCGCTCGGGGGTGAACAGGAGCTCGACCTGTGGTCGCACGAGTGGCGTGGCGGCGAACGAGGGGATCGTCGGGCCGTCGAGCACGGTCACCCGAGCACCGGGCTCGTCGATGGTCGCGGTCCGCACGACGACGGCACCGTCGGAGGCCGCGGCCGTGTGCACCCCGTCGGCCTCGGTGAGCGACCGGGCGCCGTCGACGGCATCCCAGCGCCAGACGTGGAGCACGGTGGCGTCGTCGATCGGGTTGGCGGTGAACACCACGTGATCGGCGGTGGCGCTCAGGATCGAACGCACCTGCAGCTCGGCGGGGGTGACCGCGGTCTGGTCGACGAGCAGGCGGCGCGCACCGTTGCGGTCGGTGGCGGTGACGAGCCGGCCGTCGGCGAGGAGGGCCGGGGAGCCGGGCACGAGCTCGACCCAGGCGTCGTCGTGGTCGGCGAACAGCAGCTCGGTGGCCCCCGTCGCGGTGTCGACGCGACGGATCTCGAGGGTGCGCTGATCCCGCGACTGGACGGTGATCACGAGGCCGGCGGCGCCCCACGCGACGTCGGCCAGGTAGGGGAGCTCGGCCCGGTCCCACTCAACGTCGACCGGCTCCTGGCCGTCGATCGGCACCAGGTGCAAGGTGACATCGGGGTTGGCCGTGCCGGCCTGCGGATACCGGACCACGGTGGGGGGCGTGGCGGGGTCGGCCGGGTCGGATGCCCACCACTCCTGTACCGGTGCGGTGTCGACGCGGCACACGGCGAGCACGGCGCCGTCGGGACTCCACCAGTAGCCGCGGAACCGGTGCATCTCCTCGGCGGCCACGAAGTCGGCGCTGCCCCACGCGATGCTGTCGGGGTCGACCAGCACGCCCCCGGCCACGATGCGCCA
>CAYRXQ010000161.1:0-6965 GCA_964428115.1 uncultured Ilumatobacteraceae bacterium
GCATCCACCACTGCATGCGCTCGATCGGTGCCGCCGAGCGGGCCATCGAGATGATGGTCGACCGCGGGTTGAGCCGGGAGGGCTTCGGCAAGAAGCTCATCAACCTGGGCAAGAACATGGAGGTCATCTCGCGGTCGCGCATCGAGGTCGAGGCCATGCGGATGATGGTGCTGCGCGCCGCCAAGGCCATGGACACCCTCGGCAACGCCGAGGCCCGGATCTGGGTGAGTGCGGTCAAGGCGATGGTGCCCGAGAAGTGCTGCGACATCATCGACGAGGCCATCCAGATGCACGGCGCCGCCGGCGTCTCGCAGTGGTTCCCGCTCGCCGACATGTGGCACAGCCAGCGCACGCTGCGTCTGGCCGACGGCCCCGATGAGGTGCACCACCAGGTGGTCGGCCGCGCCGAGGCCAAGAACCGCGAGTCGACCCGGTCGTCGGAGGGCCCGTCGAGCCACCTCACCCGCGGGTCACTCTTCACCGGTCCTGCCTGAGCCTCGATCGCTGTCTCTCCCTCAGTAACGTGTCGGCTCGTGATCGGGTCGTCGTCGGGCGAGCAGCGAGCGCTGCACGAGGCGATGATCGCGTGCATCCCGCAGGCGGTCTACAGCGTCGATCTCGATGGGTTGGTGACCACCTGGAACCGCTCGGCCGAGGAGATGTTCGGGTGGGCGGCCGATGAGGTCATCGGCCGCCCACTGCCGATCGTCGACGACGAACGGCGCGACGAGTTCCGCGGCATCCTCGAGCGAGTTGGCGCCGGTGACCGGATCGAGGCCCTCGACGTGGTCCGCCGTCGCAAGGACGGTCATCCGCTCGAGTGCCGCCTGTCGGCAGCTCCGATCGTCGGGGTCGACGGTCGACCGATGGGGGTGATGGCGGTCCTCGAGGACGTGACGCAGCAGCGTGCGGCCGAGCGCGACCTCATCGAGAGCGAGGAGCGGTTCCGCAGCCTGTTCCAGAACAACCACGTGGTGATGCTGGTGATCGACCCGTCCAGCGGTGAGATCGTCGACGCCAATCCGGCGGCCGTCTACTACGACGGCTGGACCCGGGCCGAGCTGACCCGGATGCGGGTCACCGAGATCAACACCCTCGATCCCGACGAGGTCCGCGCCGAGATGCGGCTCGCCGAGGAGCAGCGGCGGCATCACTTCCAGTTCCGGCACCGGTTGGCGGACGGGACGGTGCGCGACGTCGAGGTGAGCAGCGGACCGATCGAGTTCGCCGGACGCCGACTGCTGTACTCGCTCGTCTCCGACGTCACCGAGCGGATCCGTCTCGAGGAGGAGCTGCGCCGGTCGCAGAAGATGGAGTCGATCGGTCGGCTGGCCGGCGGGGTCGCGCACGACTTCAACAACATGCTGGCGGTGATCCTGCTCGAGACCGAGCTGGCCCTGCTCGAGCTCGACGGCGATCACGAGCTCCGGGCGCGTCTCGGCGAGATCCACGAGACCGCGCAGCGATCGGCCCAGCTCACTCGGCAGCTCCTGGCCTTCGCCCGCAAGCAGGAGGCGACGGTGAGCGTGGTCGACCTCGACGAGGTCGTCGGCCGCTCGGTCACCATGCTGCGTCGCCTGATCGGCGACGACGTGCGCCTCGTGTGGGAACCAGCCGGCGGGCTGTGGCCGGTGCGCGTCGATCCGTCGCACATCGAGCAGGCCCTCGCGAACCTCTGCCTGAACGCCCGTGACGCGGTGCTCGGTGAGGGGACCGTCACGATCAGCGTCGCCAACGCGGCGATCCCGCCCTCGGCCGACCTCGGACCCGACGCCGCCCCCGGCGACTACGTGGTCCTGAGCGTGAGCGACGACGGCGCGGGCATGGATCGGATGACCGCGTCGCTGGTGTTCGAACCGTTCTTCACCACCAAGGAGACGGGCCGCGGGACGGGGCTCGGGCTCGCGATCGTGTACGGCACGGTCAAGCAGTACGGGGGGTTCATCCGGGTGGAGTCGGCACCCGGTGCCGGCGCCGCGTTCCATCTGCACCTTCCCCGCGACCTGACCGCCGCGACCGCCGACGCGCCGGCGGCGGCGCCGGATCTGCCCCGCGGCGTCGGCGAGACGGTGCTCCTGGTGGAGGACGAGCCGGCGCTGCTGCGGGTCGCCACCGAGATGCTCGGCTCGCTCGGCTACCGGGTCGTCTCCGCGCCGAACGCCGAGGCCGCGTCGGCGGCCCTCGAGGAGCACGTCGGCGACCTGCGCCTGCTGCTCACCGACGTGGTGATGCCGGGAGGCAGCGGCGTCGACCTGGCGGCCGAGGTGCGCCTGCGGCGCCCCAGGTTGCCGACGGTGTTCATGTCGGGCTACGCGTCCGATGCCATCGAGCAGCGGATGGACCTCGGTGTCGACACCTTCGACCGCGGGCGGCTGCTGCGCAAGCCGTTCACCCTCGCCGAGCTCGCCGAGGCAGTGCGCGCCGCGATCGACGGCATACCGTCTCACTCGGTGGTGCCGCGGCGGGCGTAGTCCTCGAGGAGCCGGGGCCCGTCGAGCTGGGCGAGGTGGGGGAGCGGGTCGAGGCGCTGCTCGATCACCACGTCGGTGAGGAGCTGCCGAGCGGTCTCGACGAGCTCGACGGGGTCCCAGGGCTTGGCGATGTAGTGATCGAGGCCGGCCTCGTTGACGGCCCGGATCGTGTCCTGGTGGCCGGCCTGACCGGTGAGTAGCACGCGTCGTGCGTGCTGCGTGCGCGGGTCGGCGCTCACCTCGACCAGCAGGTCGACCCCGGTCCGACCCGGGAGCCGGTGATCGGCCACGACCAGGCCGAGCACGTCGCCCGCGGCGAGCGCCTCGGCGATGGCGGCCTCGGCGTCGTCCACGCCGTCGGCCTCGTCGATGCGGATGCTGCCCGAGAACACCGACAGATCGCGCACGATCTCGGCACGGACCTCGGGTTCGTCCTCGACCACCAGGATCACGAGCTCGCTCATGTCACCCCTCCCACGGGCAGCCGGACGGTGAAGGTGGTCCGACCGGGTCGGCTGTCCACGCCGATCGTGCCCCCGTGCCCCTCGACGATCTGTCGACAGATCGACAGGCCGAGCCCCATCCCGAACGCCACCTTGCCGTCCTTGGTGGTGAACCGCGGCTCGAAGATCCGGGGGAGCAGGCCGGGGTCGATGCCCGGGCCGTCGTCGGTCACGGTCACCACGACGTGGTGGTCGTCGACCGGCCGCAGGTGGATCTCGAGTCGCCCACGGTCGCCCATCGCGTCGAGGGCGTTGGTGACGAGGTTGGCCCACACCTGCTGCATCGCACCGGGGCGCGCCGTCACCGTCGGGGCCTGGTCGTACCGGCGCTCGACGGTCACCGCGTCGAGGCGGTGGCCCATCAACCGCAGGGCGGCGTCGATGCCCTCGGACAGGTCGACGTCGGGCAGCAGCGGCCCCTCGCCGTCCTCACCGCGCAGGTAGGCACGCAGCGCGCCCACGAGCTCCCCGATGCCGGTGGCCGCAGTCGCCAGGTTGCGGACGGTGCGGCCCAGGCGAGCTGCGGACTCGAGCCGGGCGAGCTCGGCCTCGGGTACGTCGGCCAACTCGGCCAGCTGCTCGGGCTCGGTGACCCCGATCTCGAGCATCCGCTCGGCGAGGCGGCGGTCGCCCAGCAGCTCGGTCAGTTCCCGGCGGAGCGCTCGCTGCTCGGCCGAGGATCGGGCGGGCGCCTCGAGCTGGCGACGGGCGACCGCGAGCACCGCCCGGTCGTCGACCACCGCTGCCACGTCGTCGAGCAGGTGATCGAGGCCGCGCTGGAGCGCCGAGGTGGGGTTGTTGAGCTCATGGGCCATGCCGGCGGCGATCTCGCCGGCAGCCGTGAACCGTGCCGTGGCGATGAGCTGGGCGCGCGCCGCCGAGAGCGCCGCCAGGCTCTGGTCGAGCTCGACCTGGAGCGCATCGGCCTGGCGGAGCCGGCCGGCGAGCGAGGCGAGCAGCACGCGGACCAGCACGTTGGAGAGATCGGGCTCGGCCGCGAGCGCCCGGCCGAGCTGCTCGAGGGTCACCGGGATGGCCCGGACCTCGGTGACCGCCTCGCAGCGCAGCATCGCCCGGCGATGGCTGGCGAGCGACAGCACGCCCAGGATGGGGCCGGCGGAGTGCTCGTGGAAGATGTGCTCACCGTCGGGGGTGCGCGTCGACATGCGGACCGCGCCCTCGAGCAGGACGTAGATGCCGCCGACGTCGTCGCCCTCGTCGATCAGCACGGTGCCGGGCGCGACCCGGATGCGTGGCGGATGGCCGAGGGCTCGGTCGAGCAGCTCGACGAGCCGACGCTCGAACACCGTGGGGTCATCGGTGGGGTCGAGCAGCGGATCGATCCGGTCGGGGACGGCGGGTACGGCCGACCGCTGGAGCTCGGCGCGCAGGCGTGCGAGGCGGTGGTCCTCCTCGTCGAGCAGCGCGTCGAACTCGTCGAGCCGGTCACCCGCGGCGGCCACCAGGTGTGTAGCGAGCTGGGCCTTGACCTGGGGTTGCAGGGTCTGACGGGTCCACGGATGGGTGATCATCCCGTGGACGGCACCGACCCGCAGGGCCTCGTCCATCCCGTGCAGCGAGGCCCGCTCGGTGACCAGGACGAGGCGCGTCGCGGCCAGGGTGGGGTCGAGGTGGATCGCCACCGCGCTCGCGGCCCCGCGGTCGTGGTCGAGGTCGGCCTCGACGAACGCGATCGGGATCAGATCGCCGGCGGCGTGCAGCTGGCGGGCCACCTCGATCGCGGCGTCGGCATCGTCGACCACGACGGGCCGCAGCAGGCCGGCCGACACCTCGCGCAGGTCCTCGACCAGGGTGGCGGCGCGCTCGGGGGCGCACCCGACCACGAGGGCCACCGCACCGGTGGCGCCGGGGCTGCTCGGGCCGTCGATCACAGCCACCCCACCGCCGACCACAGCGGCGCGGCGACGAACACGACCAGCACCACGCCGACGACCCCGACGACCGCACCGACGACGGCGAGGTCCTTGGTGGCGAGCTGCCCCGACGCGTAGGCGATCGCGTTCGGGGGCGTGCTGACGGGGAGGGCCATCGCCAGCGAGCAGGCCACGGCGATGATCATCCCTGCGAGCAGCGGGTCGACGTCGACGACGCCCGACACGGCGATGCCGATGCCGATCGGCGCGATCAGGTTCGCGGTGGCCGAGTTGGAGATGATCGTGCTGAGCCCGAGCGCGAGCAGAGCGAGCGCGACGGCGAACACCAGCGTCGGCATCGACCCCCAGTCGACGCGGTCGATGAACCACTGGTCGAGACCGGTCGCGGCGACGCCGTCGCCGAGCGCAATGCCGCCGCCGACGAGCCACAGGATGTGCCAGTTGAGACGTCGCAGGTCGTCGACCCCGAAGACCCCGGTGGCCAGCAGCACGACCACCGGGACGAACCCGACGATCGCGGAGGGCACGCCGTGCACGGGTTCGCTGACCCAGGCCAGCACTGTCAGCCCGAAGGTGACGTACAGGATCACGGCCGCCCGGCTGCGGTCGAAGGCGCCGCCGATGCGGACCTCGATGTGCGTGGTATCGGAGCGGTGGACGCGCACGATCACCCACCATGCGATCGCCAGGGCGACGAGCGCGATCGGCACCGCCATGAGCATCCAGCGCAGGAAGTCGATCGCCTCGCCCTGCTGGGTGAGTCGGCCGAGCACGATCGCGTTCGGCGGCGAACCCACCGGGGTACCCAGGCCGCCGATGTTGGCCGCCACGGGCACGGCCAGCACGAGCGCGGTCCGCAGGCGGTCGCCGGGTGGCAGGCCGGCCGCCACGGGCAGGACGACGGCCATCATGGCGGCGGTGGTCGCGGTGTTCGAGACGAACATCGACATCAGCGCGGTGATGGCCATGAGGCCGGCCACGATCGCCCGAGGTCGGGTGCCGAACGGGCGCAGGAGCACCCCCGCGAGGTTGCGGTCGAGCCCGTAGGTCGAGGCGGCCTGCGCGAGCACGAAGCCGCCGAGGAACAGCATGAGCACCGGGTGGGCCAGCGTCGCGAAGATCCCCTCGTAGGCCGGTGCGTCGAAGTCGTCGGGCAACCCGACCAGCGCCTCGTCGGAGATCAGCAGCACCTGCGCGGCGATGACCAGGATCGAGGTGGCCGCGAGGGGGATGGCCTCGGTGATCCAGAGCACGACCGCGACGCCGAAGATGGCCAGCATCCGGCTCGCGGGGCCGGTGAGCTCACCCTGCGGCCCGATGGCCAGGACCACGACGAACCAGGTGAGCGCCACGGCGATCCCGAGCGCTCGTCGGGTGGGACGGCGCTGGCGCCCGGGGCGTCGAGGTCGTCGAGGTCGTCGCGGTCGTGTCGTCGACTCGGGCGGAGCGACGTTCACATGCCGGATGGTACCCCTCGTCGCCGCGCCCGGCTCGCGCCCCCGGGGCGGGGGCCATGCGGTCCGCGCGGCCGGGACGATGGTCCCTGGTCACGGCGGTCACCGGCGGTGCATGCTGGCCGACGAAAGCGAGGCACATCATGCAGCGACACATCGTCATCCTCGGCGGTGGTACCGGCGGGACGCTCACGGCCAACCGTCTGCGGAAGCACTACAAGCGCGACGAGGTGTCGATCACCGTCGTCGATCAGGACGACCGGCACATCTATCAGCCCGGTCTGCTGTTCGTCCCCTTCGGGCTGACCCAGCCCGAGGACATCGTGCGACCGCGGACCCGCCAGCTCCACAAGGGCATCGAGTCGGTGATCTCACCGATCGACCGGGTGGACCTCGCGACCGAGACGGTGCTGCTCGAGAACGGCCGCGAGCTCCGCTACGACGTGCTCGTGGTGGCCACCGGGGTCGGCCTGCTGCCCGAGGAGACCGAGGGGCTGCTCGGGGCCGGCTGGGGCACGAGCGCGTTCACCTTCTACGACCTGCCCGGCGCCACGGCACTCGCCGATGCCATCGAACAGTTCGAGGGTGGCCGGATCGTGGTGAACCTGGTCGACCTGCCGATCAAGTGCCCGGTCGCGCCGC
>CAYRXQ010000162.1:0-6957 GCA_964428115.1 uncultured Ilumatobacteraceae bacterium
CTCGCCGAGGCCGTCGATCTCGTCTACAGCCCGATCGCCGACGTCAAGGCGTTCCCCCACGACGTCGACGTCACCCTCGTCGAGGGGGCCGTGGCCAACGCCGACAACCTGGAGCTCCTGCACCAGGTGCGCGAGCGGAGCCGCAACGTCGTCGCCTTCGGCGACTGCGCCACCCACGGCAACGTGACGGCCATGCGCAACCCGAACCGGAGCGGTACGCCGGCTCCGGCTCCGACCAGGACCGTGCGCCGGGCCCAGGCGATCTTGGCGATCGCCTCGATCACGTACGCCGCTGCCCACACGAACGCGACGGCGGTGATGCCCCACCACAGCGCGGCCACGAACATGCACGGGATCACGATGAGGCCGCGAGTGGCGGTGATCCAGCTCACCAGGCCGGGTCGGTCGGCCGCGATGAACGCCTGGTTCCAGACCATCGACAGCACTGCTGCGGTGTGCGCGACCAACAGCAGGGTGAGGGCGTGGGCCGCCGTGCTGAACCCGGGTCCGAAGAGCTCGAGCACACCGTGCGCGGCGCCCCCGACCGAGGCGACGATGAGGCCCAGCGCGACGGCGACCCGGCGGGTCGTGCGCTCGATCGTGTCGGCGGCACTCGACTCGGCTCCGGCCGAACGCTGCTGCATCAGCTGCGGCAGGAGCACCTCGTTGAGCCGGAAGGCGGCATCGTCGAGCCGCACCGCCACCGAGGCAGCGCGCGAGTAGGCGCCGACCGCGGCGATGGGTTGGGTCCCGCCGATGATCCAGATGGCCGACTGCGTGGCCAATCCGCTGCTGAGCTGTGCCGGCAGGATCGCCAGCCCGAACCTGAGGATCCCGGGCAACTCGCGCACGCCCGATCGCAGCGCGTCGTAGCCCGGGGTGAGCAGCAGGAACCGTGACAGCGTGGAGATCCGCATCAGGAACGCGACGACGAACGATGCGACCGTGGCGATCACGAGCCCCCATACGGTCGGCTCGTCGCCGGCCACCGCGATCGCCACGGCGACGGCGACGAACGTGACGGCCTGGACCAACCGGATGACGAGCAGCTCGCGCAGCCCGCCGGTCGCGGCCATGACGGTGTCGATGCTCCAGTTGGTGTTCTCGAACACGACATAGGCAACGAGGAGCACGAGCGCGGGCAGCACGAGCCCGTTGTCACGGATGGCGCCACCCAACAGCACTGCGGTGATGAAGAAGACGACGGCCGCCACGACGATCGTGACCACGGCCGAGAACGCGAACACGGCGAGCGCCGTGCCGGCGGCGCCACGGTCGCGGCGCGGGAGCAACGAGATCAGTCGCACGAGTGCGGTCTGTTCGCTGACGGTGGAGAACCGCATCGTGAGCAGGTACGGAACGCTGGCGAGTGCCTGCTCGCCGATCACCTCGATGCCGTAGAGGCGCGACGTGATCAGGGCACCGAGGGTGACGATCACCACGTTGGACGCGAACGACGAGCCCGCGAAGCCGAGGCCCCGACGCATCGACGGATGGGTGGGGGTCGTCGGTGGGAGCGCGCTCACGCCGCCCGCTTGCAGTTCGTCGCGTGCGTCGGTGGACACGTCAGCGGCCCGAACGCGCAGCGTGGTTCATCAAGTGGGTCTCCGGCACTGCCGATGACCGGTTGTGCCTCGAGATCCGACCATGACCCAACACGTATCGGCGCGCCGACGCCGGCTGCTCGCCCCCACCGCCATCGTGCTGCTGGCCCTGACCGTCGGAGCGACCAGTGGAACCGCCTGGGTGCAGGCCGACAGCGGCACGACGACCGACGAGGAGTACGCCCGCGCCTCCAAGGTGGCCAAGCGCATCAAGCCGCCGAAGCCCCCGCGGCCATCGGCAACCACCACGACCACCACGACCACGACCACGACCACCACCACGCAGCCCCCCACCACCACGCTGCCGCCCGCGGCCGCACCGTACGGCGTGCCGTTCGCCGCCGACTCGCCCTGGAACCTGGGCGTCGGCCCCGGAGCCCTCTTCCGCTCCACCGGCGACGTCATGACGCAGAACCTGCTGAGCACCGCGTGGACCCCCTGGGTCAACGCCGGCCAGTACTCGCATCCGGTGATCGAGGCGAGCTCGTCCGACCCCCTCGTGTCGATGACCTGTGACTACATCTCCGGAGTCGGGTCGAATGCCACCATCCAGTTCCGCATGCCGCTCGATGCGACCGCCGCGCCGGGCACCGACGGCCACCTCCACGTGATCAGTCCGGACCGGACCCAGGTCGTCGAGATGTTCCAGGTGCGCGGGACCGGCTCCCAGCGGACGTGCAACTACCTCGTGCGCAACGACCTTCGCTCGTCGGGCTTCGGCGCCGGGGGGACACGCGCCCACGGTGGATCGGCGATCGGTGGGCTGATCCGCAGCTCCGAACTCCAAGCGCAGCAGATCCCGCATGCGATCGCCGTGGCCATCTCGGCCGGGCAGCTCAAGCGGGGCTTCGTCTGGCCGGCAACGGCCGAGGACGGCGATGCCGAGTGGTCGTACTCCGGCCAGATCCCGATGGGCACCTACCTCGCGATCCCACCGTCGGTCGACGTGAATGCACTCGGCCTCACGCCCGAGGGCCGAGCGGTTGCGCTCGCGCTCCAGCAGTACGGCGGGTACGTCGTCGACCGGGCGAGCGGTGTGATCCTCTACACCGAGCCGTCGCTCGAGAGCTCGCCCGAGCTCGCGAACCTTCGTGGGGACATGCGCAAGATCGTCGCCCAGTTGCGGATCGTGTCGAACAACTCGGTGCTGTCCGTCAACGGCGGCGGTCGGTAGTTCCCTCGGCACCGGGCGGGGCGTCAACGCACCGCTCGGTGCCTCCGAGTTCCTGGCGCGCGCGTCGTCCTGCCCGGCGCTGCGTGGGTCGTTCGTCGTGTGTGGTCGTCTCATTGGTCGGGCCCGCTGGTCGCTCGAGTCGCCGCCGGCCCGACGTCGGCGACGACGGGCACGGAACGCGTGGAGTCCAGCTACCCCGACCGAGTCGTCTTCATCCCTCGGCTGCGGACTCCGCCGGCCGATGCCCGGTCTCGAGGCCCGCGAGGTCGGTCTCCCCCGAGTACTTGATGGCACCGGTCAGCTCGACGGTCATGTGACCGGCGAGGTACTCGAAGTCGGTGTCGACGTTGCGGCGCTCTGCCGGGATCGGAACTGGGAGCACATGTGGCTCGCCGAGGCCGACGCCGACGAGGCGAAGGGTGCATCGGTGGCCGCGTGCGGTCACCTCCCACCGGGTGCCGTCGGTCGAGCTCCGCACTCTCGTGAATGGCGGCGCGAAGCGCAGGACATCGTCGCCGACGCGGATGACCGCCCCGCCGACGGTCATCGCCAGGCGGCCAGCCGTCAGCCGCCCGCCGCCGAAGGCCACGCACACGTCGGGGCGTTCGAATCCTTGTGCCTGGCCCCACCACCAACGCTCGGGGAAGCCGGCGCCCCAGTTCTTCTCGGCATAGATCTCGGCCCCGTCGAAGGTCCAGCGTTCGCTGCCGACGGATGCCTGGCCGGACACTGCGCCACCGAGCACGTGCGGATGCCAATACTGGCCGAGGAACGGCACCGCGGAGAAGATCCCTCCACCGCCCAGCGCATGGGGCCAGCCGACCACGCGATCGATCGACAGATCGACCACGGCGCCGTCGCCCAGGTCGAGGTGCACGTCGTTCGCCGTCGCACGGAACGCACCATCGCCCGCCGTCACGAGGTAGGCGTCACGTCGGGAGGCCGCCATCGGGAGCACCGAGGAGCGGACGAACCCACCCGGTTCCGCAGCGATCGCGACGGTTGCCCAGTCGCCGTCGGGGTGCCGGTTCACGCCGCAGAGCACCACGACCACCCGCGACGAGCCCACGTCGGTGACCCGCCAGAAGTAGCCCTCCATCTGTGCGCCATGCGAGGGCAGGGGGTCGCCGTGGGGCAGGTTGGCGCCCGTGCGGCGGTAGATCGTGTCGAGCCGATCGATCACGGCGTCGCGGCACCTTCACAGAGCGCCTTCAGCCCGGCGAGGATCTGCTCGGCGTCGTCCTCGTGGCGCTTCTCGAAGACTGCCTTGTCGGCGATGTCGCCGAGGATGCCGAATGGAGGGTCGAACACCTCGCCCGGTGCGCACGGAATGAAGATCTGTCGTCGAATGCTGGTCATGGCAACCTCCTGGATGGCGAGCCGGACAGCGCGTCGACACTGGCTCTACCCCTTCACGCCCCTGGCGATACCCCGGCGCACGACGGCCGGCGCACCGCTCGGCGAAGTGACGACGGCTGCGGACCGTCCGATCGATCCCTTCGTTATGGTGGCGGGATGTCGAGCTCACCGATGCCGACCGTCGATGTCGTCCACCCCGACGACATCATCCAGCTTGCGGCCCACCGTGGCCCTGCCCTCAGCGTGTTCATTCCGACCGCCCGACACGGGCCCGAGACCCTGCACGGCCCGACCCGGCTCCGCAACCTCGTCCGGTCGGTCACGAGCGACGCCGAGGCTGCGTTCGGCGCCGAGACCACGGGCCAGCTCCTGGCACCGGTGCTGGCACTGGCCGACGACGCC
Organism: uncultured Ilumatobacteraceae bacterium; assembly: GCA_964428115.1. GTDB lineage: Bacteria > Actinomycetota > Acidimicrobiia > Acidimicrobiales > Ilumatobacteraceae > CAYRXQ01. Next base: position 4,540 of record CAYRXQ010000162.1, read on the forward strand.
GATGCATGGCAACACCAAGCCGACGGGCTGGCCATCTTCGCTTCTCCGACCGAGCACCGACAGTTCCGGCTTCCGATCGCGCTCGCTGAGGACGCGGTCGTCGGTGAGCGCTTCCGACTCCGGCCGATGGTCAGGTACCTCGGAACCGACGACGTCTTCTACCTCCTCGCGCTCGCGCAGAACAGCATCCGACTCTTCCAGGCCACCCCACAGACCATCGACGAGCTCTCCACCGAGCAGCTGCCCGAGTCGATCGACGACGCGCTCCGCTTCGAGGATCCGGAACGACAGCTCCAGTCGCAGTCGGTCGGTGGTGGCGACGTCCGCTTCCACGGTCACGGGGCGGGCGAAGAGCTCGACAAGGAGGCGCTCGCTCGCTACTTCCGAGCCGTCGACCGCGGCCTCGTGGAGACGCTCGGCGCGACCAACCTGCCCGTTCTGGTCGCCTGCGTCGACTACTACCTGCCCATCTACCGCGACGTCACGAACCTTGCGAACGTGATCGACGTCGCGGTGTCCGGCAATCCGGAGCGCAGATCTGCCGCCGAGCTCCACGGCGCCGCGCTCCCGCTCATCCAGCCCATCGCGCAGCAACGGGCCACGGCCATCGCCACCCGCTACCGGGAGCTCGCCGGCACCGGCCGCACCCTCGCCGACCCGACCGCGCTCACCGCCGCAGCCAGCGAGGGCCGCATCGACACCCTGCTCGTGGCCGACGACGACACGAGCCCGCTCGACCCCGCAGCGCTCAGCGCGATCGACCAGGTCATCGCCGATGCCATCGACACCGGCGCCACCGTCAGCACCACCCAGCGATCCCTGGTCGAGACCACCATCGCAGCAATCCTGCGCTACTGAAGATCAGGCCTCGGGCTCCCCGGTCTCACGCAGCGACGGGTTGTTGCGTGGTTCGGTTCGGTTCTTGGCATCGGTCAACTGACGGATCAGGTCGTCTCGCACCTCGTTCAGCGCCCGACCGAGATTCGGTTCGTCCGACGTGGCGACGACACGAGGCTGCCCCGAGATCCACGCCTCCAGGACGGTGCGCTGGCTCGCCTCGTCGCGCTCCTTGACCGACAGCTCCATCTCCACGGTGCCCGCCGGGAACGAGCGGAGGCGCGCATCGAGACTCCCCCACGCATCGACGATCCGAGCTCGCTCGTGCTGGCCGAACCCGCTTCCGAGCCGCAAGCTCTCCTCGACCGTGGCAACTCCGTTGTCGTTCATCTCGTCCTCCTCGTCGAACCCGGAATTCCGGGCCCACTCCACGATCTTCCCACCGGGAGGGGACGGCGTCGACCTCGGTACGGGCCGCATCGGGGCCGCACCAGCAGCGGGTTCAGCGGGCCCGGACGAGCTCGGCGGTCTGACGGGCGATCTCGAGCTCCTCGTCGGTGGGCACCACCAGCACGGCGATGGCCGAACCATCCACCGAGATCACCGGCCCGTGCGAGTCGTTGCGCGCAGGATCCACCTGGATGCCGAGGCCGCCGAGACCCCGCAGTGCGCCAGCGCGCACGAGTGGGCTGTGCTCGCCGATGCCCCCGGTGAACACGATGGCGTCGCACCGGCCGAGGACGGCGAGGTAGGCGCCGACGTACTTGCGGACCCGGTGGCAGAAGACCTCGAACGCGAGCTGTGAGCGTTCGTCTCCCTCGTCGCAGCCGCGGATGATCTCGCGCATGTCGGACGACCCACCGAGACCGCGCAGGCCCGAGGCATGGTTGAGCTCACCGATCACCTCGAGCGGGTCACGGCCGGTGGCGCGACTGACGTGGGCGACGACGGCGGGGTCGACGTCGCCTGATCGCGAGCCCATCACGAGCCCTTCGAGGGGCGTGAGCCCCATCGACGTCTCGACGGATCGGCCACGAGCGACGGCCGCCATCGACGCGCCGTTCCCCAGGTGCGCGGTGATGAGGTCGAGCTCGTCGAGCGGCCGGCCGAGCAGGTCGGCGGCGCGCCGCGCGACGTACTGGTGCGACGTGCCGTGGAACCCGTACCGCTGGACACCGAGGTCGGCGTACCACGACTCGGGCACCGCGTACCGTGCGGCCGCCGGCGGCAGCGTTCGATGGAACGCCGTGTCGAAGACGGCCACGTGGGGGATGTCGGGCCACCGACGTCGAGCCTGCTCGATGCCGAGCAGGTTGGCCGGGTTGTGCAGTGGGGCGAGCGGCACCAGATCGTGGACGGCCGCCACCACCGCGTCGTCGATGAGCGTCGGCTCGGAGAACCGCTCACCGCCGTGGACGACCCGGTGGCCGACCGCGTCGACCTCGGCGTCGACCAGCTCCTCACCGATCGCTGCGAGGGCGGTGTCGTGGTCGGGGACCTCTTCGACCACGCCGCCCGCGATCCGTCGCTCGGTCGACGTCTCGATCAGCTGGTACTTCACCGAGGAGCTCCCGGTGTTGA
>CAYRXQ010000163.1:0-6952 GCA_964428115.1 uncultured Ilumatobacteraceae bacterium
TCTCGACGGCGTGCATCAGGCCGAGGTTGCCCTCCTGGACGAGATCCAGCAGCGGCAGGCCCGAGGCCTGGTACTTCTTGGCGATCGACACCACCAGACGGAGGTTCGACTGCACGAACTGGCGCTCGGCCTCTTCGCCCTGGCGGGCGAGACGGCGCAGGTCGCGCTTGCGGGCGGCGGTGATCTTGGCGCCCTCGACCTCGAGCTCCGCGGTGGCTTCCTTGCCGGCCTCGATCGCTTTCGCGAGACGGACCTCGTCGTCTTTCGTGAGCAGCGTGTACTGACCGATGTCGGTCAGGTACAGGCGCACGAGGTCTTCATCGTCGCGATCCACGCGATCTTTGGCCACAGCGGCTCCTTCTGTTCGATGACGGAAGTACTGGTCACACCCGGAGGCGATCTTGTAGCCCCGGAGGTGATCCGGCTGCCTCCCCGCTGCTCGGGCGATCCGACGCTGGAGTCACCGGTTGGCCTGGGGGATGTGTGCAACGATACCGACGCGGTCAAGTGCCTCAACCCGAGGTCTCCACAGCGGTCCGGGTATCGCGGATCCGCATGGGGTGCCTGACGTCATCGTTCGTAGCGATGGGGGCTATCGCTGACGGATGCATCCACACCGCGGCGCGCGTTCGACGGCCCGGATCTGCGAGCTCCTGACCACCCTGAGCGCACCCCTCCGATATCCTTCGTCCATGCCCAATCCGATGTTCAACGAGTCGACGGTCCAGCGCGCGTCGAGCACCTGGGCCCCACCGGCGGCCGGTACCGACTACTTCCCGCCCGTCACCGATGGTCCGGTCACGCCCTGGCAGGCCGGCGTCATGACGGTCAAGGGCACCATCAGCGCCACCGCGGTGCTGTTCTCCCTGTTCCTCGTGAGCGCAGCGTTCGGGTGGATGAGCACCGACTCCCCGGCGGTCGATCCGATCACCGGCGCCACCCAGTTCCAGTTCCCGATGCTCGCCTGGGCGGGTGTCGCGGTCGGCTTCGCCTGCGTGCTCGGCATGTGGTTCAAGCCGGGCCTCGCCAAGATCCTCGGCCCGGTCTACGCCCTGGCGCAGGGGTTCTTCGTCGGTGCGATCTCGAAGATGTACGAGTCGTTCTACGACGGCATCGTCGTCCAGGCCGCCGGCGCGACCATCGCTGTCTTCATCGTGATGCTCACGCTGTACCGCACCCGCATTATCAAGGTCACCGAGCGGTTCCGCCGGATCGTCATCGCCGCGACCCTCGGCGTGATGCTGCTGTACGGGGTCTCGTTCATCATCAGCCTGCTGGGCGGCAACGTGTCGTTCCTGTCCTCGCCGAGCCTGCTCGGCATCGGGTTCAGCGTGCTCGTCGCCGGTCTCGCCGCGTTCAACCTGGCGCTCGACTTCGATCTGATCGAGCGGGGAACCAAGCAGGGCCTGTCGAAGGACTTCGAGTGGTACGCCGCGTTCGGTCTGCTCGTGACCGTGGTGTGGCTGTACCTCGAGATGCTGCGCCTGTTCGCCAAGCTCCGCCAGAACTGATCCCCGGGTGTCGGTCGGCCCGGGCCGCCCCGAGTCCGTGCCGCCCGCGGTCCGCAGCGATCGGGCGCGTGCGGTCGAGGCGATCGTGCTCACGGCCGGCGGCGCAGCGCTCGGCGGGCTCGCCTGGTCGCCGTTGGGCGCCGGCGTGGCGGTACCCGCCGCGGTCGTTGCCGGTGCGAACGGGGCGATCTCGGGTTGGCGTGGCATCTACGGCTGGTCGTGCGCCCCTGGCGTGGTCGCCTTCGTACTCGACTCCACCTGGGCGGGGGTCACCACGGCGGCCGCGCTGGTGTCGCACGGTGTCGCCGTGGTCCGCGGTCGCCCGGGGTACGTGGCCGACCTGAGCGAACGTCAGCATCGTCACGTGTACGCCCGCGGGTTCCAGCCCCGCTCGGGCTTCCTCATCACCGTCGGCAATGTCGTCTCGGGGGCGGGGGACACCACCGGGGCGCGCCGTCGGCGGGTCGTCACGCATCACGAGGACGTGCACGTCTGGCAGGCCCGCTGGCTCGGACCGCTGTTCCCGCTGCTGTACGGCGGGTGGATGGCTGCCGGCGGCGTGGCCGGCGCCGTGGTATGGGCCGGCCGTCGGGCGCGGGGTCGGCGTGACGGTTCGTTCACCAAGGTGGTCGAGTCGTGCGCCTACTACCTGAACCCGTTCGAGTGGTGGGCCTACAGCCGCGACGCCGCGTGGCCGCCCAAGGGAAAGGTGCCCGGGCTCGGCTGGCGCAAGCCCATGGTGCGCCCCCTCGTGCGTCGTCGCCCCTGACCGCCTTCCGTGTTCACATCTGGTCGAGGAATTGCGTCACGAGCGACACGGATCCTCGCCCAGACGTGCTTACCCGGGTCCGCCGACTCCGAGCGACGCCGGTCAGAGCGTGCGGAGGTAGGCGAGCAGCGCGGTGTTGAACTCCTCGGGCGCCTCCTGCTGGGTCCAGTGCCCGGCGCCGTCGATCATGTGGTGCCCGCGGAAGTCGGGGAGCGTGTCGGCCATGCCGGTCACGGTCTCCATCCGTCCGGCGATCACGCCGTCATGGGTGCCGCCGATGAAGTAGCTCGGCATCGTCACCCGGCTGGGGCCGAGCGGTTCGAGGAGGTCGTGGTCGGCGTCGAGGTTGCGGTACCAGCTGACCGGCCCGAAGAAGCCGCTCGTCGTGAATTGGTCGACGTAGTGGTCGAGGTCGTCGGGGGTGATCCAGTGCGGGAGCTCGGCGGGGATGTCGCCGACGGCGTGGCGCATCGAGTCGAGGAAGCCGTTGCCCTCGGCGGGGAGCATCTCGGTGGGGGCGCCGCGGTACTTCTCGCCCGAGGCGGCCCACAGGATGGTGTGCATGGTGGTGCGCACGTCGGCGTCGAGCTCGGTCTCGGCGGGGCCGACGGGCTGGAAGTACGACATGTAGAAGAAGCGGTCTCCGAACACGGCGGCGAACAGCTCCGTGGGGCGCATCGGCCACTGGGTGAACGGCACGCTGACCCCGACCACCGAGCGGACCCGCTCCGGGTGCATCTGTGCCATGGCCCAGACCACGAGTGCGCCCCAGTCGTGGCCGACGAACACGGCCTGGTCGGCGCCGACGTCGTCGAGGAGGGCGAGCAGGTCGGCGCACAGGCGGTCGACCCGGTAGGCGTCGACGTCGCGGGGTGCGCTGGAGCGGCCGTAGCCGCGCTGGTCGGGGCAGATCACGTGGAAGCCGGCCTCGGCGAGCGGGGCCATCTGGTGACGCCACGAGTGCGACGACTCGGGAAAGCCGTGGGAGAGGACCACCACGGGGTCGCCGGGTCGGCCGGCTTCGTGGACCTCGAGCTCGATCCCGGCCGCCGCATCGGTCACCACCCGTCGCGTCCGTACCCCCATGTGGCCCTCGCCATTCCCCGTCTCACCCATACCGCCGACCGTAGCGAAACGGTGTCAGACACGCTGCAGGTGGAGGCGCTGCAGGTCCCACCCCTCACCGCACTTGACACGCGGTGATCGCGCTGGGTGACACGAATTCGGCCTCGGTTTCGGGCGCTCGTGATTCTGATGCCGATCTGTCGCGCTGGGCGACGGTCTGCGCGTGTCAGGTGTGGGAGGGGAGGGTGAGGTCGGGGAGGAGGAGGGTGCAGAGGCGGTCGGTCGCCGGGTCGAGGATCGGGTCGGCCGACGACTGCAGGGCCTCCACCAGCTCGGCGACTCGGGCGAGTGCGCGCTCGATGTCGCCGGCGCGGGCGGCGTCGACGGCGACCTGGTCGGCGCGGGCCTCGACGGCATCGTCGTGGTCGACCTCCACGCCCGGGATCGAGGGCAACCGCTCGGTGAGGAGCTGGACGTGCCACGCGAGCCGGTTCGTGAGCGTGGCCAACGGTGCGACGTCGGCGGGATCGGCGAACCGGTCGACCGCATCTCCCGTCACCCGCTCGCCGAGGAGTCGGAACAGCACCAGCTCGGTGGCCCGCAGCTCGGCGACCTGGGCCGCCACGGCGTGGATCGGCAGGTGGCGGACCGAGGCAGACGCGTCGCCGGACATCGCCCGGACGCTACCGCCGGCGCCCCGGTCCGTGTCAGACAAGCTGCACCTCCTCCGTCCATCCCACCGACCTGACACGCGGATGTCGCGCTGGGCGACAGGTCTCGCGGGTCAGTTCCTCGATCGGGCCCAGGTTCCGATGCCGATTTCTCGCGCTGGGTGACAGCCTGCGCGTGTCAGGTGCGGCGGGGGTCAGTGGTGGGCGGTGGCGAGCCAGCGGGCTTCGGCCTCGCCGAGCTCGGTGGCGGGCGGCCCGTCGTCGAGGTACTCCATCAGCATCGCCCGCCAGGGGCCGTGGGCCTCGAGCTTGCCGAGGATGGCCGACGAGCCCCACACGACCCGGTCGAGGATCACGAACGAGGGCGGCATGTTGAGCTGCTCGATCACCTGCTGGTGCGGGCCCTGCACGTCGAAGATCACGCTCAGGGTGTCGCGCATCCACGCCCGGGTGAACGTGAAGGTGTCGGTCAGGTACGGCACGTAGGGGCTGCTCACGTAGTCGAACACCAGCTGCGGCGACAGACCGTGGCCTGCGCGCAGGAACCCGGCCGCCGACATCGCGTCCACCAACTGCTCGGGGTCGCGCTCCACGATGAGCGCCCGCAGCGTCGGCAGGAGCGACTCCCACTCGCCCGGCGACCACCGCTTCACGAGCCCGTAGTCGAGGAAGGTGACGCTGCCGTCGTGGTGGAACTTGTAGTTGCCCGGGTGCGGGTCGCCGTTGAAGGCGCCGTGGCGGAAGATGGCGTGCTGGGCGAAGCGCCACACGACCTCGGCGGCACGCTGCTTGGTGTCGTGCGAGGCGGTCGTGCGGAACTGGTCGAAGGTCAGGCCCTCGACCCACTCGGTGGTGAGCAGCTGTTCGGTACAGAACTCGGGCACCAGCGTGGGCACCCGTACCCACGGGTGGCCGGCGAAGTGGGTGGAGAACTCGGCCACGTTGCGGGCTTCGAGCCGGTAGTCGAGCTCCTCACGCATCCGGTCGCGCAGCTCGTCGACGAGGCCCTTGGCGTCGAGGCCCTTGAGCATCATCGCCGAGAACACGGCGTACATCGCCTCGGCAGCGTCGAGGTCGCTCTCGATCGCCGCGTGTACGCCGGGGTACTGGACCTTGACGGCCACGTCGACGCCGCCGGGGGTGACGGCGCGGTGGACCTGGCCGATCGAGGCGGCGGCCACGGGGAGGTCCGACCAGTCGAGGAAGGCTCGTTCGGGCGGGGCGCCGAGCTGTTCGGTGACCACGGCCGCGGCGAGGGTCGGTGCCATCGGGGCGGCGTCGGCCTGGAGGGTGGCGAGCGCGGCCTGGGCGTCGTCGGGGAGCGCTTCGAAGATGAAGCTGACGAGCTGGCCGGCCTTCATCAGCACGCCCTTCATCTCGCCGAGCTCCTTGGCGACGTCCTCGGCGGTGCGGATGGCGAACTGCTCGTCGAGCTGGGCCCGGCGCTCGGCGGGGGATCCGATGCCGCGGACCTTCGAGACGGCGAAGCGGGTGCTGTTGCGGGCCGACAGCTTCCAGATGCGGACCGAGCGGTTGAGCCGGCTGGTGAGCGGCGACCTCGAGCGGCCGACGGTGGCGCTGATCGGGTTGGTCGCCTTGCGGACGGTGGATCGGACGCGCCCCGTGAGCCGGTTGGCGTCGCGGGCGGCGGCCTCGCGAGCGGCGGTGGAGCGGGCGGCCGCGGTGGCGGCGAGGCCCGCGGCGAGCGCGGCGACCGTGGTGATGGTGGCGACCGATCGGGCTCTCATGACACGGCCCGTCGTGCGGTGGGGTTCGATTCGAGGATCTCGAGGGGGATCGGGGCGCCGGTGACCTCGTCGGTCCAGTAGGTGCCCTCGTCGAGTCGGCGCAGGGCGTGCTCGACGCCGGCGAGCTCCCGGCCGATCGCATCCAGGTCGAGCAGGTCGACCTGCTCGTCGACCACCGGCGCGGCCGGTTCGGCGGACGCCGTGGTGGGGTGGTCGCCGAGATCGGTCATGGCGAGGACGCTAGTGCGGTGGGCCGGGTCGGCGAACGGGTCGGCGAACGGGTCGGACGTGACACCAGTCCGGACAGGTGTTGGTCACCGGTTGTTCACCTCGGGGTGGCGCCGGGTCCGTAGGCTGCGCCCCGATGGCCACGGCTCTCCAGGTCACGAGTGCGCGACGCCGCCAACGGTGGCGGGTCCTGCCTCCGGCGCTGCTGATGCTGCTGCCCTCGCTCGTCATCCTCGTGACCTTCGTGCTGTACCCGTTGGTCCGGGCGATCTGGCTCGGTCAGCAGCGGTGCGACAACCTCGGCCGTCGCTGCACCTCGAACGGGTTCGGCCAGTACGTCGACATGTTCACCAGCACCGAGTTCCAGTCCTCGTTGCTCGTGACGGTCAAGTTCGCCCTGATCACCGTGCCGCTCGGGTTGGTGCTCGGCGTCGGCCTGGCGGTGCTCGCCGACACCTATCTGCGCGGCATCGGCATCTTCCGGACGGTCTTCTCGTCGACGGTCGCCACCTCGGTCGCGGTCGCGAGCCTGATGTGGCTGTTCCTGCTGCAGCCCGATGTGGGTGTGCTCGCCAACGTCGGGTGGATCAACAGCCTGTTCCCGGCGGTGAAGAACCCGGGCTGGTTGCGGGATCCGGGCACGGCGCTGTGGGCCGTTTCCCTGTCGAACGTGTGGGCGAATCTCGGGTTCACGTTCATCTTGGTGACCGCCGGCCTGCAGGGCATCCCACGCGATCTGCACGAGGCCGCGGCGATCGACGGGGCCGGCAAGATCCGGCGCTTCTGGTCGGTGACGGTGCCGATGCTCGGGCCAACGCTGCTGTTCGTGCTGATCGTGCTCACCACCCGGGCGTTCCAGAGCTACGGCGAAATCGACCTGCTCACCCAGGGCGGTCCGCGTCCGTTCGACTCCACGACCACGCTGACCTACTTCATCTATGGCAGCCAGTCGATCATTCG
>CAYRXQ010000164.1:0-6917 GCA_964428115.1 uncultured Ilumatobacteraceae bacterium
GACGCCCTCGAGCGGTGCGTCGTCGCGCAGGATCATCAGGGCGTGGTTGGCCCGCGCCCGCTGCTCGTGCTCGATGAGCGAGGCCTTCAACTTCGGGGTCTGCTCGTCGACGTGGGCGAAGATGCCGTCGAGCCCGCCGTAGGCCGTGATCAGCTTCGCCGCGGTCTTCTCCCCCACCCCGGGAACGCCTGGCAGGTTGTCGCTCGGGTCGCCGCGCAGGGCTGCGTACTCGGGGTACAGACGGGGCGGCACACCCGTGCGCTCCTCGATGCCGGCCTCGTCGTAGAGCGCGTAGTCGCTGACGCCGCGCTTGTTGTAGAGGACGCGCACGTGCGGGTCGCGCACGAGCTGGTAGCTGTCGCGGTCGCCGGTCACGATGATCACGTCGTCACCGCGCTCCACCAGCCGGGCGCACGCCGTGGCGATGAGGTCGTCGGCCTCCCACCCGGCGGCGTCGACCGCCTGGATGCCGATCGCGTCGAGCACCTCGCGCACCAGGCCCATCTGCTGGCGCAGCACGTCGGGCGAGGCCTCGCGCTGGGCCTTGTACGTCGGCTCGGCCTCGTGGCGGAAGGTGGGCTCGGGGCGGTCGAAGGCCACCAGCACGCCGTCGGGGCGGTGGTCCTTGAGCACGTTGACGAGCATCGAGGTGAACCCGAACACGGCGTTGGTGACCTGGCCGCTGGCCGTGGCCATGTCGGCCGGGAGGGCGAAGAACGCCCGGTAAGTGAGCGAGTTGCCGTCGAGGAGGAGGTGGGTCGCCATCGTGTGGTGCCAGGGAGCCGGAGTCGGTGCGTCGGGTCGGGCGGTTCAGGACGGGCGCAGCGTGCCGTCGAGGATCCGTTCGGCCACGTCGCGCATCTTGGACCGCTCGCTCATGGCGGTCCGCTGGATGAACGTGAACGCGTCGGACTCCTTCATCCCGTGCTCGTCGATGAGCAGCCCCTTGGCACGGTCGATGGTCTTGCGCGCCTCGAGCTGTTCGCCGAGCGCGTCGATCTCGCCGGTCAGGTGCCGCAGCTCGCGGAACCGCCCGATCGCGACCTCGATCGCCGGGATGAGGTCGCTCTTCTGGAACGGCTTGACCAGGTAGGCCAGGGCACCGGCGTCGCGGGCCTGCTCGACCACCTCGCGCTGGCTGAAGGCGGTGAGGATCAGCACCCCGCAGCGCTTCTCCCGGTTGATGATGTCGGCGGCCGTGAGCCCGTCCATCCCGGGCATCTTGACGTCGAGGATCGCGAGGTCGGGAGCGAGCGCCCGCACCAGCTCCACCGCCTCGTCACCGCGACCGGTCTCGCCCACGACCTCGTAGCCCTCCTCTTCGAGGGTCTCGCGCAGGTCCATGCGGATGATGGCTTCGTCTTCGGCGATCACGACCCGAATCGTCAAGGCAGGGTCCTTTCGGCGGGAGTGGGTCTCCCATTCAAGCAGGTCGACGGTGCAACGGGCGGGGTGCGCGGGTGACCTCGGGCCACCCCGATCCGACCGCGCGCCGGTGCTCAGCGTCCGGCCGTGAGGCGGTCGAGCAGCTCGTCCTGCTTGCGCTCGAGCTCGGCGATCGACGCGACCACGTGGGCTCGGTGGCGGGCCATCGCGTCGGCGTGCTTGCGGGCATCGGTCGCCTCGTGCGCTGCGCCCGGCGTCTCGGACACGAGGGCGCGGATGGCGTGGCTGTCGGCGTCGTCGGTGAACACGTCGAGCTGTTCGTCGATCATCGACAGTTCGTCGCGCAGGGCCCGCAGCCGCAGGCCGACCTGGGACAGGCGACGTTCGACGAGCCAGGCAGCCACGTGGTCGAGGCTAGAGGTCGAGCCGCCGCCCTCAGCGGATGGCTCGCACGAGGAAGTACAACGCGGCGATGACCGCGGCCACCACCACGAGCCGGATCGGTTCGATGCGGAGCTCGGACACATCAGCGCGCGCCGTGTCGAGCAGCGAGGGCGCACCGCGTCGACGGACCCCCGCCGCGGTACCCGAGCTCAGGTCGCCGACCGGCAGTCGTGGCAGGTCCGCCGTGTCGTCGCTCTCGACCACGAACGCCGGCGGCGTCAGGCCGGGCGCCGGCGCCACGGGCGCAGCGACGGTACGAGGTTCGGCCGGGCGTGAGTCGGCGATCGGGTCGGTGCCCGGCTCGCCGGTGTCCGCTTCGCCACCGCCCGACTCGACGGCGCCGTGCTCGCCACCCGGCTCGACGACGTCGGCGGCCGAGACGAGCGCAGCCAGATCGTCGTAGGCCGTCGCCGTGGATCCGTCCGCCCGACGGAACGGTTCGTACGGTTCGTAGGGCACGGCTGGTCGATCCGCGTGGGTCCGTGCCGCCACCCGTCCACTGGTGGTGCGACACGGCGAGCCGGCGGGCGCGCCGCAGAACGGGCAGTCGGCACCGTACTCATCGAGCTGGACGTCGTCGCCGGAACGATCGGTCATGTGCCCCGGGTCGGACTCGAACCGACACTGGACGGATTTTGAGGCCGTTGCCTCTGCCAATTGGGCTACCGGGGCGGACCGGGGAAGGTTAGCGGTCGTCCGGCACACCCGGCTCGACCGCCGCGGCACGGAATCGGGTCACGCGGCGCCGCCGCGACCTACCCACGGGTAACGGGCGGCACGCCACGCCGGCGCTCTAGCCTTGCCCCGATGCTCGCCTTCACCTTCCCCGGCCAGGGGTCGCAGCGCCCAGGCATGGGGCGTCCCTGGGTCGATCACGAGAGCTGGGAGCTCGTCGACGAGGCCAGCGAGGTCGCCGGTCGCGACGTGGCCGCCCTGTTGCTCGACGCCGATGCGGACGAGCTGCGCGACACCCGCAACGCCCAGCTCACGACCTTCGTCTCGAGCCTGATGGTGCTCGACGCCGTCCAGCGCCTCGGCATCGAGGCCAGCTTCTGCGCGGGGCACAGCCTGGGCGAGTACACCGCGCTGGCCGCCACCGGCGCCCTGGGCTTCGGCGAGGGCGTGGTCCTGGTGGCCGAGCGCGCCGCTGCGATGCACGAGGCCGGGGCCGCCCGGCCGGGCACGATGGCGGCGGTCCTCGGTCTCGACGACGATCAGGTCGAGGTGGCCTGCCGGCTCGCGGACGACGAGGTGTGGGTCGCGAACTTCAACGCTCCCGGGCAGGTCGTGATCGCCGGCTCCCCCGACGGCGTGCGCAACGCCGGCGACCGGGCCAAGGAGCTGGGCGCGAAGAAGGTGATGCCGCTCCAGGTGTCGGGCGCGTTCCACACGCCGTTCATGGCCCCGGCCCGTGACCGTCTGCGCGCCGCGATCGCCTCGGCCGACCTGCGCGATGCCGAGATCCCGGTGGTCGCGAACGTCGACGCGCTCGCGCACGACCAGGGCGATGCCTGGACCTCGTTGCTCTCGGCGCAGCTGTCGAGCCCCGTTCGCTGGAAGCACTGCCTGCAGACGCTGGCCCAGCTCGGGGTGACCGACTTCGCCGAGCTCGGCCCGGGGGGCGTGCTCACGGGGATGGCCAAGCGCACCGTCGACGGCGCGCGCACGCTCTCAGTGGCCACGCCCGACGACCTCGACCGGCTCCTCGAGTGGGTCGGTGCCAGCGCGCCGAGCACGCCGACGGCCATCGAGGGCGAGCACCTGTTCGCCGTCGAGCGCCTGGTCGTGAGCCCGGCGGCCGGGATCTTCACGCCGATCGGCCTGGCCGACGGCTCGCGGATCGAGGTCGGCGCGGTGATCGGCCACGTCGGTGAGCACGAGGTGCGGTCGCCGTTCGGCGGCGTGCTGCAGAGCTTCATCGCCGTGGACACCGAGCGGGTCACGCCGCGCCAGCCGATCGCCTGGCTCCGCACGGAGTGACGGGGAGGGGACCCAGACCATGCCAGCCAACCGACCGGGCGCCAAGGGCGCCGTGATCACCGGGTGGGGCACTGCCCTGCCGCCCACGGTGGTGACCAACCACGACCTCGAGGCGCGGATGGACACCAACGACGAGTGGATCCGATCCCGCACCGGTATCTCCGAGCGCCGCGTCGGCGGTACGACCGTCGGCCTGTCGGTCGAGGCGGGGCGCGCCGCGATCGAACGGTCGGGGGTCGACCCCGCCACCATCGACGCCGTCCTGCTCGCCACCACCACCCCCGACATCCAGTGGGGCAACGCCGCCCTCGTCCAGGACCAGCTCGGGCTCCGATGTGGCGCTGTCGACATGAACGCGGCGTGCACGGGCTTCATGTACGCGCTCGTCGCCGCCCACGGCATGATCGCGATCGGCGCCGAGAAGGTGCTCGTCATCGGCACCGACACGCTGTCGCGCATCACCGACCCCGACGATCGCGGCACCGCACCGCTGTTCGCCGACGGTGCCGGCGCCGTGGTGCTCGAGGCCGTCGACGGTCCCGGGCAGTTGCTCTCCTGGGATCTCGATGCCGACGGATCGGCCTCGAAGATCCTGTGGGCCGAGGTCGGCGGCCTGATCCAGATGGAGGGCAAGGAGGTCTTCCGCAGGGCGGTGCGCATCATGGTCGACTCGGCCGAGAAGTCGATGCGCCACGCCGGCGTCACCGCCGACGACATCGCCCTCGTCGTGCCGCACCAGGCCAACATCCGCATCATCCAGGCCGCCTGCGATCGACTCGGCATCGACATCGAACGGGCATCGTGCGTGCTCGACCGCACGGGCAACACCTCGTCGGCCTCGATCCCGCTCGCACTCGCCGACGCCCTCGACCGCGACCGCGTCGCCCCGGGCGACCTGGTGCTGATGGTCGGCTTCGGCGGCGGCATGACGGCCGCGAGCGCCCTGTTGCGCTGGGGCGGGGGGACCTCGTGAGCCGGATCGTCCTCGTCACGGGCGGATCGCGCGGCATCGGCCTCGCCGTCGCCCGCCGCTTCGCCGCCCTCGGCGACCAGGTGGCCGTGACCTATCACTCCTCGCCGCCGCCCGAGGGCCTGTTCGGCGTGCGCTGCGACGTGACCTCGGCCGACGACGTCGACGCGGCGTTCAGCGCGGTCGAAGAGCACTTCGGTGGCCCCGTCGAGGTGCTCGTCTCGAACGCCGGTGTCACCAAGGACGGCCTCCTGCTGCGGATGAAGGAGGAGGACTTCACCTCGGTGATCGACGCCAACCTGACCGCCGCCTACCGCGTCTCCAAGCGCGCTGCGCAGGGCATGCTGCGCGCCCGCCGGGGCCGCATCGTGCTCATGTCGTCGGTGGTGGGCCTGCTCGGCTCGGCCGGCCAGGCCAACTACGCCGCATCGAAGGCCGGGCTCGTGGGCTTCGCCCGCTCCTTGGCCCGGGAGCTGGGCTCGCGCGGCATCACCGTGAACGTCGTCGCCCCCGGCCCGGTCGAGACCGACATGACCGCCGCGCTCTCCGAGCAACGGCTCGCGGAGCTGACCGCTGCGGTGCCGCTCGGCCGGATGGCCTCGGTCGAGGAGATCGCCGGCGTCGTCGCCTTCCTGGCCTCCGAGGACGCGGCCTACATCACCGGGGCGGTCGTCCCCGTCGACGGCGGCCTCGGCATGGGTCACTGACGACCCGACCGACTCCCCCGATGTACGGGCGTCGCGAGCGGCGCCTGTGCCACACTTCCCCACCGTGTCCGACAACCGGACCCCCACCGCAAGGAGGATCCTCGTGGATCAAGAACTGTTCGCCCGCTTCCGCAAGTGCGCCGTCGAGGTGCTCTCGGTCTCCGACGACCAGGTCGTCCCCGATGCCAAGTTCGGCGACGACCTCGACGCCGACAGCCTCGACCTGGTCGAGCTCGTGATGGCCCTCGAGGAGGAGTTCGACGTGTCGGTGCCCGAGGACGAGCTCGAGGGCATCGAGACCGTCGGTCAGGCGTTCAAGCTGGTCACCGGCAAGCTCTGATGAGAGGCAGCGGCCGTCGGGTCGCGATCACCGGGCTGGGCGTCGTCGCACCCTGCGGCATCGGGCGCGACGCGTTCTGGCGAGGTCTGTCCGGCCCCGGCATCACCGGGGGCCGGTCGACCGAGATCGCCGACTGGGATCCGACCCCGTACTTCGACTCGCCCAAGGAAGCTCGACGCGCCGACCGCGTCGAGCAGTTCGCGCTCGCCGCCGCCGCCGAGGCCTTCGAGCAGTCGGGCCGACCCGACGTCGAGCCGGCGCGGTTCGGCACCATCTTCGGCACCGGCATCGGCGGCCTGCGGACCCTCGAAGAGCAGGTCGAGGTGCGGATCGCGAAGGGCGAGCGGCGGGTCTCCCCGTTTCTCGTGCCGATGATGATGGCCAACGCCAGCGGCGCCGCGATCTCGATGCGCTACGGGCTGCAGGGGCCCAACGAGACCGTCTGCACGGCCTGCGCCGCAGGCACCCACGCCATCGGCTACGCCGCCCGGCTCATCTCGTGGGGCATGGCCGACGCCGTCGTCACCGGTGCCTCCGAGAGCGCCTCGACGGTCACGGCGCTGGCCGGTTTCGGCAACATGACCGCGCTCTCGAGCTCGGGCCGCAGCATGCCCTTCGACGCCGCCCGCGACGGCTTCGTCATGGGTGAGGGTGCCGCCGTGCTGGTCCTCGAGGAGTGGGAGGCCGCGGTCGCCCGCGGCGCCACGATCCTCGGCGAGATCCTCGGCGCGGCGAGCAATGCAGATGCCCACCACATCACCGCACCGGCCCCCGGCGGCACCGGGGCGATCCGCTGCATGCAGCTCGCGCTCGACGACGCCGGCCTCACCCCCGCCGACATCGCCCAGGTGAACGCCCACGGCACCTCGACCCCGCTCAACGATGCCGCCGAGGCCGAGGCGGTCCGCTCGGTGTTCGGTGTCGGCGCCGTGCCGATCACCTCGACCAAGGGCGTGACGGGTCACGCCCTTGGCGCCGCCGGCGCCCTCGAAGCCGCAGCGGTCCTGCTGTCGATCGAGCACCGGGCGATCCCACCGACGGCGAACACCACCGAGGTGCCCGAGGAGTTCGGCATCGACCTGCGCGGCGG
>CAYRXQ010000165.1:0-6877 GCA_964428115.1 uncultured Ilumatobacteraceae bacterium
ATGCGGATGGGGTTCTTCTGGTCGTTGCCGGTATCGACGGGCGCGGTCAGCACGGCCCGGATCAGCTCGGGCGGCGACAGGTGCTCGTCGGCCACGCCGAGAACACGCCGCACCTCGGGCGATAGCGGGATCGACTTGGAGGACCGGGAGAACACCCCGCCGCCGGCCGAGATGAGCGAGGGGTCGTAGTCGGCCCAGCTCGATCGCGGCAGCTCGAACAGCCGGCGGCGTTCGTCGAAGGCGGTCTGCGGATCGGGGTCGGGGTCGAGGAACACGTGCCGGTGGTCGAACGCCGCGACCAGGCGGACGTGGGGCGACCGGAGCAGGCCGTTGCCGAACACATCGCCCGACATGTCCCCGATGCCCACCACCGTGATCGGGTCGCAGTCGGCATCGATCCCGAGCACTCGGGCGTGTCGGCGCACGCTCTCCCAAGCCCCGCGGGCGGTGATGCCCATCTCCTTGTGGTCGTAGCCGGCGCTGCCGCCCGACGCGAACGCGTCGCCGAGCCAGAAGTCGTACTCGGCGGCGACGCCGTTGGCGATGTCACTGAAGCTGGCCGTGCCCTTGTCGGCTGCGACCACGAGGTAGGGATCCTCCCCGTCGTGCACGACCGTGCGCTCCGGATGGACGACGTGGCCGTCGACCACGTTGTCGGTGAGGTCGAGCAGGCCGCGGATGAAGTCCTGGTAGCACGCGATCGCCTCGACGCGCAGCGCGCCGGGATCGGCGGGCGGCCGCTTGAGCACGAAGCCGCCCTTGGCGCCCGCGGGGACGATCACGGCGTTCTTCACCATCTGGGCCTTCACGAGCCCGAGGACCTCGGTGCGGAAGTCCTCCCGCCGGTCGCTCCAGCGCAGTCCACCACGGGCGATCCGCCCACCGCGGAGGTGCACGCCCTCGACGCGTGGCGAGCAGACGAAGATCTCGTACATCGGCTTGGGCCGAGGCAGGTCGGGGACCAGGGACGGATCGAACTTGAAGGCCATGACGGGCCGGTAGCGGAACACGTTGGTCCGCGTCGTCGCCCGGACGAGGCCGACGAAGGCGCGACAGATCCGGTCGTCGTCGAGCGACTGGACGTCGTCGAGCAGTTCGTCGAGGCGGGCGCCGACCTCGCGGACGATCTCGTCCCGGTCGGTCACCTCGGGCTCGAACCGTGCCTCGAACAGGTCGATCATCGACCGGGCGATCAGCGGGTGACGCAGGATCACCTCTTCGAGGTAGCTCTGGCTGAAGGGGAACCCGATCTGCCGCAGGTACTTGGCGTAGGAGCGCAGCACCGCGGCCTGTCGCGCCGTGGTCCCGGCCACCAGCACGAGCCGGTTCCAGCCGTCGGACTCGACCTCGCCCCGCTCGAGTGCATCGAAGGTGGCGAGCAGCTCGTCGGCAGAACCTGGGTCGAGGTCCACGCCCTCGGGCAGCGCGACGCCGATGTCGTCGAGGTGGACGACGTGCTCGGCCAGGTCGAACCGGAACGGGTGCTGGTCGAGTGCCGTGAGGCCGAGATGGGAGAGCAGCGGCAGCAAGGTCGACAGCGACGCACGCTGGTCGCGCTGCGCCACCCGCAGTCTCCAGACCGCAGGATCGTCCTCGTCGACGTCGATCGCGGTGGCGAGGGGGACGACGCCTGCCTGCACCCGCTCGACGAGACGAAGATCGGCGGCTGCGCGCGCCGGATCGACGGTCGCCCGGTAGTCGGCCGGCGAGGCACTCACCAGCTCCTCGAGCCGCTCCCAGGCCATGCCGAGCGGCGCCGGATCTCGACGCGCTGCGTCGAGGGCGCGCTCGGACCACGGTGTGGTGAGCGAGTCGATGTCGTGCGCCAGCCGGTCGAGATCGGGCGGCCCGTCGGGTGGTCGCAGCACCGAGCACGTGATGCGAGCCAGTGAGCTGGCACCCACGAGTGACTCGACGTCGCGGTGGCCCGACCCGTACCGATCGGCCACCAGACCCGACACCACCGCCGGCACGGACGCATCGAAGCGGGACCGGGGCACGAACACCAGCACGGTCGAGCGGGATCCGACGGGCTCGGGCACGTCGAACACGCGTACGAGCTGGCGCTCCTGGAGCCCGACGATGTCGAACACGAGCTCGGCGAGCCGATCGACGTCGAGCTCGAACACGAGGTCGCGGGGCAGGCTCTCGAGCACGTTGCGGATCGACCGGGCGCTGTGCGACTGGGCGCCACCTTCCGCTCGTGCGAGCACCGCCCGCGCCCGGTCGCCCACGCCGGGAACCGTGAACACGCTCTGGCGGTACGCCGAGGCGGCGAGCAATCCGATGAAGCGGTGGACCGTGCCGTCGACGTCGCGCACGCTCACACAGGTCTGGCGGGCGAGGCGGTGGATCGAGGCCACCGCCTCGGTGCGGGTGACGGCGACCCGCGGTCCACCAGGGGCCGAGGCGGCGGTGGGTGGAGGATCGTCGGGGTCGGCGCCCAGCGCGTAGCCACCCAGCTCGCTGCCCGGCTGCACCTCGAGCCGGCCGTCGTCGAGCCGGCGGAACGAGGCCGAGCCGAGGAGCACCATGTTGCCGTCGGCGAGCCACCGCAGCAGCGGGTCGACGTCCGCGAGCTCGCGGAGCCGCCGCGACATCGCGTCGAAGTCCGCGACCACGCGGTGCACGTGTGCGACCGCCTCTTCGATCTCGGCGAGGAGGTCGACGCTCGACCGGTCGAGGCCACCGTCGAGCTCGATCTGCGTCCAGGCCTCCAACCGCTCGTCGGGCGCCGGATCGGCGACCGGACCGGGTCGGACCGAGGTCATCGTGCCCGCCGCGTCCCGACCGACGGAGAGCACCGGGTGCACGAGCAGCCGGATGCGCTCCCGGTGCCGATCGAGGACGATCCGCATCGTGTCGACCAGGAACGGCGCGTCGTCGGTGACGACCAGGAGCGCCCGTCGGGCCGGAGCCGACGGCGCCGTGGCGGGCAGCGGGAGCAGCTCGACCGCGGTCCGCCCCGCCGGTCGATGCAGACCGAGACCCAGATGGGCGCGGGCCACCTCGACGAGGGTGCCGACGCCATGCACGTCGGACTCCGTGGTCAGCAGCTCCCGGAAGTAGGCCCGCACGAACGGCTCGAGCAGGCCCGCCGCGCGGTCCTCGTCGCTGCCGACCTCACCGTCGGCCGGTCTGGCTCCCCGGGCTCGATCCAGCAACTGCTCGATCGTGATGACCCCGGCGGGAGGCTCCCGCCGGGCGTGGTCGCCGTCGTCCGCGTCTCGGTGCACCGTTGCCCCCTTCAGCGCTCTGGACTGTAGCCGCGCTTCAGTCGGGGCCCCCGATGGCCGATGATGGTGAGGTGGACGACGTGGTGAGCCGCGCGCGTTCGGGGGACCGGGCCGCTCTCGGTGAGCTCTGGCGAGCTCACCAGCACCTGCTGTTGCGCTACTTCCGTGGCCGCCGCGCAGCATCGCCCGAGGACCTCGCCTCCCAGGTCTGGATCGACGTCGCGTCCGGGCTGCACCGGTTCGAGGGCGACCTCGACGACTTCCGTCGGTGGCTGTTCACGATCGCCCATCGACGCGCCGTCGACGCGGTGCGACGCTCGGCGCGCCGCGGCGAGACCTCGCTCGACACCACCCGACTCCGAGAGACGGCGGACCCCCGGGCGATCGAAGCCCTCGACGCAGGCGACGCGCTCGACCGGGCGCTGGCCCGCATCGCCACCCTGCCCCCCGACCAGGCCGATGCCGTGCTGCTGCGGGTGGTGGCCGACCTCGATGTGGCCGAGGTCGCGACGATCCTCGGCAAGCGGGAGGGCAACGTCCGGGTGCTCACCCACCGCGGCCTCGAACGACTCCGCCGCGAAGATCTCGACGAACCCGTAACGCAGACGCTCCCGCCGACGATGTACCGGTTGACATGAACGACGACGGTCTCGATCCCCTCCTCCACGCACTGCGTTCGCCGGCTCGCGCCGGCGAGCTCCGCGGGGAGTCCGAGGCGGTCGAGTCGATGATGTCGGCGCTCTCCACGACGACCGGCCAGGAGGCCCCCACCATGTTCCGTCGCTCCCCGCACCGTGCCCGCGTGGCCGCCCTCGTCGCAGCCGGCGTGATCGGCTTCGCCGGCGTCGCCGCTGCCGGCCCCGGCGGCTTCGCCCGCATCGCCCCGTCCGACGCGGTCGCCCAGCTGGATGGGGAGACCGACGAGGCCGAGGACGGGGTCGAGGCCGACGGGGACGTCGACGACGCTGACACCGTGGCCGCCGACGACGCCGAGGACGACACCACCACGCCGGTCGATGGCGCCGAGAGCGACGACGATGGAGACGTCACCGACGATCCGGCGGCCGCAGCGACCGAGGATCTCGACGTCGACGACGAGTCCGAGGACCTCGCCGACGACGAGGGCGACCGCGGCCCGAAGGTCTGCGAGCCGTATGCCAACCACGGCGAGCGGGTCAGCGAGGCCGCCGCTCTGGTGCCGGGGGGCCCGCACAAGGGCGAGATCATCCGCGCGATCGCCACCGACCGCACCTGTGACGTCGACGTGGATGCCCTCTGGCCGCCCGCTGACGAGACCGAGGTCGACACCGAAGCCGACGGCACCGACGAGGCGGCCGAGGCCATCGAGGACGAGCGTGGCAACCGTCCCGATCACGCCGGCCCGCCCGCCGAGCGTCCCGACCAGGCTGGATCCTCCGACGAGTCCCGCCCCAACGGCAACGGCAACGGCAACGGCAACGGTCGGCCGGAGAACCCCGGACGCCCCGACCGCGACTGAGCCCGCGCCACACTGGTGCGGTGACCGGCACCGGTGTGCTCACCGACCTCCTCGCGCCCCGCGCCGTCGCCGACCCACACGCGGTCTACCGCGCGCTGCGGGAGCAGGGTCCGATCACCTGGCTGCCCGAGCACCGCGCCTGGTTCGTCGCGACCTACGACGAGGTCCACGCCGGGTTCCGCGATCTGCGTCTCTCCTCCGATCGGCTCACCCCGATGGAGCGGCGCCTCCCGCCGGAGGCCGCCGAGCTGCTCGGCCCGACCGTCGCGCTGCTGCGTGGGTGGATGGTGTTCCACGATCCGCCCCACCACGAGCGGCTCCGCGGCCCGCTGCGACGGGCGTTCACGCCGCGGACCGTCGACGCGCTGGGCCCGCACGTGCTCGAGATCGTGGAGGCGCACCTCGACGAGATGACCGCGCGGCTGCGAGCCGGCGAGACCGTCGACCTCGTGGAGCAGCTGGCCTTCCCGCTCCCGGCGATCGTGATCGCCGAACTGCTCGGCGTGCCCACCTCCGACCGCGACGAGTTCAAGCACTGGAGCAACCAGCTCGCCGCGATCGTGTTCGGCACCTCGGACCGCGGCGCCAAGGTCACCGAGGCGGCCGCCGGGTCGGCCCGCTTCGCCGCCTACTTCACCGACCTCATCGGGCACTACCGGGCGCACCCCGCCGACAACCTGATCAGCGCGCTCGTGGCCGCCGGTGCCGAGGCCGACCCGCCCCTGACCCCCGAGGAGCTGGTGGGTGCCTGCACGCTGCTGCTGTTCGGCGGCCACGAGACCACGACCAATCTGATCGGCAACGCCGCGCTCGCCCTGATGACGCACCCTGACCAGCAGCGGCTGCTCGCGGCACGGCCCGAGCTGATCGACACCGCCGTCGAGGAGCTGCACCGGTACGACGGCTCGTCGAAGGTGATGGTGCGCGTCGTCGCCGAGGACCACGCCCGGGCCGGCGTCGAGATGACGGCCGGCCAGACCGTCTTCCTCGGCATCGCCTCGGCCAACCGCGATCCGGCTGCGTTCAGCGATCCCAACCGCCTCGACCTGACCCGGGCAGATGCCCACCGCCACCTCGGCTTCGGCTACGGCCTGCACTTCTGCCTGGGCGCGCCGCTGGCCCGTCTCGAGGCCCGGATCGCGCTCGGCCGACTCGTGGCGCGGCTCCCCGACCTGCAGCTCGCTGCCGACCTCGACGAGCTGGTGTGGGGGGCGACCATCCTCGGCCGTGGCCTGCGATCGCTGCCCGTCATGGTCCCCGGCGCAGACCACCGGTAGCGTCGCCGCCATGGCCACTCGCGACGCACATCCGGGTCACCGCTCGGTCGCCGGAGGGCTGGCACGGGCCGCCGTGTTCGGCGTGAACGACGGTCTCGTCTCGAACGTCTCGCTGATGCTCGGGTTCGCCGGTTCGGGCGTCGACTCCTCGGTGGTCCGGCTCGCTGGCCTCGCCGGCGCGGTCGCCGGTGGCATCTCGATGGCCGCAGGCGAGTGGATCAGTGTGTCGGCGCAGAACGACCTCATCGAGCGCGAGCTCGAGGTCGAGCGCCGCGAGCTCAAGCACAACCCCGAGCACGAGACGGCCGAGCTCGCCGAGACCTACGAACGCCATGGCATGGGCGTGGAACAGGCCCGCGAGGCCGCCGAAGCGGTGATGCGTCGCCCCGAGTCGGCGCTCGCGGTGCACGCACGCGAGGAGCTCGGCATCGATCCCGACGAGCTGCCGTCGCCGTGGGCTGCGGCGAGCCTCTCGCTCGTGTGCTTCCTGTTCGGGGCACTGCTCCCGGTGATCCCGTGGATGATCGGCGAGGGCGGCGGTGCCGTCCTGGCCTCGATCATCATCGGTGTCGTCGCGGCCGCGATCGTGGGTGCGCTCATCGGCCGGTTCGCCGAGCGTCCCCTGCCGTTCGCGATCCTCCGTCAGGTCGGCATCGTGCTGGTCGCCGGTGCGGTCACCTACGCGATCGGCGAGCTCGTCGGCGTCAACCTCGGGTAGTGCCGGTCAGGCGAGGTGGACTCGGGGGCTCGGCCGTGACGACGCGGGCCAAGCGCTCGGCCACCTTGGGTGGGATGACCGTGTCGGTGTCGCGGAGCGTGCCGACGGCGTCGTGGCGCGCACTGATGCGAGCCACATCCTTGAGCGG
>CAYRXQ010000166.1:0-6728 GCA_964428115.1 uncultured Ilumatobacteraceae bacterium
GCTCGCGGAGCACCTGTTCCCGATCGGCGGCCGCGTCGAGCGCGACGACCGCCCGCTCCCGCTCCGCCCGCCGCGCGACTCGCTCGGCCTCGAGGGCCCGGCGCTCCTCGTCGAGCTGACGCTCGAGCGACTGGATCCGCCGCGCCGTGGTCTCGGGCACGGCGTCGTCGAGTGCCTCCGTGACGAGCCGGGCGAGGTCGTCGAGTCCGGCGGCGATGGCGGCGGCATCGGTGCCCTCGGGCATCTGACCGGCGGCCCCCGCGAACGCGACGAGCCCCGGGTCGTCGCTCTCGACCGCGTCGGCGAACGAGGCGATGATCACCAGATCGGTGGTCGAGACGTGGAGTGGGGCGAGATCGATCGCCTCGGCGCGCTCGTGCCCGTGGACGACGCTCCACGGTGGCCCGTGGAGCGTGTACGGCGGTGGCGGCAGGAGGCCGAGGTGCCGCAGCATCCCGGCTCGGATCTCGGTCGCCATCGGGTCGGTGACGAGGGGATGGAGGCGCACGGCGTCGGAGGCCGATCCGTCGGGCGGCAGCGCAGCCGTCACCGTCGGCGGCAGGCCGGCACTCCCCCAGTCCGCCACGTCGATCTCGGCTCCGGCCAGCACCACGAGCACGTCGGGGCGAGGCCCGGCGGGCAGGTCGGCGGCGGGCACCCAGTGCGTATTGGCCCGGCTGGTGTCGGCGGGGCGGGTGTCGGCGGGGACTGCCTCGGTGGTCGCCCAACGACAGGAGATCGAGCCCAGCCGGCGTCGCAGTTCGTGCTCGACCACCCGCGTCCGCAGGTGATCACCGACCCGATCGGCTCGCAGGGGTGCCACCAGCGCCACGTCGAGCCATGGTCCACCGGTCACGGGGGCGAACACTACCGAGCGGTCACTGCGCCGATCGCCTGCATCCGGTCGAGGAACGGTCCGGACGCGCCCGGCGGCACCTGGAACACGACACGGAACGAGGTCTCCCCACCCCAGGCCTGATGCGCCCGGACGAAGGCCCGCATGAGCAGCTCGAGCACGTCGTCGGGTTCGTCGGCCAGCAGGTCGTGAGCGTCGCTGACGATCAGCAGGTGGTCGTGGCTCGGCAGCCAGTCGAGGTCGAGCAGCATGTCGTCGAGCGCCGCCCAGTTCTCGCCGAAGTAGGTCGGGAACTGCAGCGCGGCAGCGAGCTCGTCGAACATCCCGCCCATCGTGCGCATCTTGGTGCCGCGTGCCCGACGGACGACGGCCTCGGGATGCTCGCTGACGAGCGCTCGGTAGCGGTCCTCGAACTCGCTGGCGTCCTCCTCCTGGAGGTGGAACGCGTCCTCGACAGCGAAGCCGACCGGCTGGCCGGCCGCACCGTCCTGGCTGGCCGCACCGTCGGTGGGGTCGGGGTCGTGCGGTGCTCGGTCGCCCATGGCTGCCTCAGAACTGTCGGAAGGACTTGTAGTGGTCGTTGGTCGCGTAGAACCGGCCGTCGGAGCCCTTCAGGAACCGGCTCGTCCCGCGATTCACACCAGGCGTGTACGGCTTGATGTCGTACTCCGTGTAGGTGATCGCCTCACCAGTCGCGGTGAGCGTCGGCAACAACATGTCGGGCGGTCCCTTGTCGTTGCCGTAGCGACGGTTCCCGGCGTAGCCACCCGACGCGGGCCAGCTGTTGCCCTCGCGGGGCACGGCCACCGCCATGATCTGCTCCTTGGTGATGGTGGCGGTGCCCGGTGGCGGCACGAAGGCCGGCGCGGCGCCCGCCTGCCCGGCCCATGCCTTGCCGTTGCGCGACAGCCAGCTGTCGAGGGTGGCGATCTTGTGGCGCGCCGTGGTGAGCAGCCACTGCTCGACCGTGCCCACGGCGCCGCCGGCGGCCACGTACGCCCGCTTGAGGGCCGGCAGGTTGCGGTTCGACACGTCGGCGATGCTCTTGAGCTTGTCCCGGTCGGTGGTCTTCTCGAGGACGTACCCGAACCCGTCGAGGGTGTCGAACTTTCCCACCAGGCCGAGGAGCACCATGGTGTTCGTCTCCTGGGCGAGGATCTCGCTGATCGACCGCTTGATCTTGGTCTTGGCCTGCAGGATCGTGATGAGCTCGGTCTTCTTGGCCGGGGTGCCGCCGGTGAGCTTGCCCTTGGCGATCTCGGCGTCGAACGGCGTCTTGCGGTCGACGTCCTTGCTCAAGGTGGTGACGTACGCCGCGACCTTGTCGCTGTCGCGTGGGAGCGCGGCGCCGAGCGTGGCGATCTGCCGCCACGTCTGCTCCATGCTGTTGGTCATGAGCGTCTTGTCGTTGGCGGCGTGCTTCTCGAGGCCCTCGGTGATGGTGGCCATGTCGTAGGGACGCAGGGCGTCCATCCACGCCGCGTCCTCGGCGATCCGCTGCGAGAGCGCCTCGAGTGCGGCCTTCGCGGCGGTGTCGCGCAGCTCCACCTGCGCGAGGTCGGTCGGCGCGGGGGTGGTGACGGCCTTCGCCGCGTCGCTGGCGGTCTTGGCGAGGGTGCCGATCGCGGTCACGTCCCACGGCGCGATGTCGCGTACGGCCTTCACGTTCGGCCGCATCTCCTCGATCATCGCCTGGAGCCCGGCGACGCGGTTCGCCGCCTCCTCCTTCGCGAGTGCCGCCTGTCGTTGGCGCTCGACCTCGTCGCGCACGCCCTGCTCGAGGCCCTCGCGTGCCTGCCGGTGCTGGTCGAGGAGTGGCGTCCCGCCGGTCATCGGCGTCATCACCGGTCCCCGGGATCCGGCGCCGGCCATCAGGGACGTGAGACCTTCCGCGCCGAGCCGCCCCTTGGTGGCGATCGCCTCGCCCAGCTTGATCCGGTCGATCATCGGGTCGGCGGACACGGTCTGGGCCTCGGCGGTGGCCCGCTTGCCGACGGTGTTGCCGACGAACTCGGGGCCCGGCGCCCGCTCTGCTGCGAGGTCCTCGGGGTCGAGGCCCCGCGCCCCGCCACGCCGTCCGGTGATCTGGGCCACGAGGAGGGCCGCGATCGACTCGGCCTCCTGTTGCTGCTGCCCGCCGCGGTCACCGCCACGGTTCCGCTCGGTCGCGGGCTTCGGTGGGTCGGGAACGGGCGCGACCTCCGGTTCCGGACGCTTCACGTGTCCGGCCGTGTCGGTCATGGTCGCCGACCGTAGTCGCCTTGCCGCCCGACGGCCGTCGTCATCGGTGCCGCGTGCGAGCTCGGTGTCGGGCCCATCGCCGACCGGGCATGCCCGCGAGCCCGGCGAGGAGGGCCAGCGCGTGGACCCGGCGCGGCCGGTGGCGCACGCGTCGGAGCGACAGCCACAGCGCACCGGCGACCGTGCGCCGATCCGCGATGCGAGCCGCGGCCCAGAGACGGTTTCGTTCGCGCAGGTACACGGTCCGGTCGCCCAACGCGGCGGTGGACGACCCTTGGGCGTGCACCACCCGGCTCGCGGGCACGTAGGCGTAGCGCCAGCCGAGCTCGGCGCCACGACGGGCGAGGTCGACGTCCTCGTAGTAAAGGACGTAGCGCTCGTCGAAGCCGCCGGTCTGTTCGAGGAACTCGGGACGGAACGCCACGGCACCACCGGTGAACACGTCGATCGCCGCGGGGACGAGGTGCTCCTCGGCGAGTGGGCGGCCGTAGCCGAGATCCATCCCGGCGCCGTCGGGGCCGATGACGACTCCGGTGGAGTTGACCACCGGCGGGTCCCCGGCGAGGAGGAGCAGCGGCTGCACGGCTCCGAGCCCCGGGTCGCCGTCGAGCGCGGCGACGAGCGGCACCAGGAAGCCCGGGTCGACCTCGACGTCGTCGTTGAGCAGGACCGTCAGGCGCGCCCCGAGCTCGGCGGCGCGTCGGTGGCCTTCGTTGGCGCCGGCACCGAAGCCGCCGTTGCGTGCCGGTCGGAGCACCTCCGGCCGATCCTGTCCGCTCGTCACCTCGGCCCGGCCACCGTTGTCGACGACCACCACGCGCACCTCGTCACCGGGTGGCGGGGAGGCGGCGAGCACGGACGTGACGCAGCGATCGAGCACCTCGGCAGGCACCGAGTAGGTCACGATCACCAGGACGATCACGATCCGATTCGACCACATCGACCGCCGCTGGCCCGGCCACGACGCACCACGGACCGCCGACCGAACGCCGTCGGACTGCCGACCGACCGCCATCGGGCCCGCCGTCGGGCCGACCGGGACGGTCGCTAACGTGCCCAACGTGACCACGCAGCCGCCTCCCGCCGATGCCACCGTCCTCGTGACCGGGGGTGCGGGCTACATCGGGTCGCACACGGTGCGTGCGCTGCGGGCGGCCGGTCGTCGGGTGGTGGTGCTCGACTCCCTCGAGCTCGGCCGGCCCGAGGCGGTCATCGACACCGAGCTCGTGGTCGGCGACATCGCGGACGAGGCCCTCGTCGAGGAGGTCTGCCGCGACCACCAGGTGGGCTCGGTCGTGCACTTCGCCGCGTACAAGAACGTGGGCGAGTCGATGCAGCAGCCGGGCAAGTACTGGCACAACAACGTCGACGGCACCGTGCACCTGGTCGAGGCGGCGATGCGCGCCGGTGTGCGGTCGGTGGTGTTCTCCTCCTCCTGCTCGGTCTACGGCACGCCCGAGCGGGTGCCGGTCGACGAGTCGGCGCCGATCGGCCCCGAGAGCGTGTATGCCGAGACCAAGGCCACCGTCGAGCGGGTGCTGCGCTGGTACGGCACCACCCACGGGCTGCGGGCCGTCAGCCTGCGCTACTTCAACGCCGCCGGGGCGAGCTTCGACACGCGCATCGGCGAGGACTGGGACTTCGCGCTCAACCTCATCCCGGTCGCCATGAAGGCGCTGCTCGGTGGCGCGCCGCCGCTGCAGGTGTTCGGCACCGACTACCCGACCCCCGACGGCACCTGCATCCGCGACTACATCCACGTCGCCGACCTCGCCGAGGCACACGTGAAGGCCCTCGACCATCTGGCCGCCGGTGGCGAGACGGTGGAGATCAACGTCGGGACCGGGCGGGGCTCCTCGGTGCTCGAGGTGCTGCACGCGATCGAGGGGGTCGCCGGGCGGCCGGTGCCGCACACGCTGGCGCCTCGGCGAGCCGGCGACCCGGTGAGCACCTTCGCCGATCCGACCCGCGCCGAGCAGGTCCTCGGCTGGCGGGCGCAGTACGGGCTGCACGAGATCGTGCGCACCGCGTACGCCTGGCACGCCGCGCAGGTCTGATCCTGTCGCCGGGGCGCCCCGGCACCACCAGTAGGTTGGACGCGTCATGTCGCGTCAGGACACCGCGAGCGGGGTCGCACCGTTCCCACCGATGATCGAGCGGGTGGTCGGGCGCGCCAACCGTCCGCTGTCGTGGATGTGGGCCCGCGGCTTCCGCTTCCTGTTCGTCCTCGACGCCGTCGTGTTGTTCGGGGTGATGGTGCTGATCAACCTCGTGCGGTTCGGCACCGACTGGCCGACCTATCCGCTCAGCCACTACTGGGTGGGGTTCGGGATCGCGACCGCGATCCAGCTGGCGATCAACTACTTCGGCGGTCTGTACGAGCGCGAACCGCGGCTCGGCTATCGACCCTGGCTGCCGCGCACCGCCGTCGC
This sequence comes from uncultured Ilumatobacteraceae bacterium, assembly GCA_964428115.1. Lineage (GTDB taxonomy): Bacteria > Actinomycetota > Acidimicrobiia > Acidimicrobiales > Ilumatobacteraceae > CAYRXQ01. The sequence goes on from CAYRXQ010000166.1 coordinate 5,530, forward strand.
GATGGTGATCGGCGTGGCGATCGCCGGCCTGGCCTCGTTCGTCACCGGCCGCTACCTGATGCCGCGGCTCAACCTGGCGGCCCTGTTGGTGGTCGGCTCGATTGCGTTGGCCCTCAACCGCGCCGTGAGCCGTTCGCTGAGCAACCGTCGACGGGGGCCCTCGCGGGTGTTCCTGGTGGGCGCCACCGATCAGATCGGTCGGGCACGGGCGCACCTCACGCTCAGCGAGCGCGACGCCGTGGTGGCCGGCGCGGCCACCGGCACCGGTCGCCTGGTCGAGCAGGCCCGACACGCCAACGCCACCGACGTGCTGCTGCTCGATCTGGCCGCGTTCGAGGGCGCGTTCCCCGAACCGCTCACGAGTCTGGAGCACCTCGGCATCGGGGTCCACCAGCGGGTCAGTGCGCACGAGACGCTGCTCGGGCTGCAGTCGGTGCGCCAGATCGCCGGTATGCCCTTCACCCGACTGCGCGGCCATGCAGTCGCCTCGCACCAGCTGCGGCTCAAGCGGCTGGTCGACCTGGTCCTGGTGGTGGGCACGATCCCGATCTGGGTGCCGGTGCTCGGGCTGCTCGCGCTGTACGTCCGGGTTCGGGCCGGCTCCCCGGTCCTCTACCGCCAGGTGCGGGTCGGGCGGGGCGGCGAGCACTTCGAGGTCGTGAAGTTCCGCACGATGCGCCCGGATGCCGAGTCGGCCGGGCCGCAGCTCGCCACCCGTGACGACGACCGGGTGGTGCCGGGCCTCGCGTGGATGCGGTCGTCGCGCGCCGACGAGCTGCCACAGCTGTGGAACGTGCTGCGCGGCGAGATGTCGCTCGTTGGGCCACGTCCCGAGCGGCCCGAGCTGATCGCCGAGATCGAGCGTGAGGTCCCCGGCTACGGCCGGCGCCACGAGCTCCCGCCGGGGCTGACGGGTCTGGCCCAGGTGCACGGTCGGTACGACACCACCGCCGATCACAAGCTCGGCTACGACCTGCAGTACCTCGTGAACTGGTCGCTGGTCCTCGATCTGCAGATCCTCGCCCGCACCGCCTGGGTCGTGGTGACCCGCCGTGTCTAACCCGGTGTCAGACACGCTGCAGCTGCCCGCGCTGCAGGTCCCCCACGCCGGTGTCAGACACCCGGCCGCGGGGGGCGCGGCAGCGGGGGGGGACGCAGGTGTGCGCGCCGCAGGTCGGCGGGTTGCAGGGCGGCGAGCG
>CAYRXQ010000167.1:0-4908 GCA_964428115.1 uncultured Ilumatobacteraceae bacterium
GTTCACCGGCGTCGACGCTCCCGACAGCACCGAGGGGCTCTTCGTGCCCGTGCCACCGCAGCGGATGCTCGACACCCGGATCGACCGTCGTCCGGTGCACGCCGGTGGCGTGATCGAGCACCGTCCCGCCACGCCGGGTTCGAGCACGTCGCTCCCCGCGGCCGCCGCACTCGTGAACCTCACCGCGGTCGGCTCGGTCGGCCCGGGTCACCTCACCGTCTGGGCGGCCGGACGCGCTCGCCCCGGGACTTCCACGCTCAACACCATGTCACGGGCGCCGGTCGCGAACCTCGCGGTCTGGCCGCTGTCGACTCGTGGCGGCGCGATCACCTCGCTGCGCAGCACCCACGTGATCGTGGATGCGGCCGGTTGGTTCGTCGGCCCACCCGCGGCGGCGACGGCATCCTCGGGCGCCAACCCGGTCCCGCCGCTGCCCCGGGTGCTCGCCGTGGGCGACTCGTCGATGTCGGGCATCCGCTGGATCTCGGGCGCAGCGACAGCCTTGCGGGGCATGTCGATGCGGTTCGACGGCGAGAGCTGCCGGCGGCTCATCGGGTTCTCCTGCAGCGGCCGCGAGGGTCGCCGGCCACCGAACGCCGTCGACTCGATCCTCGCGGCGCCGGGCAGCTACGAGGTCGTGGTCGTGCAGACCGGCTACAACGACTGGGCCGCGAACTTCCCGGCCGCGATCCACCAGGTGGTGGCCGCGGCCCGGGCAAAGGGGGCCCACACCGTGCTGTGGCTCACGTATCGACAGCCCGTCTCGTACACGTCCCCGTCGGCGGCCTCGAACGCCGCTGCCTTCGTCACCCACAACGCGCACCTGCGGGCGGTCGCCGCCTCGGGCGACCTCCCCGAGCTCGTGCTGGTCGAGTTCGACGCGGCCACCCGGTCGGCAGTGGACTGGTTCACCCGCGACGGGGTCCACTTCACCCAGACCGGTGCGTATGCCGTGGCCGACTTCATGTCGCGAGCTGTTGCGGCCGCGTTGCTGCGGCCGTGTGACAACCCGGGCAACGACAGCGGCGATCGGGCCTGCGCGGCGCCGGAGTCACGGCCGCTGCTGACCGACCCCGTCGGGCGGTACACGAACCTCGGCGGGCTGCCTCCGGTGACCTGCACGATCACCGCCGGACACCTCGGCACGACCCCCCTCGAGTGCCGGCCCGCCTGACGGCCCGCATCGCCGCCCACCCCACCGGTTCTCACCCCGAATTCGTGTCACCCAGCGCGACCCACGCGTGTCAGTTCCACGGGCGGTCGCCCACCCCGACGGTTCTGATGCCGAATTCGCGTCACCCAGCGCGACCCGGGCGTGTCAGGTCCGAGATGGGTCGGATCCCCAACCCGTTCTCATGCCGAATTGGTGTCACCCAGCGCGACCCACGCGTGTCAGTTCCACGGGCGGTCGCCCACCCCACCAGTTCTCATGCCGAATTGATGTCACCCAGCGCGACCCACGCGTGTCAGGTCAGGGCCAGGGGGTGGCGAGGCGGGACTGGTCGGTGCCTTCGAAGATCAGGGCGGCGCCCCGCTCGCGCCAGGCGGCCGCGGCGGCCGGGGAGCCGGCGAAGGCCACGAGCGGACGGCCGGCCTGGGCGCAGGCATCGGCCACGGCGTCGACCGCGGCCGTCGCCGCGGGGTCGTCGAGGCGACGCGCGCCGAGGGCCACCGCCAGGTCGGCCGCGCCCACGAACACGGCGTCGAGCCCGGGCACGGCGACGATCTCGTCGAGGTGGCCGAGGGCGGACGGATCCTCCACCTGGGCGATCACGGTCGTGGTCGCGGCCGCGGTCGTGAGCACCTCGTCGAGTGAGCGGGTGCCCCAGCGACCCGCACGGGTCGACCCCGAGAACCCACGGCCTCCGTCGCCGTAGTGCGCGGCTCGAACGGCGGCGGCTGCGTCGGCCGGGGACGCCACGTGCGGCACGACCACGCCGACCGCGCCGGTGTCGAGGGCCAGCTGGATCCACGGACCGGTGAGCGTGGGGACGCGCACCACTGCGTCGAGGCCGTGGGCCGTGGCGACGGCGAGCATCGCGTCGAGGGCGTCCGGCCCGATCGCCGAGTGCTCCATGTCGAGCATGACAACGTCGGGCGGGGTGCTCGACGCGGCCAGCACCTCGAGCACCTGGTGGTGCGGCGTGCGGACCACCAGGCCGCGCAGGGCTGCACCCCCAGCGCCCCCACCGCCGGCGCCGGCCGCGGCGGCGAGTCGATCCCGGAGCGGCACCCGCTCGGCCAGGCGAGCACCACCGTCGGGGGGTCCGGCGACGCTCATGTGAGCATCGCGGCGAGGCGGCGGCGCCACTCCACCGACGCCCGGTCCGACTGGACGCTGACCGTGGCCCGCTGGTCGAGCGGGAGCACGCCGGGCACCCGCTCGAGCATGACCTTGTCCTCGGCACCGATCCGGCGGTCGAACGCGATGACCTCCTCGGCGGGCACCGAGAAGTCGTCGTTGCGCCAGATCACGAACGTGAAGTAGGCGTTGACGTCGTCGATCGGCGTGGCGATCAGCAGGATCAGGTGGTCGAGCCCGGTGTCGTAGTGGATCGTGCTGCGCACCGTGAACGGCAGGTGGAAGCCGGTGGTCATGCGCCGGTGGACGACCTCGGTGTCCTGGCCCGACACGGTCGAGCCACCGGTGGTGTTGCCGGCGAACACCTCGTACTCGTAGCCGTGGAAGTCGTCGTCGAGATCGACCAGGTCGATGGGCGCCACGGTGGTGTTCTCGGCGATCCCGAAGGTGCCGGTGTGGACCCACGGGAAGTGCGAGGTGTCGAGGAAGTTGTCGGTCATGCGGGTGGCCGACACGGCCCACCGCTCGACGCCCGAGTTGATCCGCCGGTAGGTCGGATCGGTGTCGGCCTCGATGACCGGGATGTGTCCGACCGGCGTGCCCGGGCACAGCCACACCAGGCCGTAGCGCTCCTCGGCGTGCACCGTGGCGAGGTGGGCGGTGGGCGGCACCGGGCGGCCCTTGCCCGAGGAGGGGACCTCCACGCAGCGACCCTCGTCGCCGAACGTCCACCCGTGGTAGGGGCACACCAGGCAACCGTCCGCGACCGTGCCCAGCGACAACGGCGCCTCCCGGTGCGGGCAACGATCCGGCGCCGCCACGACACCGCCGTCGGGGCCCCGCCACACGACGTAGCTGCGGCCCAGCAACGTCACGGCGAGCGGGCCGCCTGCGAGGTCGTCGCCCTCGGCGACCACGTACCAGTGGTCCTGCAATGCCGGATGTTCGACGAGCACGTCGCCCTCCTCGTACGGCCGGGGCCGCTCCTGACCGCTCCCGGCACGGGATCGGCGTTTTGGTCTGTCAGTCATACCATCTTCGCGCAGTCCGGCGGGCCGGTGGGCACGTAGTCTCGCCCCATGGCGCCCCCCACCCACCCAACGGGACCGTCCACGGGCGGCAGCGCAGACGGTGCCGCGGATGGTTCTGCGGACGCCCCGGTCGACCTGCTCGTCATCGCCGACCGGATCGTCACCATGGACTCGACGCGACGGCTCCTGCACGACGCCGCGGTCGCCGTCGCCGGTGACCGGATCGTCGCGGTCGGTGACCGGGCCGAGCTCGAGTCGCGCCATCCCGACGCCCGGCGGATCGGCGGACCGGGCCACCTCGCCATCCCCGGCCTGGTGAACGCACATCAGCACCTGACGGGCGATCGCCTCATCCGATCCACCATCCCCGACGACCTGCCGAGCGGCCGGGCGATCTTCGAGTGGGCGGTGCCGATCCACGCCGCGCACACCGGCGACGACGACGAGCTCTCCGCGACGATCGCGCTCGTCGAGGCGGTCACCAACGGCATCACCACCACCGTCGAGGCCGGGACGGTCGCCCATCCCGACCGGGTGCTCGCCGCCTTCGACACCGTCGGCGCGGGCGGCACCCTCGGCACCTGGGGATGGGACGTCGCGGGTCAGCCATGGGCCGGCACCGTCGACGAGGTCCTCGACCGCTTCGCCGAGGTGATGGCGCTGACCGCCGGGCATCCGCGAGTGCGGGGATGGGCCACGCTGGTCGGCCACGACCTGATGACCGACGAGCTGCTGGTCGCGGCCAGCGAGTTCGCCCGGCAGCACCAGACCGGGCTCACCTTCCACCTGGCCCCCACCGACTCCGACCCGATCAGCTATCTCGGGCGCACCGGGGTTCGGCCGCTCGTGCACTTCGACCGGCTCGGCGTGCTCGGCCGGCACGTGCTCCTCGGCCACGGCGTCCACCTCGACGCCGAGGAGCTCGACCTGGTCGTGGATCGCGACCTCGCGATCGCCTACTGCCCGTGGGCGTACCTGCGCCTGGGCCAGGGGGTCACCGTCGCAGGACGCCACGCCGATCTGGTCGAGCGCGGTGCACGGATCGCGCTCGGTTGCGACTCGGAGAACGCCGGCGACGCGGTCGACGTGCTGCGGGCCGCCTCGCTCGCCGCGGGCCTCGCGAAGGACACCCGGGTCGACCCGACGCGCTTCGGCGCCCCGCACGCGTTCGAACTCGCCACGATCGGGGGCGCCCGGGCGATCGGCCTCGACCACGAGATCGGCTCGATCGAGGTCGGCAAGCGCGCCGACGTGGTGCTGGTCGACACCACCGGACCGGCGTGGACACCGGTCTCCGACGACCCGGTGCTGCAGCTCGTGTGGAACGGCGACGGCCGCTCGGTCCGTCACGTGGTGGTCGCCGGTCGACAGGTGGTGGCCGACGGCCGCTGCACCACCGTCGATCTCCCGTCCCTCGCCGCCGAGGCCACCCTCCACCGCGCCCGCCTCCTCCGCACCATCCGCTGACGGTGTCAGACACGCTGCAGCTCCCCGCGCTGCAGCTGGCAGCCGTCGCCGTCGGTCGGTGCCGCGCCGGTGTCAGACACGCTGCAGCTGATCGCGCTGCAGCTGGCG
>CAYRXQ010000167.1:5008-6710 GCA_964428115.1 uncultured Ilumatobacteraceae bacterium
GCGTCTGCGCGCTGCAGGGTGTCTGACACCGGTGCGCTGCAGCTGGTCGCGATGCGGGTGATCAGCCGACGGCGAGTGTCCGGGGGCGCGACGCGAGCGCTCCGGGGTGACACCAGGGCGCGATGCGGTGGAGCGCAGCGAGCGCGGCCGGCCGGTCCGGGCCGAGCGCCACGATCAGTGCCGCTGGTCCGACTGCCTCGGTCACTGCGGTTGTCGGGGCCAGTCGGAGCGCGGCGGCAAGCTCCCCGGTCGAGCCCACCTCGACCAACGGCGGGCCCACCGGCATCGTCACCTCGACCGACCGCGGGGTCACCGGCGACGCCACCTCGACCGACGGCTCGAACCCCGGCCCGAGCGATGCCTCGATCGGCTGCTCGAGCCACCAGTCGCCGACGACGAGTGCGGTGATCACGTGACGGGCGATGCCGGCCGCGGCCACGCTCCCCCAGCCGGGCGTCGACGGGCCGAACTGCTCCACGTGGTGCACCAGCGGTCGACCGAGCACCTCCACCCGGAGATCCAACGTCACGTCGCCCGAGGGCTCCCCGCTGCGGCCCAGCACCAGCTCCTCCACGAGCAGCAGGCGAGTCGACGCGGCGAGTCGGCACCGAGTCCGCACCGCATGTCGCGCCTGCGCCACCAACACGGTCGGCTCGGGCCACCACGTGAGCGCCCCGCGCTCGCCCACCTCGATCGACACGCTCGACACGCTCGACACGCTCGACACGCTGGCGGCACCCGACGCGTCCGACGCCGCCGGGCCGGGCCACACCATCGCGGCAGCGGCGGATCCCACGGACGCCGTGGCGTCCGGCCCGATCTCCACCTCGAGGGAGAGCTCGTCGCCACCGACCGGACCGGCCGCACTCCCCACGAGGAGGACCCTCCCACCTGCCTGGCGGATGGCGACCGGCGGCTCGGATCGCACGTCGACGAGGCGATCGACCCCGTCGACCCGTGCGATGCGGAACGACGATCGCGACCTCATCCCGAGCCGGTCGACCCTTCGAGGCGGACCCGGGTCAACCGGTCGATGACCCACGACGCGACGGGCTCGGCCCCCACCGGCGTGCGCAACGAGGTGAGCAGCACCGGCCGCCCGGCCCGACGCTCGTTCGCGTCGGACTCCATCCGCCCGGTGTCGGCACCGACGTGGGGCGCGAGGTCGACTTTGTTGATCACGAGCAGATCGGCGGTCGCGACCCCGGGACCGCCCTTGCGCGGCACGTCGTCGCCGCCCGCGGTGTCGATCACGAAGATCTGCGCGTCGACCAGTCCTCGGCTGAAGATCGCCGTCAGGTTGTCGCCACCCGACTCGATGAAGGTCACCTCGACGTCGCCGAGCGCGTCCTCCAGGTCCTCGGCGGCATCGAGGTTCGCGGCGATGTCGTCACGGATCGCGGTGTGCGGGCAGCACCCGGTCTCGACGGCCACGATCCGCTCGGTCGGCAGCACCCCGGCTCGTCGGAGCGCCTCGGCGTCCTCGGTGGTGAAGATGTCGTTGGTCACGACCGCGAGGCCGAACCGATCGCGCAGCAGGGTGCACAGCGCGCCGACGAGGGTCGTCTTACCGCTCCCGACCGGGCCGCCGATCCCGATGCGCAGCGCACGGTCGATGCCCGGCCGACCGCCCGCTGGCCCGGCGGCCGGGTCGACGTGCGGATGCGGGTGCACGTGTTCGTCCGCGTGAGCCGGTCCGTGA
>CAYRXQ010000168.1:0-6695 GCA_964428115.1 uncultured Ilumatobacteraceae bacterium
GATCGCGGTCGGCCTGGCCGTCGAGCTGGCCGCCGGCGCCACTGCCGCAGGGATCGCCGTGTGGTCCCTCGGGCTGGCGCTGCTGGTGCTGCGGACTCGACCGCTGCTCGCGCCCGTGGTGCTGACCACCGTGGCCGGCGCCGTCACGATGGTCGTCGGTGCCGGGATCGTCAGCCCGACGAACCCGGGGCTGGGTCTGCTGGCCATCACGCTGACCGCGCTCGGGTTCCTGACCGCCGTCTCGATCCACGACCTGGTGCCGGACCGGGCCGGTCGCCTCGCACTCACCATCATCGGTGGCGTGACGCTCGTGCAGTCGTTGCCGAGCACCCTCGGCCACTTCGCGATGGAGGCCGGTCTCGTCACCGGGCTCGTGGTCTGGACCGTCGGATCGACCGTCCTGCTGCTCGCCCGACATCCACGACTGCGCTCGCCGGTGCTGCCCCAGCTCGCCGGTCCGATCGCGATGGTCGGCGGTGCCGCGCTGACCGGGACGCAGGCACCCGGGTTCGCGACGCTCTTCGGGATCGCGACCTCGGTCGGCCTGCTTGCGCTCGGCACCCGGCCCGGACGTGCCACCGTGTCGGCCGTGGGCGCCGTGGGCCTGCTCGTCCAAGTGCCCTGGGCGATCGCCCACTTCTTCCCCGGTGAGGGCCGCGCCCCGCTGCTGATCACCGTGTCGGGTGCCCTGCTGATGCTCCTGGCCTTCGCGATGGCCCGGCTGGCCCCGCGCCTGCGCGCCGAGACGCAGACCGCGTCGACCCCCGTGACGGTCCTGCCCGGTGACCCCGTCGACGACCCCGACGCCACCGTCGACCCCGTCGACCGTCCCGGTCACCATCCGCAGGCCGCATGACCCGCGGGCCGCTCAGTCGGCCGGGAGCACGTGCTCGGCGAAACGCTCGCGCAGCGTCTTCTTCGAGAACTTGCCGACGCTCGTCTTCGGCACCTCGTCGATGAAGACCACATCGTCGGGAAGCTGCCACTTCGCGACCTTGTCGGCGAGGTACTCGATCACCTCGTCCTTGGTCAGCGACTCGCCGGCCACCGGGACGACGCAGGCCAGCGGCCGTTCCGACCAGCGCGGGTGGGGCACCCCGATCACGGCGGCCTCCTGGATCTTCGGGTGGGCCATCAGCTCGTTCTCGATCTCCACCGACGAGATCCACTCCCCGCCCGACTTGATGAGGTCCTTGGTGCGGTCGACGAGCCGGACGCGCCCGCGGGCATCGACCACGGCGACGTCACCGGTGCGCAGCCAGCCGTCGGCGGTGAAGCTCTCCCCGGCGCGCTCGTCGTCGTAGTAGGTGGCCGCGATCCAGTTGCCGCGGCACTGCAGCTCGCCGCTCGATTCCCCGTCCCAGGGGACCGGGTCGAGCGAGTCGGGCACCACCACCCGGCACTCCACCCCGAACGAGGGTCGACCCACCATGGTGCGCAGCTCGGCCTGCTCGTCGAGGGGGAGCGTCTCCTCGTCCCCGTCGAGCCGCATGACCGCCGCGATCGGGCTGGTCTCGGTCATCCCCCAGGCCTGCAGGATCGGCAGCCCGAGCTGGGCGCGGTAGGCCTCCGACAGTGCCTTGGGCACCGCGGACCCGCCGCACGGGATGGTGCGCAGGCTCGAGGTGTCGCGGCCCTTCAGCTCGGGGAGCACCTGCATCCAGATCGTGGGGACGCCCGCGGCGATCGTCACGCGCTCCTCCACGATCAGATCCGCGAGCGCCGTCCCCGACAGGTCGGCGCCCGGCATCACCAGATCCGCGCCACAGGCAACGGCGGCGTGCGCGAGGCCCCACGCGTTGGCGTGGAACATCGGGACCACCGGCAGGATCCGATCCGACTCCCGCGCGCCCAGCGAGTCGGCCATCATCGCCCCCATCGTGTGCAGGAAGGTGGAGCGGTGGCTGTACACCACGCCCTTGGGGTTGCCGGTGGTGCCGCTCGTGTAGCACATGCTCGCCGCACGGTGTTCGTCGGCCACTGAGAAGTCGACCGGTGCCGCGCCGGCGAGGAGCTGCTCGTAGTCGAGGAGCTCGTGTCCGGCCAGGTCGGCGGGGATGTCGCCCTTGCCGTCGTCCATCAGCACCAGGTGCTGCAGGCACTCGAAGGTCGGCAGCAGCGGCGCGAGCAGGGGCAGCAGCGACCGGTCGACGAAGATCACCTCGTCGTCGGCGTGGTTGACGATGTAGGTCAGCTGCTCGGGGAACAGCCGGATGTTGAGCGTGTGCAGGACGCGGCCCGTGCAGGGCGCGGCGAAGTAGAGCTCGAGGTGGCGCGCCGTGTTCCACCCGAAGGTCGCGACCCGCCCCTCGGCCGAGATCCCGAGCGCGTCGAGGACCCCGCCGAGGCGTCGCGTGCGATCGGCCCACTCGCCGTAGCTGGTGCGCACCCGGCCGGTCGGCGTCGCGGTCACGATGCCCTTGTGCGGGAAGTAACGCTCCGCGCGGTCGAACAGGTGGGTGATGGTGAGCGGTGTGTCCTGCATCAGGCCCTTCATGGGCGAGGACCGTACTGCACCCGGTACCGTGGCCGAATCGTCGACGAGGCCGTGCACCCCGACCCGAATGGTCCGCTCACCCACCGCCCGGCGTGGGGCCCGCTCGTGCTCGTCGGGTTCGTCACCCTGGTGATCATGACGAACGTCGCGGGCGCCATGTGGGCCCGCTGGGTCGAGACCGCGCCCGAGGCACTGCTCGTGCTGTCCTCGCGCAACCGCTACCTGGCGCTCACCCTCGCGGCGGGCGTCCCGGTGTGGGCCTACGTCGTCATCGCGACCCTGCGCCTCACGGCGGCGTTCGTGATCTGCTACCTGATCGGTCGGGCGTACCGCGCCCAGGCGCTCAACTGGTTCACCCGCTACCTGGGTGTGTCGGCAGAGTCGCTGGACGCGTTCCAGCGGGGCTTCGACAAGGCCCACTGGGTGCTCATCCCGTTCTTCGCCGGCAGCAACATCGTCGCGGTCCTGAGCGGGGTCCACCGCACGCCGATGGTGCGCCTCCTGGCGCTCCTGGCCGTCGGCATCGCCGGGCGCCTCACGCTCATGTGGTGGCTCGCCCGGCGCATCGAGCGCCAGCTCGTCGACTTCCTCGACTGGCTCCAGCGCTACCAGTGGTGGGTCGTGGCGGCCTCGATCCTGGTGGTCGTCGCGATGAACGCCCGCAACATCCGCGGCGCACGCTGACGGTCCGCCGCCCCGGTGGCAGCACCGTGGTGGCCGCGGCCGGACGACGTGCCATCATCGGGCGCCATGGCATCCGTGACCCTCGGGGGCTACCCCGTCTCCACCGTCGGCGAGCTCCCCACCGTCGGCAGCACCGTCCCCTCGTTCACCCTGTCGGGTGCCGACCTCGGCGAGGTCTCGGCCGACACCTACGCCGGCAAGAAGGTCGTGCTCAACATCTTCCCGAGCATCGACACCCCCACCTGCGCCAAGAGCGTCCGCACGTTCAACGAGCGTGCCGCGGGTCGTGACGACACCGTCGTGCTGTGCGTGTCGGCCGACCTGCCCTTCGCGCAGTCCCGCTTCTGCGGCGCCGAGGGCCTGGCCAACGTGGTGACCGCCTCCAGCTTCCGCAGCGACTTCGGCGAGACCTTCGGGCTCACCCTGGCCGAGGGCAAGCTCGCAGGCCTGCTCGCGCGGGCCGTCGTGGTGCTCGACGAGCAGGGCAACATCACGCACACCGAGCTCGTCCCCGAGATCGCGCAGGAGCCCGACTACGACGCCGCGCTCGCCGCGCTCGCCTGAGACGCGACCGAGCCGCGGGCCGACCGCTCAGGTCCCGAGGCCGAGGAAGCGGTCGAGACCGACCGTCACGCCCGGGTGCTCCCCGATGCGCTTGCAGGCGAGGAGCACCCCGGGCATGAAGCTGGTGCGGTCGTAGCTGTCCTGGCGGATCGTCAGCGTCTGCCCGAGCGTGCCGAGCACCACCTCCTGGTGGGCGACCATGCCGCGCATGCGAACCGAGTGGACGTGGATACCCGCCGGCCCGATCCCGCCACGGGCCCCGGCCATCAGCTCGCGTTCGGTGAGGTCGGGGGCCCAGCGGTCGGAGGCGGCCGCCATGCGCTCGGCCGTGGCCACCGCCGTCCCCGACGGCGCGTCGACCTTGGCCTCGTGGTGCCACTCGATGATCTCGGCCGTGTCGAAGTAGGGCGCTGCCAGCTCGGCCATGTGCATCATGAGCACGGCCGAGATCGCGAAGTTCGCGGCGATCATGCAGTGCGCCGGCCCGTCCCCGAACGCAGCGCGGATCCGCTCGACGTCGTCGTCCTCGAGCCCCGTGGTGCCGACCACCGCGTGGATCCCGTGCATCGCGAGCCACGGGAGCCCGGTCCGTGCGGCCTCGGCGACGGTGAAGTCGACCACCACCTCACAGCCCGCATCGGCGAACGCTCGCAGCTCCCCGGCGATCGTCAGCGAGGTGGCCCCCAGATCCAGCCGCTGGCCCGCCGCGTGGGGGTCGACCGCTGCGACCAGCTCCAGCTCGGGATCGGCGACCACCGCGGCGCACACCGTGCGCCCCATGCGGCCCCCGGCACCGTTGACCCCGACCCTCAGGACGCGGGGCGGCTCGGATCGTGTGGTGCTCATGGCCGTCGACGGTAGTCAGCGCGTCGGTCGAACACGCGCCGCGTCCTCAGCGCGTCGAGGTGGGCCCGAGCGAGACGGCCAGGGTCGTTCCGGCCCCGTACACCCGATCGAGCACCCGGCGGACGGCGTCGTGGTCGACGGCCCGCCAGCGGGCGAGCTGCTCGTCGACCGGACGCAACATCCCGGTGGTGATGAGCATCCCGCCCAGGCGCGACATGCGCGCACCGGAATCCTCCAGACCCATCTCGTACGAGCCGGTCAGGTAGCCGATCGCGATCTCGAGCTCCTCGTCGGTGATCGCCTCGGCCACCAGCAGGCCGAGCTGCTCCTCGACCAGCGCGCGGACCGTGCGTGCGTGCTCGGGCATCGTTCCCGCGTACACCGACCAGGAGCCGCAATCGGCGTAGGCCGCGGTCCCCGAGAAGACCGAGTAGGCCAGGCCGCGACGCTCGCGGATCTCGTCGAACAGCCGACTCGACAGCCCGCCGCCGAGCACGTGGTTGACCACGTCGAGGGCCTCGCGGTCGGGGTCGAGCCGCGGCAGCGACCGCCCGCCCATCACGAGGTGGACCTGCTCGGTGTCGTCGAGGATCTCGGCATCGTGGCCGAGCGCGTCCGGCGCCAGCCGACCGACCCGTCCGTCGCCCCCGGGGAGCGCCGCGAAGGCCCGCTCGACCAGGTCGAGGGTCTGCTCGGGATCGATCGCACCGGCGATCGAGACGACCGTCGACCCCGCCCGGTAGTGCTCGGCGTGGAAGCGTCGGACGTCGTCGACGGTGATCGCCGCGACGGTCTCGCGATCGCCGCCGGTGTCGCGGCCGAGCGGGTGCTCACCGAACACCTCGCGACCGAAGCGGCGATGGACGACGTCGTCGGGATCGTCGTCGTCCATGGCCAGCTCCTCGAGGATGACCTGCCGCTCGTTCTCGAGCTCGTCGGGCCGGATCGCCGGTCGAGCCACGACGTCACCGAGCAGCTCGATGCCATCCGCGAGGCACCTCGACGGGACCCGGCAGTAGTAGGCCGTGTACTCCTTGGAGGTGAAGGCGTTGATGTCGCCGCCGACGCGGTCGATCGCCCGCGAGATCGACACGGCGTCGCGCTCGGGAGAACCCTTGAACACGAGGTGCTCGAGGAAGTGGCTGACACCGGCCAGGGCCTCGGGCTCGTCGCGGGCACCGACGCCCATCCACACGCCCATCGAGACGGTGCGGGTGGCGGGCATGGGCTCGAGAGCCACGGTGAGGCCCGACGGCAGCTGGGTGACGTATTCGTTCATCAGATCGATGTGGACCGGCTCGTAACGCACGTCGCCCCCGCCCGGCACGGGAGCCGGACGGGGGCGACGGACGTCATCGGACGTGATCAGCGGTGACGTCGACGACCGCCGCGGTCGCCGCCACGGTCGTTCCGGTCACCACCACGGTCGTTGCGGGGTCGACGCTCGGCCGGATCGAGGTCGCCGACCTCGGTGCGCAGCTCGTCGTCGAACGCGGCCTCGAAGCTGACCACCTCGGGTGCATCGCCACCGGCGGCCGGAGCCGACGACGGAGCCGACGATGCGGCCGGCGCTGCCGATGCCCCACCCTCGACCGGCTCGGGCGCATCGCCCGCGGGCACCAGGCTGACCTTGCCCCGGTCGTCGATCTCCTCGACGCGCACCTCGATCTCGTCACCGAGCGAGAGCACGTCCTCGACTGCGTTGATGCGCTTGCCGCGCCCCAGCTTGGAGATGTGGACCAGACCGTCACGGCCCGGGAGGATGTTGATGAAGGCACCGAACTTGGTGATGTTCACGACCCGGCCCATGTAGACCTTGCCGATCTCGGCCTTGGGCGGATCGACGATCGCGAGGATCGCGGCCTTCGCCTCTTCCATGCGCCACGCCTCGACAGCGCCGATGGTGACGATGCCGCGAGCACCGTCGTCGTCGACGCCGATGTCGGCACCGGTCTCCTGCTGGATCGTGTTGATGACCTTGCCCTTCGGGCCGATCACTTCGCCGACCTTGTCGAGCGGGATGTGGATCGTGGTGATCTTCGGAGCGGTCTCGGCGACCTCGTCACGCGACTGGCCGATGCAGGCGTTCATGACCTCGAGGATC
>CAYRXQ010000169.1:0-6647 GCA_964428115.1 uncultured Ilumatobacteraceae bacterium
GTTGTGATCCTGGCGGTTGGGGGTTCAAGTCCCCTTGGCCACCCCATACGCAGGCGCTGAGAGGGTGTCGGGCGGGCAATCGCTCGGTACCCTCTCTCGCCGCAAGCTTCTCTAGCTCAATGGCAGAGCAGTGGACTCTTAATCCATTGGTTCTGGGTTCGAATCCCAGGGGGCGCACCACGGGTCGGCGGCGCGCGCTGACGTAGCGTGCCCGCATGGCACCCGACGTCGACCGGCACCTTGCGGACATCGAGCGTGACGGCTACACGATCCTCCACGACGTGTTCGACCACGCCCGGGCCGCAGCGCTGCTGGCCGAACTCGACCAGCTCGAGGCGACGCTCGGCGTCGTGCCCGCCGGCAACTCCTTCGAAGGCGCCGCCACCTGGCGCATCTACAACCTGCTGGCCCACGGGCCGTCGTTCGAAGCCATCCCCATCGAGCCGAGCGTGCTGCCGATCGTGGAGGGCGTGCTCGACCGAGGGTGCCTCGTCAGCTCGCTGTCGTCGATCGCGATCGGCCCCGGCGAGCGGGCCCAACCGATCCACGCCGACGATCAGGTGATGCCGCTCGACAAGCCACACGTCGCCACGGTCTGCAACACCATGTGGGCCCTCACCGACTTCACCGAGGCCAACGGCGCGACCCGGGTGGTGCCGGGCTCGCACCGCGCCGACCACTCCCCCGCGTACGGCGTGCACCACGACTCGATCCCCGCCGAGATGCCGGCCGGCAGCGTGCTCGTCTGGCACGGATCGCTGTGGCACGGCGGCGGCGCGAACCACACCGACGAACGCCGAGTCGGGATCGCGATGAACTACTGCGCCGGGTGGGTCCGCCAGCAGGAGAACCAGCAGCTGGGCCTGCCCCTCGAGCTGATCGCGACGTTCCCGCCGCGCCTGCGGGAGCTGTGCGGGTTCGGCACGTACCGCGGGCTCATCGGCCACATCGACAAGCAGACGCCCGAGGAGCGGCTCCTCGACCTGGCGGGTGGCGACGGGATGATCTGGGACGCGATCTGAGCGGGTGCCTCAGACGGGCTCGCCGCCCGGCACGACCCCCAACCGGTCGTGGTACTCGCCGAACTCGTTCGGCTTGATGAGCCGCCCGATCTTGCGCCACTCCCGAGCCACGCCGCGCACGGCGTGCTCCATGGTGATCGGCGTGCCCTCGGCCGCTGCGAGGAAGGCCGCGTGCACCGACGCGTTGCGGATCGACCCACCCGACAGCTCGAAGCGGGTCGCGAGCCAGTCGACGTCGACGTCGACGACCGGAGCCGTCGACGGCAGGTTCTGCGCCCAGATCAAGCGGCGCTCGGCCACCGCGGGCATCGCGAACTCGATCCGCACGTGGATGCGGCGGACGAAGGCCTCGTCGATGTTCTTCTCGAAGTTCGTGGCGAGGATGACCATGCCGTCGTAGCGCTCGAGACGCTGCAGCAGGTACGACACCTCGATGTTCGCATAGCGGTCGCGGGCGTCCTTGACCTCGGAGCGCTTGCCGAACAGCGAGTCGGCCTCGTCGAAGAAGAGCACCAGGTTGCCGGCGCTGGCGGCGTCGAAGATCTGCTCGAGGTTCTTCTCGGTCTCACCGATGTACTTGCTCACCACGGCCGACAGGTCGAGCTTGAACACGTCGAGACCGAGCGCCCCGGCGATGATCTCGGTCGCGAGCGTCTTGCCGGTCCCCGACGGCCCGGCGAACACGGCCACCACCCCGCGCGAGGGCGTCGCCGAGAACCCCCAGTCGTCGTAGACCGTGTCGGCGTAGCGATACCGGTCGACGATCGACCGCAGCAGCTCGGCGCGGTCGGGGCTGACCACCAGGTCGTCCCACTTGCGCGTCGGTCGGATCCGCTGCGCCATCCGGTCGAGTCGACCGCCCACGAGCCGCCGGACCGCCGCATCGAGGTCGCCACCCACCGCCGGCAGGACCCGACTCACGGTGTGCAGCTGCTCGTGGGTGAGGCGGTGCGTCCGATCGACCGGCACGCCGAACGCGGCCAACCACTCCTCGTCGGTCGGTTCCCGCTCAGGCGCCACGCATTCCACCCAGGCACGCGTCGGCATCGACGACACGGGGACCTCGCGCTGCGACGAGATGATCCACCCGAGGTGATCGGCCCGGTCGATCCATCGACGCCCGGCCGGCGGGAGGGCGTCGTCGACCTCGACGATCACCGTGCGACCGGTGAGCGTGGCCTCGCGGACGACCGCAGCCCACGCTCGCGCCTCGACGGGCGCCGGCACGACCAACACACGGCCCGTGATGCCACGTCGCGCCGCCTCGATCCATCGCAGACGCCGGTCGACCCCGGTCACCGCCACGAACGGTTCGCCGCCGATCTCCTCGGGTACCCCGACGCCGTCGGACCACAGATCGACGTACTCCGCGCCGTCGGGCAGATCGGGATCGGTCTCGTGGAGCCCCGACACCGCCCACACCAGGTTCGGCGGCACCGCCACGACCCGATCGGCCAGCGGACCGTCGTCGGAGAGCTCCATCAGCGCGGCGCGCCGCAACCCCGACCCCGGGGCGGTCGCCCGGAACGCTCCACCCACCGGGCCGACGTGTTCGCTGATCGGCTCGTCGAGCATCTCCACGAGGTTCCCCACCGTGAGCCGACCCCGGGCTGCCTCACCGTTCGCGTACGACACCAGCCGGTGCAGCGCCGGATCGACCTCGACGGCCAGGACCACCGCCAGCACCTCGACCTCTGCTGCGGTCAGCGCGGCGTACTGGGCGATCCACGCAGCGATCGAGGACTGCCGCGCCTCGTCCACCGCCGCCGTGCGCAGGCGAGCGACGAGGTCTGCGTCGACCACGGTGGTCTCCTCGGCCGACCCACCGCGGTCTCGACGTCGACGGGCGACCAGATCCGCGACCAGCAGCCGCCCGAGGTCGAGCCAACTCTCGGGGACCCCGGCACGTGGTCCGGTCGTCGGATCGCTCTCGGACATGGTCACGGCAGTAGTCAAGCAGTCGGCGACAGTCGAGCAGTCTCCGGGAGCAGGGCGACCTTGCCGGCGATCCGCCGGTCGGCCAGTGCTCGCAAGGCCGCTCCGGCCTCCTCGAGCGGGTAGGTCACGGGCTCGACCGGAGCGAGCGCGCCGGCGGCGACGAGCCTCAGCACCTGCTCGAGGTGCTCGCGATCCTCGGCTGGGTTCGCCGTCGCCCAGGCGCCCCAGTCGACCCCGGTCACGCGCCGGTTGCGCAGCAGGATCTGGTTCGCGGGCAGCGACGGGATCCCCGCCACGAAGCCGATGACCAGGTACTGGCCGTTCTCCCCCAGCGCCCGCAGGCAGGACGTGCCGAGGTCACCGCCGACCGGGTCGTACAGGTGGTCGAGGCCGGCGCGGCCGCTGGCGGCACCGAACTCACGCGCCAGCGCCTTCACGTCGTCGGTCGCCGGGTCGAGCACGAGCTCGGCACCACGGGACCGGGCGAGATCGCGCTTCTCCTCGGTCGACGCGACGGCCACGACGCGCAGCCCGAGTGCCGCGCCGAGATCGACCGCGGCGAGCCCCACGCCGCTCCCGGCGCCCAACACCAGCAGGGTCTCACCGGCCGCCACCCGCCCGCGGTGGACGAGCCCGAACCACCCCGTGAGGTAGCTCTGCGCGAACGTGGCCGCCTGGCCGTCCGACAGCGTGTCGGGCAGCGCGCTCGCCCGGCGGTGGTGCACCACCACCTCGCTCGCGTAGCCGCCGAACCCCACGTTGGCGAGCACCCGAGCGCCGAGGGTGACGGGACCGCCGGCGGGAACGCCCGGACCGAGCTCGACGACCCGGCCGACGGCCTCCATCCCGGGCACGAACGGGAGCGGCGGCTTGATCTGGTACCTGCCCTCGACGATGAGGCCGTCGACGTGGTTCACCCCGCACGCGGTCACCGCGACGCGGATCTGGCCGTCGCCGAGCTCCACGGGCTCGCGGTCGGTGACGACGAGCTCCTCGAGCGGGGCGAAGGCACGGCATTCGACGGCGCGCACCCGCGGCCGGCTCGTCGCCACCTCAGCCACCCATCCGCTCGTTCCACTCGCTCACGTCGATCCCGAGCTTCTCGATCCTGGCGCGCAGGAACACCGGCGTCGGATGGGTCGCCCCGGCTGCGAGCGACTGGACGAACTCGCCCTCCTCGTCCCAGATGTGGCACGTGTTCAGGTTCATCCGCCACATCCCGGCGCGCTGCTGCTCGTCGGGGGCGGCGAGCTCGCGCCCGGCCCGCCGCTCGGACCGCGCCACGGCTGCTCGCATCGACCAGATGCTCTGGATCGCGACCGGCGCCATCGCCTGCAGGAGTGCCGTGGTGTGGGTGCACCCACGCGGCCCGCCGAACAGCTCGCGCACCTTGTGGGTGAACCCCCGGGCGATCGACAACCCGACCAGGTTGCCGTAGTGCGCCGTGATGGTCGGGCAGGTCTCGTTCGGGTGCATCTCGAAGTGGACGTGGACGTCGACGATCTCGAGCGTCGGGAAGGCCACCTCGAGGTCGACCTGCATGTGGTGGATCGTCAGCGGCTCGGGGTCGGCCTCGAGGTACAGACCCGGCGGCTTCTGGTCGCGGACCGCTCCACGCAGGAGCAGCCGTTCGTTTCCCTTGCGATACGAACGGACGCGGTACTCCCGATCGTGGATGACCTCGAGATCGGGTTCGGGCGGCAGGATCGGCGAGTCGTCGAAGAGATCCACGCCCCCACAGGTAGCAGAGCGGCGACGGTGGAACGCCAGCGGGCGGTGGCGGCCTGCCCGACTACCGTCCCGCCGGTGCCACCGCTCCCCCGCCCCGAACCGTTCGTCGGCCGACACGTGACCCTGGTGCCGCTCGGTCCGGAGCACCTCGATGACCTGGTGGAGGCCGCCACGGTCGACCGCAGCACCTTCGGGTTCACCTCGGTGCCGCACGATCGAGCGACGATGGACCGGTACGTCACCGGGCTGCTGCACGACCGCGACCAGGGGAGGGTCGTCCCGTTCGCCCAGCTCGACGCCCGCTCGGGTCGAGCCGTGGGGTGCACCCGCTTCATGGAGCCCCGGCACTGGCGCGGACGCGACGAGCCCGACGAGATCGAGGTCGGGGGCACCTGGCTGGCCACCTCGGCGCAACGCACCGGCATCAACACCGAGGCCAAGCTCCTGCTGCTCGGGCACGCGTTCGAGGTGTGGGGCGTCTGGCGCGTGGCGATCTGCACCGATGAGCACAACGCCCGCAGTCGAACTGCGATCGAGCGGCTCGGTGCCCGGTTCGAGGGCGTCCTGCGCCACCACCGGCTGATCCAGGGGGACCTCGCCGGTGCCGAAGCCGGTCGTCGGCCACGCGGCACGGCGACGTACTCGATCCTCCCCGAGGAGTGGCCCGAGATCGCGGCACGACTCCGGCAGCGCCTGGCGGTCGAGCCGTAGGATCCCGGCCGATGGATGCTCTGGTGGTCGTGGCGCACCCCTGCGCCGAGAGCCTGACCCAGGCTGCGGCGGCCGCGGCGGTGCGCGGTCTGGAGCGCGCCGGCAACACCGTCGAGGTACTCGACCTGTACGCCCTCGGGTTCCGGGCGACGATGTCACCCGAGGAGCGCGCCGCCTACCACGGCGAGGCGCCGATCCTCGATCCGATGGTGGCCCGGCACGCCGAGATGGTGCGGGCCGCGACCTGCCTGACCTTCGTGTACCCCACCTGGTGGAGCACGATGCCGGCGATCCTCAAGGGCTGGTTCGAGCGGGTGATGGCCCCGGGCGTCGCGTTCGTGTTCGACCCCGACACCCACGAGGTCCGACCCGGCCTGCGCCAGGTCCGCCACCTAATCGGCATCAGCACCTACGGATCACCCCGGTCGTACGTGGCGGCGGTGAACGACAACGGTCGCCGCACCATCAACCGCTCGCTCCGGGTCTCGACGGGCTTCCGGACGCGAACCCACTGGCTCGGCCTCTACGCCGTCGACTCGTCCACCGCCGAGGACCGGGACCGGTTCCTCGCCCGCGTCGAGCGCACCACCGGAAAGCTGCGTCCGTGAACGTCCTGGTCGTCCACGCACATCCCGACCCGGGCTCCCTCGTCGCCGCGGCGAAGGACCGAGCGCTGCGGGGTCTGGCCGCTGGCGGTCACGACGTGAGGTTCACCGACCTCTACGCCGAGGGCTTCTCCCCCGAGCTCACCGCCGAGGAGGAGCAACGCCACCTCGAACCGGGGGTGGCGCCCGGCCTCGAACGCCATGCCGAGGATCTGCAGTGGTGCGAGGTGCTCGTGCTCGTCCACCCGACGTGGTGGAGCGGCCAGCCCGCGATCCTCAAGGGCTGGATGGATCGCGTCTGGGCGAGCGGCGTCGCCTGGACGCTCCCCGAGGGCGCCGATCGGCTCCGGCCCGGCCTGCGCAACGTGCGGCGGATCGTGGGGGTGACCACCCACGGGTCGTCCAAGTGGGTCAACTGCATCCAGGGCGAGAGCGGCAAGCGGACGATGACCAGGTCGCTGCGTCTGATGTGCCATCCCCGATGCCGGACGTCGTGGATCGCGCTGTACGGCGTCGACCGCGCCGACGACGCGACCCGTGCCCGCTTCCTCGACCGCGTCGAGCACCGCCTCGCCCGCCTCTAGACCGGTGTCAGACACGCTGCAGCTCACCGCGCTGCAGCTCCGCGACCGGTGTCAGA
>CAYRXQ010000170.1:0-6549 GCA_964428115.1 uncultured Ilumatobacteraceae bacterium
CGAGCAGCGTGGGTGCCGGGCCGTTGATGGTCATCGACACCGAGGTGGTCGGGTCGCACAGGTCGAAGCCGCCGTAGAGCACCTTCATGTCGTCGAGGGTCGCGATCGAGACCCCCGAGTTGCCGACCTTGCCGTAGATGTCGGGACGCTCGCCGGGGTCGAACCCGTAGAGCGTGACCGAGTCGAACGCGGTCGACAGCCGGGTCGCTGGCTGGCCCTCGGAGAGCAGCTTGAAGCGCCGGTTGGTGCGGGCCGGTCCGCCCTCACCGGCGAACATGCGAGCCGGGTCCTCGCCCTCACGCTTGAGGGGGAACACGCCGGCGGTGAACGGGAAGTGGCCGGGCAGGTTCTCGGCGCGCAGCCAGCGGACGAGCTCGCCGTGGTCCTCGAACCGCGGCACCGACAGCTTGGGCACCTCGGTGCCCGACAGCGAGGTGCGCGTCGGCCGGTCGGGGCCGGTGAGCTCGGCGCGCCGTGCGGGCCAGGCCTCGAGGAGCTCGACGACGGTGCGGTCGAGACGTTCGGCGGCGCTCGACTCCAGCTCGCGTACCGACGAGGCGTCAGCGCCCGAGCGCTCGAGCAGGATCGCGGTCTCGGCCAGGTGCTGCCGCTGCCGGGCGATGGCCGACTGCTCGGCGGTGCCGGCGTGATAGCCGCGGACGGTGTCGGCGATCTCGGCGAGGTAGCGCTGGCGGGCGGGCGGGACGATCACGCCGATGCCCGAGGACACCCGACCCGCCACCGGATCGAGGAGCCCCTCGTCGAACCGCATGCCGCGTGCGATGAGCAGCTCGCGCACGTGGTGGTACAGCGCGGTGACACCGTCGTCGTTGAACCGTGACGCGACGGTGCCGAAGATCGGCAGCGTCTCGGGGTCGTCGTGGAACCGCTCGCGGTTGCGGGCGTACTGCCGCCGGACGTCGCGCAGCGCGTCCTCGGCGCCACGACGTTCGAACTTGTTGATCACGACGACCTCGGCGAAGTCGAGCATGTCGATCTTCTCGAGCTGGGAGGAGGCCCCGAACTCGGGGGTCATCACGTACAGGGGGACGTCGACGAAGGGCACGATCGCCGAGTCGCCCTGGCCGATGCCGGGGGTCTCGACCACCACGAGGTCGGCGCCCCAGGCCTTGGCCGCCTCGATCACCAGCTCGAGCGCGGCCGGGACCGTCGCTCCCGTGGGGCTGTCGGCCGACCGCGTGGCGAGCGAGCGGAAGTAGACCTGGCCGCTGTCGAGGGTGTTCATGCGGATGCGGTCGCCGAGCAGGGCTCCGCCGCCGCGTCGACGGGTGGGGTCGATGGCGATGACGGCGATCCGGACCTTGCCGGCCTGGTCGAGGTGGAATCGTCGCAGCAGCTCGTCGGTGAGCGAGGACTTCCCCGAGCCCCCGGTTCCGGTGATGCCGAGCACGGGGACAGTGCGCCGTCCGGCGGCAATCCGGATGCCGGTGAGCAGGTCGGCGTCGGCCTCCCCCGCCTCGATCAGGGTGATCGCACGAGCAAGGGCGCGTTCGCTCCCGGCGAGGAGGTCCACGAGGTCGACCGGGCCGCCGTGGCCGGGCGGCACGTCGCAGGTCTCGATCATGGTGTTGACCATGCGCGCCAGGCCGAGGCGTTGGCCGTCCTGGGGGGAGAAGATCCGGGCGACGCCGCGCCGGTGGAGCTCCTCGATCTCGGACGCGACGATCACGCCACCGCCACCGCCGAACACCTCGACGTGGCCGTACCCCTCGTCGCGCAGCCGCTCGAGGAGATACGTGAAGTACTCCACGTGACCGCCCTGGTAGGAGCTGACCGCGACGCCCTGCACGTCCTCTTGGACCACGGCGCGTACGACGTCGTCGACGCTGCGGTTGTGGCCGAGGTGGATGACCTCGGCGCCCTGGGACTGCAGGATCCGCCGCATGATGTTGATCGAGGCGTCGTGCCCGTCGAACAGGCTCGCCGCGGTGACGAACCGCACCGGGTGCGCGGGCTGGTGGAGCGCCGGCTCGGGTGCGGGCTCGTTCATGCGCTCGTTCTGGTCCGTGTCGGTCTGGTCGGTGTCGGTGTGGTCGATCGCGGTCTGGTCGTTCACGGTCAGCCCTTCGGTGCGTAGTCGTGGAAGCCGCGGCCCGACTTGCGACCCAGGAGGCCGGCTTCGACCATGCGGCTGAGCAGTGGCGGCGGCGCGTACAGCGGTTCCTTGAACTCGGCGTACATCGAGTCGGCCACCGCCATCGTCGTGTCGAGGCCGATCAGGTCGGTCAGCGCGAGCGGCCCCATCGGATGGGCGCAGCCGTGGACCATGCCGGCGTCGATGTCCGCGGCGGTCGCGAACCCCGACTCGAGCATGCGGATCGCCGACAGCAGGTACGGGATGAGCAGCGCGTTGACCACGAACCCGGCGCGGTCCTTGGACCGGATGACGTGCTTGCCGAGCACGTCGGACGCGAACGCGGCGGCGCGGTCGGCCGTGGCCGGGCTGGTCATGAGCGATGCGACCAACTCCACCAGCGGGAGCACCGGCACGGGGTTGAAGAAGTGCAGCCCGACCACCTGGGTGGGGCGGGCCGTGGTGGTCGCGAGCTTCATGATCGGGATCGAGGAGGTGTTCGAGGCGAGGATCGCGTCGGGCGCGGTGACGATCCGGTCGAGTCGACCGAAGGCGGCGACCTTGATGTCGGGGTCTTCGCTGACCGCCTCGACGACGAGTTCACGATCTGCGAGGGCGTCCCAGTCGTGGGTGAAGGCGAGGCTGGCGACGGCTCGGTCCATGTCGTCGGCGGCGAGCTTGCCACGGGCGACGGCGGCCTCCATCGACCGCAGCACCCGCTCACGTCCCCGCTCTGCGGCGGCCGCGTCGGCCTCGACCACGACCACCTCGCGGCCGTGCCGGGCGCACACCTCGGCGATCCCCGATCCCATCAGTCCGCATCCGAGGACTCCGACCTGACGCAACTCGTCTCCCATCGCGCTCACACTAGTTGGACTTCCAAGCATCTCTGGCCTCGGCGGGTCGCCGCGGGCACCTCGGGGCCGGGCCGTCGACGGCCGTAGGATCCCGATGCGTGAGCCGTCCGAACCCGTTGCGATTCGATCCGATCGAGGAAGCGACGAGCAACTGGCGAGGCGCAGGCTGGGACGAGGCCGCGCCGGGCATGGCGCTGGTGACGTCGATCATGCGGGCGCACCAGATCCTGCTGGCCCGGGTCGACGCGACGCTGCGACCGCTCGGCCTGACCTTCGCCCGCTTCGAGGTGCTCATGCTCCTCGACTTCTCGCGCACGGGGCGGCTGCCGCTCAGCAAGATCGGCCAACGGCTGCAGGTCCATCCCGCCAGCGTCACCAACGCCATCGACCGGCTCGAGGGGGACGGGCTCGTCGAGCGTCGGGCGCATCCGACCGACGGCCGGACCACGCTCGCCGCGATCACCCGATCGGGTCGTCGCCTGGTTCGGCGCGCGGCCGAGGCGCTCAACACCGACGTGTTCGGCGACGTCGGTCTCGAGAGTGGCGACATCGCCGAGGTGGTGGCTGCGCTCACGGCGCTGCGCCGCGCCGCGGGCGACTTCACCGACGCGCCGGGCGACGCGCCCGCACATCCGTGAACGATCCGGCGGAGCGACCGATGGAGATGACGAGCTGAACGTCATCTGACATACTTGTCAGATGAGCCTCGACCACCCGGATTCAGATCAGGTCCCGGGCGGTGAACCGCAGGTCTTGGAGGGAATGCGAGCCATCGTGACCGGCTCGTCCCGAGGGCTCGGGGAGGCCTACGCACACGCGCTGGCAGCGCACGGAGCGCAGGTCGTCGTCAACGGCACCGACCCCGAGCGGGTCGGCCGAGTCACCGACGCGATCACCGCAGCCGGCCACGTCGCAGCGCCGCACGTCGGATCGATCGCCTCGTTCGACGGTGCGGAGGCGTTGGTCGGCACCTGTGTCGACCGCTTCGGCGGCGTCGACATCGTCGTCAACAACGCCGGCGTCGTCGCCGAGCGGATGATGTTCAACATGACCGAGGAGGAGTTCCGCGGCCCCCTCGAGATCGATTGTTTCGGAACGTTCGCCGTGAGCCGATTCGCCGTGCGCGACATGCGTCCACGGGGCTTCGGCAGGATCATCAACACCGGGGACATCTCCGCCCAGACGGGTCTGTTGGGCGGCACGAACGTCGCAGCTGCGAAGGGTGCGATCTTCGGGATGACCTACACCTGGGCATCCGAGCTCGCACGATGGGGGATCACGGCGAACGCCGTCATCCCCGAGGCCTACACCCGGCTCCACGACCCGCTGATCACGAAGTCGATCGAGCTCATCACGGCACGCGGTGAGACCCCACCGACCTTCGAGGAGCTCGCGAGCAAGCCACCGCGACCGCACGAGATCACGGCCCTGGTGGTCTACCTGGCGAGTGCCGAGTCCTCCTGGATCACTGGACAGGTCTTCACGATGAAGAAGGAGCGCATCGCCCTGTGGTCTCATGCCGCCGAGAAGCGGTCGCTGCGCAGCGAGGAGCCCGGGTCGGCGATCGACCTCGCGACGCTTCGGGCCCGTGCGAGCGCCACCTTCGGCGCCGACGTCGAACCGGTCGGAGTGAACGAGCCGTGGGACCGATGACCACGACCCGCACGTTGTCGCGAAATCGGGAGCAGGATCGTGCGAGGTGCCGACCGATCCATCACGATCTCGTCGACGTCGCGGCGATGAGCGCCTCACGATCACGGCCGGAACTGCGAGCGAACCGATGACGAACCAGGTCGAGCTCACCGATCGAACGAGAGCCACGCGCAACAAGCTCCTTGCGGTCGCCCGTGAGGTCTTCGAGGCCGACGGCTACGACGGCGCCTCGGTGAGCCGCATCGTCGAGGCGGCCCAGGTCTCACGCGGCACCTTCTACCTCTACTTCGACTCCAAGGAGGACGTGTTCCGAGCGGTCGCCGACACGCTCCAGGCCGACATCATGAAGGCCCAGGAGTGGCCGGTCGACGATCCGCCGCAGGAGATCCTTCGCAAGTCCACCGAGCGATTCCTCCGCTTCTATCGCGACAACGCGTTGATGATGGCCGTGCTCGACCAGGTGGCGACCCATGCCCCCGAGTTCAAGTCGCTCCGGCTCACGATGCGCCGCGCCACGGCTCGCCGCGCGACCCGCTTCATCCGCGACCTCCAGTCCCGCGGGCTCGCGGCACCGACGATCGACGCCCACTACGCCGGTGTCGCCCTCAACGGGATGATCGACCGGTTCGCCAACGTGTGGTTCGTCCTCGGCGAGGACTTCGAGATGGACACCGCGGTGACGACGCTCACCGAGCTGTGGGTCCGCTCGATCGGTGCCACCTACACGCCACCGGAGCCCTGACCGCCGACGACGATCATCAGGTCAGCGCCGCGGCGCCCGGCGACGCGCCGTCACTCGAGCACGTGCGCGGCGCGCAGCTCGGCGATCCGGTCGGCGTCGAACCCGGCGAGCTCGCGGAGCACCTCGTCAGTGTGCTGCCCGAGCATCGGTGCCGCACCGGCCGGACCGGGCGGCCAGATCGACGACCGCCACGGCGGCCCGGGCAACCGCCGGGCACCGAAGGCCGGATGCTCGGTGGTCGGAGCGAACCCACGTGCCTCGAGATGCGGACACGCCACCACCTCGTCCATCCTGCGCACGTGCCGGGCCGGGAGGCCGGCAGCAGCCAAGCGTTCCTCGGCCTCGACGGGACTCCGGGTCGACGTCCACGCCTCGACGGCTGCGTCGAGCTCGCCTACCGCGGCGCGCCGGCCGTCGAGCGTGGCGAGTCGGTCGTCGACGAGCAGATCGGCCCGATCGATCGCCACCGCCAGGCGCGTGAACTCCTCGTCGTCGCGCGCGCTGACGGCCACCCACTCGTAGTCGCCGGCACACCGGTAGACGCCGTTCGGGACCATCGTCTCGTCGCGGTTCCCCATCGGCACCATCGACTCGCCCGTCGCGGCGAGTGTGAGCACGCCCCACGGCACGCACGAGATCCAGGCCTCGAGCATCGAGAGCTCCACTCGGAAGCCCTCTCCGGTCGCCTTCACCCGTCGGAGCGCTGCGACCATGGCGATCGCGGCATGGAGCCCCGACCCCGGGTCGGGGAGCGACATCGGGATCTCGGTCGGGCCGCCACCGGGGACGCCCGTGATCGAGTTCAGACCGGACATCGCATCGATCAGCGCTCCGTAGGCCTGTCGGTCGCGCTCGGGGCCGGTCTCGCCGAACCCCGTCAACGTCACCGCGACGAGCCGTGGGTTGATCTGGCGCAGCCGCTCCTGGGGGAACCCCATCTTCGCGAGTGCGCCGGCGCGCATGTTGTCGACGACCATGTCGGCCTCGGCGAGGAGCCGCTCGAGGACCTCACGACCCTCCTTCGACCCGAGATCGAGGGCGATGCTCCGCTTCCCCTGGTTGAACTGGTTGAAGTAGCCGGAGCGATCGGGACCGGGGATCTCGTCGACGAACGGCCCCAGGACCCGCGTGACGTCCATGCGCCGGCTGGACTCGACCTTGATGACGTCGGCACCGAGATGGGCGAGCTGCATGGCAGAGAA
>CAYRXQ010000171.1:0-6518 GCA_964428115.1 uncultured Ilumatobacteraceae bacterium
CTCGACCTCAGTGATCGCCGAGGGCACGCAGATGACAACCTTGGGCCGCGTGAACCGGCTGACCCCGACGCGTTGGAGGAGCAGCCGGATCATCCGCTCGGTGATCTCGAAGTCGGTGATCGCCCCACCCCGCAGCGGGCGGACCGCCACGATGTAGCCGGGGGTCCGACCGATCATCTGCCAGGCCTCGCGACCCGTGGCGAGCACCTCACCGGTCTGGCGGTTGAGTGCGATGACCGAGGGCTCGTTGAGCACGATGCCCCGGCCCTTCATGTACACCAGGGTGTTGGCGGTCCCGAGGTCGATCGCGAGGTCACGCGCCACGGGCCAGGCCCCCGCTGTCATTGCCGTCGTCGTTGCCGTCGTCGTTCGGTTCCTCGACAGCCTGCTCCGCGGCGGCCTGCTCCGCGGCGGCCTGCTGATCGGCAGCCTCGCCGGCACGGTGCATCTGGTCGATCACCGGGCGACGAGCCTCGGGGGACAGCGCGTCGATCTGCCGCTGGAACGAGGCGACCGGATCGGCGGCACGCCGACGTCGACCGAGGATCACGACCAGCGCGATCACGCCGATCACCACCAGCACGACGATCGCCACGATCACGAGGGCACCGACCCGGCGTCCGCGGCGCGCTCGTGAGCCGCGATCTCCTCCGCGGTCGACACCGCGGCGGCATCGCGCACCTCGGTCGCGCCCGTGCCCCAGTCGGCCCCCTCGGCCCAGACCTCGTGCTTCCAGATCGGGACCGACGCCTTGAGCGCATCGATCGCGAACCGGGCCGCGGCGAAGGCCTCGGGACGGTGCGGCGTGGAGACCACGGCCACCACCGAGCTCTCACCGAGGGCGAGCCGGCCCGTGCGGTGCAACAGCACGATCCGTCCGACCATCGGCCAGCGCACCCGGGTCTCCGCGGCGATCGCGGCGAGGCGCGGACCGACCTGCTCCTCGTAGGCCTCGTAGGTCAGGTGCTCGACTCCGGCCCGGCCCTCTGCGTGATCGCGGACGGTGCCGCTGAACAGCACCACCGCACCGCAGTCGGGGCGCACCGCCCAGTCGTGGGCCGCGCCGATCGGGAGCGGTGACGACGTCAACCCGAGCCACTCGGAGCCGTCGACAGGTGGGAGCACGGGCGCATCGTAGCCGTGGCGACCCCGGGCCCGATGCCCGCACCACAGCGGGCTCGGGCGGTCGTCCGGCACGGCGGGCCCCGACGACAGCGGTAGCGGCGCGCCGACTACCCTCGGTCCTTCGTGGACCGCGCACCGCTCCCCCCGCACGAGCGTCCGTGGCGACACCCCTCCGAGGTGGCCGCAGCGGCCGCGGCGACCCGGCCCCACCGGCCGAGCGGATCGAGTCGGGCCATCATCGCCGCCGGCGGCGTCACGGGGGCCCTCCTGGTGAGCGTCGGCCTGTGGGTCATGACACCCGGCGGTGCGCCCGCCGAGTTCGCCGCGGTCCCCGCCACCGGATCCGGGCCGACGGTGACCCGCGTCGCGCTCGGCGCGACGGTGAGTTCCGATGTGCCCGCGAAGGCGACGGTCCTGGGCGACGGCGCGATGGCCCTGGTGACCCGGCGAGCCCTGCTCGAGCAGCTCGGCGACCGGGTCGACGCCTCGGCCTCGCTCATGGTGAGCGCCGGCGGACGAGCGATCGAGGCGGCCCTGGCGCCGTTGCTCGACGTCATCACCGGCGGTGACGAGCCGGTGCTCGACGACGAGCTCGCCCACCTGGCACGACTCGACGAGCTCGTGCTCGTGGTCCTCGACCGAGAGGACCGCACCGAGCGCGGCTACCTGGTCGCCAGCCGCAGCCCCGAGCCCGACGACATGGTGACCGTGCTCAGCGATCCGCCGGTGGAGGTCGAGTTCCACGAGGTCGACGACCTCGACGTGGCCGACGGCACCGCCGTGGTCGACCAGGACGGCGCGCTGGTCGGCATCTGCACCTGGTCGGACGGCGCCGGCGACGGGCCGTCGATGGTGTTCGCCGAGGTGGTGGATCGAGCCGGCGTCGAGGTCGGCCTCAGCGCCTCGTCCTCCGTCGTCGCCACCGCACCGCGACGCCCACTGCGACGCCGGCTCCCGCGAGCAGCGCTGCCACGAGCCCGCCGAGGGCGAGCTCCTGCCGCCGCTTCGGTGTGATCATCGTCCACCAGCGGGCCTCGGTGCCCTCCACGTAGACCTGCTCGTTGGTGATCGTCGGCTCCCAGCCCTCGGCCCGCAGCCGATCGTTCGCGACCACCCACGGCACCAGCGTGTACGGCCGCAGGCCCGGTGGGATCGGTCCGCGCTGGAACCGCCAGCGCAGCGCAGCCACGGCCCCGCGACGCGCTCGGGCAGCGGAAGCCGCCACGCCTCACCCGTCAGGGCCCGGACGCGCTCGCCGGGGATCCACCCGTCGGGGGCCACGTTGTAGACGCCGTCCAGCTCGCGATCGACCGCCAGGGCCACGGCCGTGGCCAAGTCGTCGAGGTGGAGGAACTGCGCCGGCGGATCGGCCTCACCGAAGCGGTGGCCGAGCCCGGCGGCGAGTGCGCGGGCGAGTGAGGACGTGCCGTCGGCCGCCATGGTCACCGCCGGTCGCAGCACGGCGCTGCGGCGCCCGGATGCGGCGACGCGCCACTCCTCGAGCAGCTCCTCGGCCGAGGCGAGCTGGCGGGCGTAGACGAACTCGGGATCGGGGCGCAGCACCGCCTGCTCGGTGAGGGGGACGGGGTTGTTGGTGCGGGCGCCGTAGACCATCGCCGAGGAGACCATCACCACGTGACGGGCTCCCGTGGTCTCGGCGTCGGCCAGCAGCTCGGCTGCGCCCGCAGTGACGCTCTCGCGGCGACGGGCCCGTGTGTCGTGGTCGCCGACACCCAGCTCCACCACCACGTCCCAGGCGCCCTCGGCACGGTCGCCGCGATCGCCGGCATGCACATCGACCGCCTCGAGCGCGGCCAGCCGGGTCAGGACCCGCGACCCGAGGTTGCCGTCGGCCCCGCGCACGTACACCCGGCGACGGGCCGTGACGCTGGCGGTGGGCGGCATGCGCGGGGACGATACCCGTGGCAGCCCGTAGCATCGTCCTCATGGTCGATGGCCCACCCCCCGACGGGTTGCCGGGCGGCGGCGAGGATCCCTTCGCCGGGTTGCCGTTCTTCGGTGACATGCTGCGCGCCCTGTCGGGACAGGGTCCGCTCAACTGGGATGCCGCACGGCAGTTCGCGATGCTCGGTGCGACCGGCGGCGAGGTCGAGCACAACGTCGACCCGGCCGTCCGCCTGGCCTACCTCGAGCTGGCGCGGATCGCTGGCATGCACGTCGACGACGTCCTCGGGCGCACCGACGCGGCCGTGGAGCCCCGCACCGTCACCCGCGGCCAGTGGGCCCACGAGACCCTCGAGGCCTACCGCCCGCTGTTCACCGATCTGGCCACCTCCCTCGGCAGCGTGCCCGACGAGCCCGACGCCGCCGCCGACCCGATGGCCCAGATGATGGCCGGCCTCGGCAAGATGATGGCCCCGGCCATGCTCGGCATGGCCGTCGGTTCGATGGTCGGACAGCTCGCGCAGCGGGCCTTCGGCACCAACGACCTGCCGATCCCACGGGAGCGCCTCGAGGTGGTGCTGGTGCCCACCACGATCGACGCCTTCGCCGCGTCGTGGGACGTCCCCATCGACGAGATGCGGCTGTGGGTGCTCGCCCACGAGCTCGCCGGTCATGCGCTGTTCTCGGTGCCACACGTGCGCGAGCCGCTGATCGCACTCGTGCGGCGTCACGTGGGCGGGTTCCGACCCGATCCGACGGCGGTGGCCGACAAGCTCGGCGGGCTCGAGTTCGACCTGGGCGCCAGCGACCCGACCGCCGCGATCCAGCAGCTCTTCGGTGATCCCGAGGTGCTGCTCGGCGCCGTGCGGTCACCCGAGCAGCTGGCGCTGGCTCCCGCCCTCGACGCGGCCGTGGCCACGGTGGTCGGCTACACCGACTGGGTCGTCGACGCGGTCGCGGTGCGGATGATCGGTGGGGGTGCGCTGCGCGTCGCCGAGGCCGTGCGGAGGCGACGGGTGGAGCGCTCCTCCTCCGACACGTTCGTCGAGCACCTGCTCGGCATCCGGCTCGGGCCGGCGCAGGTCGACCGGGGCAAGGCATTCGTCCAAGGGGTCGTCGACCGGGCCGGCGAGACCGGACTACGGCTCCTGCTCGACACGCCCGGGTCGATGCCGACCCCCGCCGAGGTCGACGCGCCGGGCCTGTGGCTGGCGCGCGTCACCGAGGGCTGACGGCGGGTCGCCGCGGGCGCCGGGAGCGGCGCCGTACCGCGGAGGGTGGGCCGGCTCGACCGAGCACGGCGGCACCGGCTGCGACCACACCGACCAGCAGGAACCCCAGCGCGCCGGGCAGCGTGAGCGCGACGGCGATGGCGCCGGCGAGCACCCAGCCGAACTGGAACCGCACCTCGTAGCGAGCGAAGGTCCGGCCGCGATCGCTGCCCGGGGCGTCGCGCTGCACGATGCTCTCGAAGGCCAGGCGCCCGACCGATGCGCCGAGGTTGAGCGCCACGGCCAGCACCACTGCCCCGATCCGCCCGCCGAAGACACCGGCCACCAGACCGGCCACGGCGGGCAGCAGCAACGACAGCGACAGCATCCGCTCCTCGGCGATCATCCCGCGCAGGCGCGGCGCCACGAGGTTGCCGACCGCGGTGCCGACCGAGGCGAGGCCGACCGCGAGACCGAACCACAGCGTGCCCGCCTCCTGGTCGCGGAACCAGAACGCCAGGTGGAAGAGCAGGAACCCGACGCAGCTGCGCAGCACCACCATGATCCGCGCCGCCTGCGCCACGGTCGCTGGTGTCCGGTCGGGGTCGTCGCCGTCCGACGGTGCCGCGTAGGGCGTGC
Source organism: uncultured Ilumatobacteraceae bacterium (assembly GCA_964428115.1). Classification (GTDB taxonomy): domain Bacteria; phylum Actinomycetota; class Acidimicrobiia; order Acidimicrobiales; family Ilumatobacteraceae; genus CAYRXQ01. The sequence continues at coordinate 4,881 of CAYRXQ010000171.1, forward strand.
CCTGCTCGGGCGACAGCCGCGTCGCGGCCAGGAACCCGGCCGCGAAGACCAGGGCGCCGTACCACAGCGTCGCGGTGGAGCCGACGGTCACCTGCAGGATCCCGGCGGGGACGACGGCCACGGCACCGGTGAGCCCGGCGATCAGCCCGAGCTTGGAGTTGGCCTCGACGAGCTCGCGCTCGCTGCGGACCACCGAGGGCACGAGCGCCGACTTCGACACGGCGTACGTCTTCTGCAACACGAGTGCGGCGAAGACCGCCGGGAACAGCGCCAGGTCGTCGACGAAGCGCACCATCACGAGCTGCAGTGCGACGCGTCCGAGCGCGGTCACCTGGACGACGAAGCGACGGCCACCACGGATGCGGTCGATCACCGGCCCGATCAGCGGCGCCACCACCAGGAACGGCGCGAAGCTGACCACCAGGAACAGCAGCACCCGGCCCTGCGCGGCGTTGGGGTCGACCGAGAAGAAGAACGAGTCGGCGAGCGCGACCACCATCGCGGCGTCGCCCGCCATCATCGCCGCATGCGTCACCGCGAGGCGGCGGAACCGCGACGGGGGGACGCGTCGGGGTCGGCTCACGACGACCGATGCTAGGTGGCGGGGCCGACGCGCCCGAGGGCCCCGCGCACCACGCGATCAGCTGCGCTCGTACTTGTACCCGAGCCCACGGATCGTCACGATCCGCGTCGGGTTCGCCGGGTCGGCCTCGATCTTGGCCCGCAGCCGCTTCACGTGGACGTCGAGGGTCTTGGTGTCGCCCACGTAGTCGGTCCCCCAGACCCGGTCGATGAGGGTCTCGCGGGGCAGGACGCGCCCGGCGTTCGCAAGCAGCAGGTGGAGGAGCTCAAACTCCTTGAGCGGCATGCTCACCAGCTCCCCGGCCACGCTGACGCGGTGCTCGTCGGGGTCGAGGACGACCTCGCCGACCTTGACGGTGCCGGGCGCCAGATCGGCACTGCGGTCGAGCGGGGAGCGTCGCATCACGGCCCGCATCCGCGCCACGAGCTCGCGCACCCGATACGGCTTGGTCACGTAATCGTCGGCGCCGACCTCGAGGCCGACCACGGTGTCGATCTCGCCGCCCTTCGCGGTGACCATAATGATCGGGACCTGGCTGCGCAGGCGCAGCTGCCGGCAGACGTCGATGCCGCTGACCTTGGGCAGCATCACGTCGAGGAGGACCACGTCGGGCTGCACCCGGTCGAACATCTGGAGCGCCTCGGCGCCGTCGACGGCGACCTCGACGTCGAAGCCCTCACGGCCGAGGCCGATGCGCAGGGCCTCGACGAAGCTGGCCTCGTCTTCGACGACGAGCACGGTGGAACGGGTCATGCGACACCTCGGGGGGGGAAGGGGGTCGGATCGGGGATCGACGTCGACGGGGTCGGGTCGGGCTCGGGCTCGGGCACCGGCGCATGCTCGGGGGCGCCGACCACGGGCACCCGGAGCACGAACGTGCTGCCCTCGCCCTCACGAGAGGTCACCACGACCTCACCACCGTGGTTGGTGGCGACGTGGCGGACGATGGAGAGGCCCAGCCCGGTCCCGCCGGTCCCGCGACTGCGCGCCTTGTCAACCCGGTAGAAGCGCTCGAAGATCCGGTCGAGGTCGCGCGACGGGATGCCGACGCCCTG
>CAYRXQ010000172.1:0-6487 GCA_964428115.1 uncultured Ilumatobacteraceae bacterium
TGCAGATCGCCATGATCGGACTGGGCCGGATGGGCGCCAACCTGGTGCGCCGGCTGCAGGCCGCCGGACACCGCTGCGTGGTGCACGACCGCGACCCGGCGCTCGCCGCGGAGCTCGGCGAGCTCCCCGGGGTCACGCCGGCAGCCGATCTCGACGAGCTGGTGGCGCTCCTGGAGCCGCCGCGTACGGTCTGGGTGATGGTGCCCGCCGCCGTGGTCGGCATCGTGCTCGACGACCTCACACCCCGCCTCGCCCCCGGTGACACCGTGATCGACGGCGGCAACAGCCACTACCGCGACGCCATCACCCGCTCCACAGCCCTCGGCGCGATCGGTATCGACCTGGTCGATGTCGGCACCAGCGGCGGGATCTTCGGGCTCGAGCGCGGCTACTGCCTGATGATCGGCGGGCGCTCCGAGACGGTCGCCCGGCTCGAGCCGGTGTTCACCGCGCTCGCACCGGGCGCCGACTCGGCAGAGCGAACGCCCGGACGTTCGGGGCCGCCATCGCCGGCCGAACAGGGCTGGCTGCACTGTGGACCGAGCGGCGCCGGACACTTCGTGAAGATGGTCCACAACGGGATCGAGTACGGGATGATGGCGGCGCTCGCCGAGGGGCTCGGCCTGCTGGCTGCCGCCGACGCGGGCGACCGCCCCAGGAGCGCGGATGCCGAGACCACGCCGCTGCGCGATCCCGACGCCTACCGGTACGACTTCGACCTGGCAGCGATCACCGAGGTGTGGCGGCGCGGCAGCGTGGTCTCCTCGTGGCTGGTCGACCTCACGGCCGCCGCACTGCACGCGGATCCCGCGCTCGACGGATACGCCGGCCACGTCTCGGACTCGGGGGAGGGACGCTGGACCGTGCACGCCGCGGTCGACGTCGGCGTGCCGACCCCGGTGCTGGCGGCCTCGCTCTACAGCCGCTTCGCGTCCCGCGGCGAGGACGAGCTGTCCAACAAGGCGCTCTCGGCCATGCGCCGCGCCTTCGGCGGACACCTCGAACCGCCCGTCGTGACGGTTCCGGCGGTGGTTCCGGGGTCGGTTCCCGGGTCGGAGGTCCCCGTCGTGCCGGTGACGCCGGCCGACCCGGCGGATGGTGCGGATGGTGCGGCGTGAGCCCCCCGTCGACGTCGATCGCCGGGGAGCGGTCGGATGCCCTCGTCCTGTTCGGGATCACCGGTGACCTCGCACGCAAGAAGCTCTTCACCGCCCTCTACCGGCTCTGCGAGGACGGACGCCTCGATGTCCCCGTGGTCGGGGTGGCCCGCTCGGGTGACGACGACGGGCTGCGCGCCCTCGTGCGTGCGTCGATCGACGAACGGATCACCGATGCCGACCCCGAGGTGGTCGATCGACTGCTCTCGCGGCTCAGCCTCGTGTCGGGCACGTACACCGACCCGGCCACCTTCGAGCGCCTGCGCACCGAGCTCGAGCGGGTCCACTCGCGGCGCCCGACGTTCTACCTCGCGATCCCGCCCGCGCTGTTCCCCACCGTCACCGAGAGCCTCGCCGGTGTCGGGCTGCACCGCAGCTCGCGGATCGTGGTGGAGAAGCCGTTCGGCCGCGACCTCGAGAGCGCGCGCGAGTTGAACGAGCTCCTGCACCGCCACTTCGACGAGCGCGACATCTTCCGCATCGACCATTACCTCGGGAAAGAGTCGGTGGAGGCGCTGCTGGTGTTCCGCTTCGCGAACGCATTCCTCGAGCCGATCTGGAACCGCAACTACATCGACCACGTCCAGATCACGATGGCCGAGTCGTTCGGCGTCGACGGCCGCGGCTCGTTCTACGAGAGCGTCGGCGCGCTGCGCGACGTGGTGCAGAACCACCTCCTGCAGGTGATCGCACTCCTGGCCATGGAACCACCGGTCAGCCCCGACGCCGACGCGCTGCGCGACGAGATCGTGAAGCTGATGCGGGCGATCCGACCGCTCGACCCCGCCACGGTGGTGCGCGGGCAGTACGTCGGCTACCTCGACGAGGAGGGCGTCCCGGCCGACTCCACGGTCGAGACGTTCATCGCGTGCCGCTTCGAGCTCGATTCCTGGCGCTGGTCGGGCGTGCCGTTCTACGTGCGCGCCGGCAAGGGACTCGCCGAGTCGGCGATCGAAGCGCTCGTCGAGCTGAAGCATCCACCGCGGATGCTGTTCGCCGATCCCGACCTGCCCCAGCCACACGCCAACGTGCTGCGGTTCCGGCTGGGCGCAGATGACGGCGTGACAATGACGGTCCAGGCCAAGCAGCCCGGGCCCGACCTGGTGAGCGAGTCGGTCGACCTCGGCGTCGACTTCGCGACCAGCCTCGGCCCCCGCAGCGAGGCCTACGAGCGCCTGCTCGGCGATGCGCTCGACGGGAACGCCCGACGGTTCGCCCGTGAGGACAGCGTCGAGACGGCCTGGAAGATCGTGCAGCCCGTCCTCGACGACCCGGGGCCGGTGTACCGGTACGAGCGGGGCACCTGGGGCCCGCCCGAGGCCGACGTCATGCTCGACGACGACCACTGGCACCATCCGCTGGGCACCGCGTCCCGGACGGACCCGGCGGAGTGAGCGAACCCGAGGAGTCCCGACCGGCCCGCGAGGTCCTCGTGGTCGCCGGCGCCGAGCAGCTCGCAGCCATCGCCGCGGAGCGGCTCGCAGCCGAGCTCGAGCAGGCCCTGTCGGCCCGACCGCGTGCGGCCATCGCGCTCAGCGGTGGCTCCACCCCCTGGCGGGTCTTCGAGATGCTGGCCGACCATCCGTTGCCATGGGAACGCATCGACGTCCACCAGGTCGACGAACGCGTCGCACCGCAGGGCGATGCGGCCCGCAACCTCGAGCAACTGCGCGACCACCTCACCGACCGCGTGGCGGCCGTGCTGCACCCGATGCCGGTCGACGTGCCCGACCCCGACGACGTCGACTCGCTGCGCTCGGCGGCAGATGCCTACGCACGCACGCTGCCCGACGCGTTCGACGTCGTCCACCTCGGCCTCGGCGACGACGGCCACACCGCCTCACTCGTGCCCGGTGACGCAGTGCTCGACGAACGCGACCGGCTCGTGGCCGTGACCGAGCCCTACCGCGGGCACCGCCGGATGACGCTCACCCTGCCGGTGCTCGACCGTGCCCGTTGCATCGTGTGGATCGTCTCCGGTGCGTCCAAGCGCGAGCCGCTCGCCCGACTGCTCGCCGACGACACCTCGATCCCCGCCGGCCTCGTCCGCGCCACACGCCAGGTCGTCATCACCGACACCGCTTCCGACGGTGTCTGACACCGTGCGGCGGACGGTGTCCGGCACCGTACGGCGGCGGGGGTGCCTCTGGTCACGGGCGTTGATTGGTGGTTCACTTTCTCCACCGGCACCACGAGGAGCGTTCGATGATCGATGATGTGACCGACCTGCTGCGATCGATCGTGGCGAGCCTCCTCACGGACCGGGCCGCGGCGGCGGAGTACGCGAAGAGTCCCACCGACTTCCTCGTCGCCAAGGGCGTCACCGATGTCGACCTGCGTGAGGTGGACATCGGCGCGGTCGTGGTGCAGACGGCGGCATCGTTGGATCTCCCCGGCCCGGTGATGGCCAGCATCCGCCAGATCGAGGGTCCGACCGGCGACGCAGACGGGACGGCGATCCCGCGTCCGCCAGCGACGCCGCCGCCGACGCAGACACCGCTCGAGACGGTGGAGCACCACATCTCGTACGTGACCTGTCAGGTCTACGTCGACGACGTGACGATCGTGCAGCAGATCGTCGAGCACGGGGGATACGAGGAGCGCCCGGTCGATCTCGACGAGGTCGGCGACGCCGCCGGTGCCATGGACATGGAAGAGCCGACCCCGCTCGAGCCGCCAGTCGCCGAGGAGCCGCCCGTCGAGGAGGCCCCGATCGGCGAGCCGTCGTACCAGGATCCGCCCGTCACCGGGGAGCCGCCGTACACCGAGCCACCCCTCGGCGAGCAACCGCCCTACACCGAACCGCCCGTGACCGAACAACCGCCCTACACCGAACCACCGGTGACCGAACAACCGCCCTACACCGAGCCACCGGTGACCGAACAACCGCCGTACACCGAGCCGCCCGGGTACGGCGAGGGTGAGCCGACGCCGCCCACCACCTACCCCGTCGACGAAGTGGCACCCCTCGACCCCGAGACCCGACCGGGCATCGACCGCACCCCCGACGACCAACCACCCGGCTACGGCAACGGCGAGGCCACTCCACCGACGACCTACCCCGTCGACGAGGTGGCGCCCGGCGATCCGGGGGCCCGACCCGGCGTCGAACCGATCCGCGACGACCAGCCACCGGGGTACGAGGCACCCGGCTACGAGGCACCGGGGTACGAGGCGCCGCCGGAGCCGGCTCCCGGGTACACGGCACCCGACGAGCCGCCGATCGTCGAGGAGGAGCCGGTGCGGATCGAACCCGTCCCGTCACCCGAGTACGACGACGGCGACGTCGCCAAGGACGTCAGCGACATGGACCCGATGGGCTGACCACACGTGACGGCTCCACCCCCGGCGGCCGGGGGCAGGTCGGCGGCACCGGGCGCGGGCACAGGACCGCGACCGCCCGGTCCGGAGGGCCTCCAGGCCCTGATCGATCTCACGACCACGGCCTGCGTCGCCTACGGCCGTGACGACCTCGTCGAGCGCGTCGAGCGCGTCCGCGAGCTGGTGGCCCGCGACGGGATCCGGGTCGTGGTGGTCGGCGAGTTCAAGCAGGGCAAGAGCTCGTTGGTCAACGCGCTGGTCGGCGCAGACGTCTGCCCCGTGGACGACGACGTCGCAACCGCCGTCCCCACGGCGCTGCGCCACGGCTCGGGTGGCGCCTCGGTCGTGGTGCGACGGGTCGACCCGACGACCGGACAGCCGGTCGAGAGCGCCGAAGCCGAACGACGTCCGATCGGGCTCGACGCGGTCCGCGGGCACGCGATGGCCCTCCACGCCGATCCCGACTGGCGCGTCGAGGGGGTGGAGATCGAGCTCGAGCGGGAGCTGCTGCGATCGGGGCTGGTCCTGATCGACACCCCGGGCGTGGGCGGCCTCGGCTCCGCGCATGCGACCGCAGCCCTCGGGGCGCTCTCGTTGGCCGACGCGGCGATCTTCGTCACCGACGCCTCGCAGGAGCTCACCGCCACCGAGGCCGAGTTCCTCCGCCGTGCCCACGAGCTGTGCGAGCACGTGATCGGGGTCGTGACCAAGATCGACCTCTACCCGGCCTGGCGCACCGTGGCCGAGCTCGACCGCACGCATCTCGCCAGGATCCTCCCGGGCACGCCCGTGCTGACGGTCTCATCGGCACTGCGACACGAGGCGCTGCGACGCAGCGACCGGCAGGTCAACACCGAGTCCGGATTCCCGGCGCTCGTGCGGTTGCTCCTCGACGACGTGGTCGCCGCCAGCCGGGACCGACTGGCAGCACGCGTCGTCGACGAGCTCGTCGCGGTCTGCGAGCAGCTCGACGCGCAGTTCGCCGCCGTCATCGCGACCACCGACGACCCCGAGCGCGCCCGGGACGTGATCGCCCGGCTCGAGCGGGCCCGCGCCCGCGCCGACGAGCTCAAGCAGCGCTCGGCCCGCTGGAGCACGACGCTCAACGACGGGTTCGCGGATCTGTCGAGCGACGTCGACCACGACTTGCGCGAGCGGATCCGCCGGGTGCTGGCGGATGCCGACGCGGCGATCGAGGCCGCAGACCCTGCCGAGGCGTGGGCCGAGTTCGAGCCGTGGCTGGTGCAGCGGATCTCCTACGAGGTGGTCACCAACTACCGGTACCTGTCGGATCGGGCCACCCACCTCAGCGGTGAGGTGGCCGCCCACTTCGACATCGACGGCGAACGGCTGCTCGCCGAGCTCGACGTGCGGACACCCACCGAGGTGATCGAGGGCATCGGTGACGCGCCCGAGGTCGAGGGCCAGCAGATGTCGGTGTTCGGCCAGGGGATGTCGGTGCTGCGCGGGTCGTACTCGGGGGTGCTGATGTTCACCGCCGTCGGCTCGCTCGTGGGCCTCACCCTCGGACCGGTCGCGATCGGCATCGGGCTGCTCATGGGCCGCAAGAGCCTGCGCGACGAGAAGCAGCGACAGCTCGCACAGCGACGGGTCCAGGCCCGCAACTCGGTGCGTCGCTACACCGACGAGGTCTCGTTCCGGATGGGCAAGGACGCCCGCGACACCCTGCGACGCGTCCAACGCCAGCTCCGCGACCACTACACCGCCCGAGCCGAGGAGCTGCACCGCTCGACGAGCGAGGCGCTCGCCGCGGCACAGCAGGCCGCGGCGGCCGACGAGACCGACACCGCTCGTCGCCGACGCGACGCCGAAGCCGAGCTGCGGCGGATCGCGCAGCTGCGCGAGCGCATCCGTGGGTCCGTGGCCGGGGAGCCGTCGTGACCGCGCTGGTCGACCAGGCGCGCGCACTGGCCGTCGAGGCGCGTCGGACCTTCAGCGGCACCACCGCGACCCCGACCGTCGACGCCATCGCCCGACGGCTCGACGAG
>CAYRXQ010000173.1:0-6469 GCA_964428115.1 uncultured Ilumatobacteraceae bacterium
ACTGCCAGATCCACCACATCACCCCCTGGGAACAGGGCGGCACCACCGACCTACCGAACCTGGTGCCGGTCTGCACCCGACACCACCGACTCATCCACGAAAACGGATGGTCCATCACCCTCGACGACCACCGCCAGACCACCTGGACAGCACCTGGTTGCGACTCGAGCCATGCTCCGAACCGTCGACCAGCGGTGGTGACCTGACCCGTCACCATCTCCGGCGGGCCGGGCGCGCGGTGTCGATGCGCTCGAGCATCCCAGCAACATCCGTAGCGTGTCGCCGTGCGAACGACGACCGATGACCGCTGGGCGTGGTTGCGGTGGGCGGTACGGATCGTTCCGACGCGGGCCGGCGGCGGCGGACAGGCGCGCCACGAGCATCACTCGGACCTCGCCGACGTGACCGACGAACCCGATGCGACCGACGGCCGAGTCGGCGCCACCTTGTCGAAGGTCCCGCTCGCACCCCTGCGACGTCCAGCGTCGACGCTCGCGCGCGTCCTGCCGCCCGTCCTCGCCGTGATCGGTCTGACGCTGGCGCTGCTCTCGGCGATCGCGGTCGAGCGATGGGACGTCGATGACGGCCCCACCACGCTCGCACTCGAGCTCGGCGCCGCGCTCTGGTTCGGCGGTGCGGTCGCGTGGAGCCTGCGAGCGACCACCGTGCGACGGGCCCTCCTCATCGTCGCCACCGGCGTCACGGGCACGGCGCTCGTCGCCGTGGCGCTCGCCGCCGGGTGGAGCGGCACCGCACTCGACCTGGCCATGGAGTTCGGAGTGGGCGCAGTCGCGATCGTGGTGATCGACGTGGTGGTCCTCGGTGCCCTCCACACGCGCCTCGATGCGCTCGGACATCGTGCCGATCGGACGGCCGTCGACGTCCACCTCACCTGGGGCTGGCCTCCGGTCCGGTTCCGGATCGCTCGGGGTGGACGATGACCGGCGCCGACCCCACGTGCCACCGCGGCGTCGACGGGGCGCTCGAGGACCTGGGATGAGCAGCCCGCGGTCCGTGGTCGGAGAGGGTGACCTGCTCCCCGACGTCACCCTCGTCGACCACGAAGGTCGGCCATGGCGATTCGCCGAGCACCTCGGACGACCGCTCGTCCTGGTGCTGCACCGACACCTGGCTTGACTGCCCTGCCAAGAACACGTGGTCGCCGTGCGCGACCACCTCGCCGGCTCCGCCCACCACGACGCGCTGCTCGTCGTCGTCACCTTCACCGACGATCCCATGCGCCTCGACGCGTACCGGGCACACCTCGGCCTCGACGGGCCGATCGTGGCCGACGTGGAGCGGAACCTCTACCACGCCGTCGGGGCACGACGTGGCTCGCTCCGGCGCGTGTGGTCGCCCGGCACCCTCGCGCTCTACGCCCGGCTGCTCGGGCGTGGGCGGCGGCTACGGACTCCCACCGAGGACACCCGACAGCTCGGGGCCGACCTGGTCGTCGACCGCACCGGTCGCATCGCCCGGATCTGGCTCCCGCCCGGCCCCGACCGACGACCGGCGGCAACCGCGATCCTCGACGCGCTCGCCGACCTGGACGGTGCCTGACCACGAACGACGGTCGAGCGGGGTGCGTCGACGGCATCCAGCCCACCAGCTGGCACCCTCGACGCGACCCTCAGTGCAGGGCGCGCACGCCCATCAGGCCGAGCAGCACCGAACCGAGGTTTCACCGACGCGCTACCTGTTGTCCACCATCTCCGGGGAGACTGCCGGCGATGCCCGACGCACCGGCACCGGCACCCGTGGCCGACGAACCGACCCCCTGCGAGACGGCCCTGCTCCTGCACCGACTGCTCGCAGTTCGCAGCGCTGCGACCGAGGCCGAATTGCGCGGTCTGCGCGACATCGAGCAACTGCCCGAGGAGATGCGTCCGAGCGCGCGCAACCTCGTGCACTACCTCGCCCTGCGCGACGTCGATCTGCGCGACTCGCAGCTGGAACTGGCCGAGCGGGGCCTCAGCAGCCTCGGGCGCGCCGAGGCGCACATCCTCGCCACCCTCGATGCCGTGCTCGCTCGGCTCGCCGCCGACGTCGAGCGCTCCGCAGGGTGCCCCGACACCGGACCGGACCAGATCGGGCCCCTGTCGTCGACGCTGCCCGACGACCTCGGTCGACGCGGTCCGACGGCGCTCGAGGGCCGTGCGCTCCTGCGCGATCACGCCGTCGCAGCCCTCGGGACCGAGCCACTCGGCCGGGCGACCCGGGTGATGGTCACCCTGCCGAGCGAGGCGGCCCTCGACCCGGAACTGATCGACTCCTATGTCGCTGCCGGGATGACCGTGGCCCGGATCAACGGCGCCCACGACGATCCCGATGCCTGGCGTGCCATGGCCCGGCACGTCCGAGCCGCCGAAGCGCACCACGGCATCCGCGTCACGATCACGTTCGACCTCGCCGGGCCGAAGCTGCGCACCGGCGAGATCGCGCCCGGACCACCCGTGGTGCGGATCCGTCCCACCCGGGATGCCTATGGGCGGGTCACGCGCCGATCCCGCTGGCGCCTCACGAGCCGGCCCGGCGCGGAGGCCTGCCTGGCCGACCCGGTGACCGTCCCCGTCGACGCCGAACTGCTCGTCGGCGCACAGATCGGCGACGACCTCGAGCTGCGCGACGCGCGAGGTCGTCGACGGGTGGCCGAGGTCGTCGCGGTCGACCACGACGTGATCGAGGTGACGAGCGACCGCACCGCCTACCTGGTGCCCGGGCTGCAGCTCATCCGCTCGCGCGACGGGCACGTCGAGGCCCGCGGCGCCATCGGCACACTGCCGTCCACCGAGGGGGTGATCGAGCTGGGGAGCGGCGACCTGCTGCTCCTCGAGCTCGGGGGCCGTCCCGGTCACGGCGCCGTGCGGACCGACGACGGCACCCTCCTCGAGCCGGCAACCGTCAGCGTCGACGTGCCCGAGCTGTTCGCCGCCACCGGGCCCGGCGACCGGGTGCTCCTCGACGACGGCCGGATCGAGACGGTGGTCGAGCGCGTCTCCCCGGGCCGGCTCACGCTGCGCGTGCTCCGCCCCGACAGGGCCAAGCTGCGGGCGGAGAAGGGCATCAACCTTCCCGACGTCGAGCTCCCGGTGCCCGCCCTCGGGGTCGACGACCTCGCCGCGCTCGACGTGGCGGTCGAGTTCGCCGACCTGATCGCGCTCTCGTACGTGGGTGGACCCGACGACGTCGAGCGGCTCCACGACGAGCTCGACCGGCGGGGCGCGACCCACGTCGGGCTCATCCTCAAGATCGAGCACCGACGCGCCTTCGAGCGGCTGCCCGAGATGCTGCTGCGCGCCCTGCGCCGACCACCGGCCGCCGTGATGGTCGCCCGCGGCGACCTGGCCGTGGAGCTGGGCTACGAGCGTCTCGCCGAGGTCCAGGAGGAGATCCTGTGGCTCTGCGAGGCCGCCCACGTCCCGGTCATCTGGGCCACCCAGGTGCTCGAGTCGCTCGCCAAGACCGGCTCCCCGACCCGCGCCGAGGTCACCGACGCGGCCTGGTCGAGCCGAGCCGAGTGCGTGATGCTCAACAAGGGGCCGTTCATCCCCGAGACGATCCGCTTCCTCGACGACGTGCTCGCCCGGATGGAGGAACATCAGTCGAAGCGCACCCCGATGCTGCGACGCCTCTCGGTCGCCGCGGGTCGCCCCTGACGGCGCGTCACACCCCTGTCGTAGGGTCGGCATCCATGGACAGCCCCACCGACCAGCCCACCGACGACGGCCGGGCGATGGCCGAGGCGGCGTTGCGGGCCGTGCTCCTCCGGCTGGCCGGCGATGGCGCTGAGCCGCGGCCAGACCAGGTCGACTCCGTCGAGGCGATTCTTCGACCCGCCGCACGGGTGCTCGTGGTGCAGGCCACCGGGTGGGGCAAGTCGGCCGTCTACTGGGCCGCGACCACCGCGCTGCGCTCCGCGGGCGCGGGCCCGACGCTCGTGATCTCCCCACTGCTGGCGCTGATGCGCGATCAGGTGACCGCCGCCGAGCGCGCCGGGCTGCGTGCCGCCACCGTCAACAGCACCAACCTCGACGCGTGGGACGGCGTCTTCGCCGACCTCGACGCCGACGCCCTCGACGTGCTGCTGGTGTCGCCCGAGCGCCTCGGCAACCAGCGCTTCGCCGCCCGCCTCGACGAGCTCATGGCGCGCGTCGGCCTGGTCGTCATCGACGAGGCGCACTGCATCAGCGACTGGGGCTTCGATTTCCGGCCCGACTACCAGCGCTTGGCGCGGGCGCTGCTCACGACCCCGACCGCGGCGGTGCTCGCGACCACCGCCACGGCGAACCGACGGGTCACCGACGACATCGGCACCCAGCTCGGCGCCGACGCCGTCACCTTCCGCGGCACGCTCGCCCGCACCTCACTGCGCCTGTCGGTGGTGCCCGGCCTGTCGCCCCTCGAGCGGTACGCGTGGGTCGCGGATGCGCTCCACGAGCTCCCCGGCTCGGGGATCGTGTACGTGCTCACGGTGGCCGAGGCCGAACGGCTGGCCGGATTCCTGCGCAGCTGCGGCTTCGACACCCCTGCCTACACCGGCCAGCTCGACGCCGAGTCGCGCGAGCGCGTCGAGGACGACCTGCGCCACAACCGGGTGAAGGCGGTCGTCGCCACCTCGGCACTCGGCATGGGCTACGACAAGCCCGACCTCGGCTTCTGTCTCCACGTCGGCTCCCCCTCCACACCGGTCGCCTACTACCAGCAGGTGGGGCGCGCCGGGCGGGCCGTATCGCACGCCGACGCCGTGCTGCTGTCGTCCGAGGCCGACGAGCGGATCTGGGAGTACTTCGCCACGGCAACCATACCCGACCCCGACCACGTCCAGCGGGTGCTCGACGAGCTCGCCGAGGAGTCGATGTCGCTCGTGACGCTCGAGGGGCGGACCGGCATCCGGCGGGGCCGGCTCGACGGCCTGCTCAAGATCCTCGCCGTCGAGGGAGTGGTCACCAAGCAGGGCACCACCTGGCGGGCGACCGGCGAGCCCTACCACCACGACGACGCGAAGTGGGACGCGCTCGCGACGACGCGTCGGGCCGAGGCCGACCTCATGCGCGCCTACGCGCACGGGGCGGGGTGTCTCATGCAGTTCCTCCAGCAGGCACTCGACGATCCCGACCCCACACCGTGCGGGCGCTGCTCGGTGTGCACGGGCGAGGTGCCGCCCCCGGGTCAGCGCCCGAGCCGTGAGCGGCTGCTGGCGGCTCAGCGATACCTGCGCGGCGAGGACCACGAGATCGAGCCGCGCAAGCGGTGGCCCGCCGGCGTCGGCCGCAAGGGCCAGATCACCGGGCTCGTGCCGGGCCGGGCCGTCGCGTTCGCCGACGACGCCGCCTGGGTCGACGAGCTCGCCGAGCTGGGGCGCGGCGGGCTTCGCACCGTTCCCGACTCCCTGCTCGATGGCGCGGTCGAGATGCTGACCCGCTGGTCCCGATCGTGGACCCGGCCCGCCGTCGTGGTCCCGGCGCCGGCACCCGGCGCCGAGGGCGAGGCGAACAGGGCACTGGCCGACCATCTCGTCCGGGTCGGCACGCTCCCGATGGTCGAGGCGTTCACGTGGACCGGTGACGCGCCGCCGGGCGACTCCTCGAGCGCGCCGGTCGTGGCCCACCTCGAGCGCGCGATCGGGCTGCGTGCCGACGTGTCGCTCCCCGACGGGCCGGTGCTGCTGTGCGCCACGACCATGCGCACCGGGTGGACCATCACCGTGTCCGCAGCGCTCCTCGCGGAGCGCGGCTGGGGGCCGTCGATGCCGCTGGTGATCCATCGTCTGCCATGAGCGGCGCGGCCCGATCGACCACCGCGATCGGATCGATCGGATGTTTCTACTCATTCCAACTCTTGACTCTGTCCAGATTCGGTCTAGGGTGATCGTCATGTCCACCGGCCACGCCGAACTCCTCCGCAGCCACGGGCTGCAGGTGACGGCACAACGCCTCGCCGTCCTGCGAGCGGTCGCGACGCGACCGCACGCGACGGTCGAGACCGTGGCCGATGCCGCCCGCACCGAGATCGGTGCGATCTCCCGCCAGGCCGTCTACGACGCCCTCGGCGCCCTGGTCGACCAGGGGCTCGTCCGACGCATCCAGCCCATCGGGTCCCCGGCGCGCTACGAGGACCGTGCCGGCGACAACCACCACCACCTGGTCTGCCGGGCCTGCGGCACGGTGGTGGACATCGACTGCGCCGTCGGCCACGCCCCCTGCCTCACGCCCGCCGACCACCACGGCTACGAGATCGACGAAGCCGAGGTCGTCTACTGGGGTCGATGTCCTGCGTGCCGGTCGGCGACCACTGCCGCCAGCGCGACCACCTCCCGCACCGCTACCTCCCGCACCGCCACCTCCCGCACCGCCACCAGCGCCACCCGCGCCACCCGCACCACGAAAGGAACGTCATGACCGACACTGCGAAGTGCCCGTTCTCCGGCAGCCCGGGGGGTTCGCCCTGATGATCCGCCCGCCACTGCCAG
>CAYRXQ010000174.1:0-6459 GCA_964428115.1 uncultured Ilumatobacteraceae bacterium
TGGCGACGCGCTGGCGCTGCCCGCCCGAGAGCTTGGCCGGCTTGCGGTCGAGGTAGTCCTCGAGGTCGAGGATGCGGGCTGCCTCCCGGACGCGCTCGGCGCGCTCGGGCTTGGGCACCTTCTTGATCTTGAGGTGGAACCCGATGTTCTCGGCCACCGTCATGTGGGGGTAGAGCGCATACGACTGGAAGACCATGGCGATGTCACGGTCCTTGGGTGGGACCATCGTGACGTCCTGGTCGCCGATCGACACCGACCCGGCGTCGATGGGCTCCAGCCCGGCCAGCATCCGCAGGGTGGTCGACTTGCCGCAGCCCGAGGGGCCGACGAGCACGAGGAACTCACCGTCGGCGATCTCGAGATCGAGCGAGTCGACGGCGGGCCGCGCCAGCCCCGGATAGATGCGGGTGGCGCTCGCGAACGTGACAGTGGCCATCAGGCTCCCCTCGGGATTCGGTCGGTGGCGCGTCGGGCATCGCCGCCGGCGATCACGACCCGCACTCCCAGCTCGGTGAGCGTGTCGACCGCCCGCTGCGGGAGTGCCGGATCGGAGATGACCGTACTCGCCTCGTCGAGGTGGGCGATCGATGACAGCCCGGTGACGTCCCACTTGGTGTGATCGGCGAGCACGACCAATCGATCGGCGGCGGTGGCGAACGCGCGGTTCGTGGCGGCCTCGTCGAGGTTGGGGGTGGTGAACCCGGCCCGTTCGCTCATGCCGTGCACGCCCATGAACACCAGGTCGAGGTGCAACGACCCGAGCGCCTGCACTGCGATCGGCCCGACGAGTGCGTCGCTCGGCGTGCGGGTGCCGCCGGTGAGGACCACGGTCCGCCCGGGGCGCGGGGTCTGCGTGAGCAGATCGGCGATGCGGATCGAGTTGGTGACCACCGTGAGGTCGCCGACGTCCTCGAGCTCCATGGCGAGCCGATGGGTGGTGGTGCCGGCGGTGAGGCCGATCGCGGCGCCGGGTCGCACCTTGTCACGCGCCGCGAGCGCGATGGCCGACTTCTCGTCGACGTTGCGCATCGACTTCGCGGTGAACCCGGGCTCGTAGGAGCTCGGCTGGTCGGGCAGCGTCGCGCCGCCGTGGACCTTGATGACCAGCCCGTCCTCGTGGAGGCTGTCGAGGTCGCGGCGGATCGTCATGTCGCTCACCCCGAGCAACTCGGCGAGGTCGGAGACGCGCGCCGCGCCGCGCCGCCGGAGCTCGCCGACGATCACCTCGTGCCGCTGCTGCGCCAGCGTGCGACCCCCTCCGGACGCCATGGCGACAGCGTGCACCAGCACGGGTCAGAAGTCAACAAAATCGAACATGATGGCCGCGCAGGTCGATCGCATTGAGCAGGAATCGACGCGCCGGATCGCCGAGGGAGGTGCAGTTCTGGCCTGGGAGCGCCGTCGAGGCCGATGTTGGAACGTGTGAGTTTGTGCGCGGAAACTCTTGACGAACTTCCGATGGCGTGCCATCGTCGATCCCATCGGCGACCGACAGCACGTCGGGGGCCAGAACATCGTTCCGAGGGAACGACATCACCTGAGGGGGAGAGATGGTTGGCAAGGCTGAGCGTTCACCGAGCCCGTCCGAGGTCGGGATCCCGCTGTTCGGGCGCCGCTCGTTCATCGCCATGACCGGTGCCGGCGTGGTCGGCGCCGGGGCGCTGCTGGCAGCGTGCGGCGACGACGAGGAGTCGGGTTCGAGTGCGACGACGGCGCCGGCAGGCACCGAGGCGCCCGAGGAGACCGACGGCGGCGGGGCCGACGTCGGCACGGTGACCTTCGGGTCGAACTACTCCGACGAGCAGCCGCGTGCGGCCATCGCCGCCGCCGTCGCGGCGACCGGTGTGGAGACGACGATCAACACCGTCGACCACAACACGTACCAGGAGAACTTCAACACCTACATCCAGCAGCCCGACGACGTGATGTGCTGGTTCGCCGGCTACCGCATGCGGGCCTTCGCGACCCGCGGTGTGGTGAGCGACATCTCCGACGTGTGGGCCGGCCTCGAGGGCATGAGCGAGGGGTTCAAGAACGCCTCGACTGGTCTCGACGGCAAGCAGTACTTCGTGCCCTTCTACTTCTACCCCTGGGCGGTCCACTACCGGAAGAGCCTGTTCGAGGAGAACGGCTACGAGATCCCCACCACCTGGGAGGAGTTCCTGGCGCTCTGCTCGCAGATGGAGGCCGACGGGGTCACCCCGCTCGCCGCGGCCAACGACGGCCGCTGGCCGCAGATGGGCATGTTCGACATGCTCAACCTGCGCGTCAACGGGTACGACTTCCACGTGTCGCTCATGGGCGGCCAGGAGGACTGGACCAGCGACCAGGTCAAGGCCGTGTTCGCAGCGTGGGAGGAGATCCTCCCGTTCTACCAGCCCGACCCCAACGGCCGGACCTGGCAGGACGCCGCCACGGCGCTCGGCAACAAGGAGGCCGGCATGTACCTGCTCGGCACCTTCGTCACCGACAACTTCGACCCGGCCACGCAGCAGGAGATCCTCGACGACATCGACTTCTTCGCCTTCCCGGCGATCGATCCGGCCCACGGGCAGGACGCCATCGAGGCACCCATCGACGGGTTCATGATGGCGGCGTCGCCGACCAACGAAGTGGGCGCCAAGGCCCTCCTGAGCGGGCTCGGTGCCCCGGCATCGATCAACGCCTACATGTCGGTGGTCTCCTCGGTCGTCGCGGCCAACGACGGTGCCGACACCAGCGGGTACTCCGTCCGCCAGCAGAAGGCCGCCGAGCTCGTCGGTTCGGCGACCTACATCGCCCAGTTCCTCGACCGTGACACCGATCCCGACTTCGCGGCCAACGTCGTCGGCGTCGGCCTCGCCGACTTCCTCGCCGATCCGACCAAGGTCGACACGATCCTCGCGACCATCGAGGAGCAGAAGGGGACCTACACGTTCGAGTGACCGCTCGGTCGCACGGCGAGGTCGGCTGACATGGCGATCCAGACCCCCGCACCGGCGGCGCCCTCCACAGGGCGCCGCCGGCGGCGTTTCCAAACCCTGACCGGTCGTGACCGCGCCTGGCTCGCACTGTTCGTGGGCATCCCCGCCACGCTCCACATCGTGCTGGTGTGGATCCCGGCGCTGTCCACCGTCGCGCTGTCGTTCACCAAGTGGGACAACCTGACGCCGCTGTCCGACATCGAACCGGTCGGCTTCCGGAACTACTGGGAGATCTTCACGATCTTCGACACCCGACTGTTCCCGGCGCTGTTCAACAACATGGTGTTGATCGTGTTCCTCACGGTCTGCTCGGCGGTCGGGATCCTGTTCGCCTACCTGCTCGACAAGAACATCCGCGGCACACGGATCTACCAGAGCATCTACTACTACCCGGTGGTGCTTTCGCTGGCCGTGGTGGGCTTCATCTGGAAGGCCGTCATGTTCTCCCGCGATGCGGGACTGCTGAACATCATGTGGCCCGGGCCGCCGGTCGACTTCGTCGGCGACCAGACCAAGCTCTTCGAGATTCAGTTCCCGTTCCTCGACTTCCCGCTCGGCCTGTCGCGCAACTTCGCCGCCCTGCTCATCGCCATGGCCTGGCGGCACATCGGCTACATCATGGTCCTGTACCTGGCGGGCCTGAAGGCCGTCGATCCGGCGTTGCGCGAGGCCGCAGCGATCGACGGGTGCAACGAGTGGCAGGGCTTCTGGTCGGTCGTGTTCCCGGCGCTCAAGCCCATCAACGTGGTCGTCGCCGTGATCACCGTGATCGAGGCGCTGCGTGCCTACGACATCGTGGCGGCGCTCAACGAGCCCCGCGGGACCGAGGTGATGGGCACCCTGGTCACGAGCAGCCTCGTGGGCGAGGGCGGTGGTCGCGTCGGCATCGGGTCGGCCTACGGCGTCGTCCTGCTCGTGCTGTGCCTCGGGTTCATCATCTGGTACGTGATCAACAACTTCCGGGAGGAGAACCGATGACGGCGGTCGTCGATCCGGCCGAGACCGCCGAGGGTCCTGCGGTGCGCGCCGGCACCGCGACCGCGGGCGGGTCGTCGGGCCTCACGATCGTGGGTCAGACCGGGGTGAGCTACTCGCGCCGCGGCCGGATCGTGCTGCACGTCTTCCTCATCACCGTCGCGCTGGTGTGGTTGGTGCCGATCGCGGCCGCGATCTACTCCTCGTTCCGGTACTTCGAACGCGACACGCTGGTCAACGGCGTGTTCTCGATGCCCGAGACGTTGACCCTCGACAACTATCGCCGGGCCTGGTCGGTCGGCGAGATCGGCAACCACTTCGGCAAGACCGCGTTCATCGTGATCCCGGCGATCTTCTTCGTCCTGTTGTTCTCGAGCATGCTGGCCTTCGCCTGCACGCGGTTCAGCTGGCGGTTCAACATCGCGTTCCTGGTGCTGTTCACCGCCGGCAACCTCATGCCCCAGCAGGTGATCTTCCAGCCGCTGTTCCAGATCTACAAGCGGGTACCGCTGCCCGATCTGCTCAGCGACACCAACACCGGCAGCCTCCTCGGCACCAAGATCGGCGTGATCCTGATCCACATCGCGTTCCAGTCGGGGTTCTGCACCTTCGTGCTGGCGAACTACATGAAGACGATCCCCAAGGAGCTCGGTGAGGCCGCAGCCATCGACGGTGCGTCGATCCCGCGGCAGTTCTTCGAGGTGATCCTGCCGCTCACCCGCCCCGCCCTGGCCGCCCTCGCGACGCTGCAGTTCACCTGGCTCTACAACGACTTCTTCTGGGGTGCCGTGCTGCTCAACCAGGGCAGCGAACGGCCGATCACGTCGTCGATCGCCGTGCTCAACGGCCAGTACGCCTCCAACTACAACCTCATCGCGGCGGCCTCGATCATGATCGCGCTGCCCACGCTGCTCGTGTACCTGATGCTGCAGAAGCAGTTCATCAGCGGGCTCACGCTCGGCGCCAACAAGGGCTGAGGCGCAGGACATGACCGTCGTGCACCTCCGCGGCGGCAGCCACCACCGCCCGGTCGACGTGGTGGTCGACCTCGGCACGGGCGCGCCGGTGATCGTGCACTGGGGATCGCCGCTGGTCGGCGAGGGCCAACCGTTCGACCTCACATCGATCGCGCCCGCCCTGCAGCTGCCGATCGTCCACGGCGCGCTCGACCAGATCGCGCCACTCGCCACCCTCCCCGAGCACGGCACCGCCGCCACGGCACGCCCGGGGCTGGCCGGACGGCGTCGCGGCGGCCGCGACTGGGCGCCGCGCTTCGCACCCGATCACCACGAGCTCGAGGAGCTGTCGCCGGCAGCCGACGGGGTCGGCGATCGGGGCGGTGCGCGTCTGGTCGTGCACGCGGTCGACCCGGTCGCCCACCTCCGACTGGTGACCACCATCGGGCTGGGCCATGCGCTCGTCGTCCAGCACGAGCTGACCGTCACGCTCCCGCTGCCCGAGGCCGCCGGCGAGCTGCTCACGTTCACCGGGCGCTGGACCCGCGAGCTCCACCAGCAGCGCGTCGCCTGGCCGAGCGGCGCGCACACCGTCGAGAACCGCCGTGGCCGGACCTCCCACGAGTACCCACCGCTGCTGTTCGCCGGCACGCCCGGCTTCGGCGAGTGGTCGGGCGAGGTGCACGGCGTCCACGTCGCGTGGAGCGGCAACCACGTGCTGCTCGCCGAGCGACTGCCCGACGGACGTCGCTACGTGCAGGGTGGCGAGCTGCTGCACCCCGGCGAGGTCGTCCTCGAACCCGGCGCGTCGTACCGGACCCCCGAGATCGTCGCGGTGCACGCCGCCCACGGTCTCACCCCGGCGTCGTGGGGGTTCCACCGACACCTGCGTGCCCGACCGGGCCACCCGACGCGACCGCGCCCGGTCACGCTCAACACCTGGGAGGCGGTCTACTTCGACCACCGGACCGACCGCCTGCGCGCGCTGGCGAGCGCCGCGGCAGCGCTCGGGATCGAGCGCTTCGTCCTCGACGACGGGTGGTTCGGCAGCCGCCGCGACGACACCCGCGGCCTGGGCGACTGGTGGGTGTCGCCCGAGGTCTACCCCGACGGCCTCGCCGCGCTGATCGACCACGTTCGCTCGCTCGGCATGGAGTTCGGCATCTGGGTGGAGCCCGAGATGGTGAACCCCGACAGCGACCTGTTCCGCGCCCACCCCGAGTGGGCCCTCACGACCCCGGGCTACGAGCCGGTGCTCGGCCGACACCAGCTCGTGCTCGACCTCGCGAACCCGGGCGCGTACGACCACGTCTCGGCGCAACTCCACGCCCTGCTACGCGATCACGACATCGCCTACGTGAAGTGGGACATGAACCGCGACCACGTCCAGGGCAGCGGTGCCGACGGCGCAGCGGGCACGCACGCCCAGACCCTCGCCCTCTACCGCCTCCTCGACGACCTCGGCACAGCCTTCCCGCACGTCGAGATCGAGAGCTGCTCCTCGGGCGGCGCCCGCATCGACCACGAGATCCTGCGTCGAACCCGGCGCGTGTGGACCAGCGACT
>CAYRXQ010000175.1:0-6455 GCA_964428115.1 uncultured Ilumatobacteraceae bacterium
GAAGTCGGCGCTGCCCCACGCGATGGTGTCGGGGTCGTCGAGCTCGCCGCCGGCCACGATGCGCCACGACCCGTCGAGCTCGGCCAGGCACAGCATGCGACCGCTGACGTAGGCGACCCGCCGGGCCTGGGGGTCGGGGCGCGGGTCGAACACCGGCCCGGCCACCTCGAGCGGGCGAGCCTGACCCGAGAGCAGCCCGGCCACCATCAGTCGCCCGCCGAGTGCGAAGGCCGCCACCGTGACCGCGGCGTCGGTGGCGTAGGCGGTGATGCCCTCGCCTGCCTCCCGGGCGCGCTCGCGTCGGGCCAGCTCCTCGGGGGGGAGGTTGGTCAGGTGGTCGGGGTCGAGCAGCCTCGCCGGGTCGGCGACGAGGCGCTCCTCGCCGCTCGCCACGTCGAGGACCCACAGCCGGTTGACCGGATCCTCGCCGTGCGTGCTGCGCAGGAACGCGACCCGCGCGCCGTCGGGCGACACGGTGAGGTCTCGGGGGGCGCCGAGGGTGAACCGTCGGGTGCGTGCGTATTGGCGCGGGAACGTGTCGTCCACGCCGGGGAGACTACGACCCGGTCGGTTCGACGATGATCTTGGCGTGCTGCTCGGGGTCGCCGAGGTCGGTGAACGCACCGGGGACGCCGTCCACGTCGACGGTGCCCGTGATCAGCGGTGCCAGGTCGACCTCGCCCTCGGCGATGGAGCGCAGGGAGTCGGCGAACTCCTCGGGGGTGTACCCGAGTGCGAACTGGATCGAGAGCTCCTTGCCGATGCCGAGCATGGGCTGGATGTGATCGGCCTGCATGCAGACGCCCACGACCAGGAGGCGCGCGTCGCGCGGTGCCATCCGCATGGTCTGGTGGATCATCCCGGGTACGCCCACGGCTTCGAAGATGACGAGCGGTCGCGTCCCGGCGATGCGGCGCCAGACGGCCATCGGGCTCGTCTCGCGCGGATCGACGACCTCGTCCGCGCCGAGCACCTGGGCGAGGTGACGTCGGGCCGGCGACAAGTCGGCACCGATCACCGGTCCGATCCCGCGGCGCTTCAGGTCGGCGACACAGGCCAGCCCGACGGGTCCGAGGCCGATGACGATCGCGGCGTCACCGATTGCGATGCGGCTCTTGGCCACGGCGTGCACACCGACGGCGAACGGTTCGGTGAGCGCCGCCAGGGTGGGCGTCAGCCCGTTGGGCACCGGCAGCGCGAGTGCGTCGTTGAGCACCATCAGCTCGCCGTACCCGCCCGGGTAGCGGTTGGAGTAGCCGACGGTGTGGATGCCGTCGGCGTCGAACGTGATCGGCATGCTGACGACGAGCTCGCCGATCCGGCCGGCATCGACCCCAGGCCCGACGTCGACCACCTCGCAGCAGAACTCGTGGCCCATGACGGTCGGCGTCTCGGGCTCGAACGAGATCGGGCGGGGCGTCTCGTCGCCGACGGAGTCGCCGGCCTCGTCGGACTCGCGCTGCATGCGTGCGCTCAGCTCGCGCATCTCGGCACCGTGGCGGAGCATGTGCAGGTCGCTCCCGCAGATGCCGCACGCTCGGACCCGGGTGAGCACCTGACCCGGTCCCGGCTCCGGATCGGGGAGCTCGTCGATGCGGAGGTGCCAGTCGGTCATCACGGCGGCGCGCATGGCGCGTCACCGTACGAGGCGCGCCGACCGGCTCAGGTGTCGGACGGGGCGGCGGCGACCGCGGCCACCACCAGCGCCCAGGCCCGGTCCGCGTCGAGGTCGGTCAGCAGCTCGCAGTTGGCGGCCGGCCGGTCGACGAGCGTGCGGCGGTCGATCACGGTCATCCCGCGGGTCAGCTCCCCCCGCAGCTCCACCGCCACGTGACGTCGTTCGCGTTGGAACAGATCGGGGTGCGTGACCGCGAGCACCGCGAGCGGGTCGTGGACCGCCGCCCCGAGGAGGTCGTCGTGGCGGGCCACGTAGCCGGCCGAGAAGAAGTCGAACAGGTCGGCCAACACCGCCGCGAGCCGGCCCGGGAGCGCCCGGACCTCGGCGATGCGGTCGGGGGTGGCCTGGAACCGGTGCGTGAGGTCGAGGCCTGCCAGCACGAGCCGCGTGCCGTGGGCGGCGGCCACGTCGAGGACGATGGCGGCGGCCTCGGGATCGGCCCAGATGTTGAACTCGGCCACCGAGGTGCGGTTCCCGAACGTTCCCCCGCCCATCACCGAGATCCCGGCGATCCGATCGGCGATGTCGGGTGCGGCGCGCAGGGCCAGGGCGATGTTGGTGAGCGGGCCGATCGGCACCAGCCAGCAGCCCTCGTGGCGACGGCAGGTGTCGATGATGAACCCGACCGCGTCGGTGCCGTCGAGCGTCCGGGTCGGCGCCGGGAGGTCGGCACCGTCGAGGCCGCTCTCGCCGTGCACGTACGAGGCGTGCATCGGTGGGGCCACCAGCGGCCGCGCCGCGCCGGCGTGGACCGCTGTGTCGAGCCCCACCAGGTCGCGCATCACGAGCGCGTTGTGCGTCGTGCGCTCGAGCGGGGCGTTCCCGGCCACGGTCGTGATCCCGAGCACCTCGCACCATCGTGCGGCCACGACGATCGCGACGGCGTCGTCGTGACCGGGATCGCAGTCGAGGATGATGGCCGGACGCTCGGCTGCGGGGATCACGGTGGAGCTCATGACGGCGGGCATCGTAGGACGCGTGCGACGATGCGGGGGATGCCGCGCCACGCCATGATCCCCCCGTCGCGCCCTGGCGCTGCCCTGTTCGCGGCCGTCGTCCTCGGCCTCGCCCTCGTGGGCTGCTCCTCCGACGACGCGCCGTCAGCCGGCGGCACGGAGTCCGTCGAGGCATCGTCCACCGTGCCGGCCACGGAGCCGACGGCCGGCGCGCCCGAGGAGACCGCCGCGTCGACAGCTCCCGAGACCGTCGATCCCGAGGTCGAGGTCGAGGTCACCACGGGGAGCACACCGGCACCGCCGACCGTGCCCGAGGTGGGCGTGCCCGGGCTCGACAGCGAGGAGGTCGTCTGTCGCGCCTGGAGCCGCTTCGCCGGCTCGTTCCAGGTGGTCGCGGTGGCGTGGTCGTTCGGCGATCCCGCGACCGCTGCGGCTCTCGAGGTGGCCGCCGCACCGGTGGTCGTCGGCGCGGTCGACGAGCTGCTCACGAACTGGCCGTCGGAGCCCGACGAGCTCGCCGCCGAGCGCGAGCTGGTGGCCGAGGACTTCCTCGGGCCCACGGCCCGTCGCGCCGAGGGGGTGCTGCAGGAGCTGCTCGCCGCAGGTGCCACCGAGGCCGACCTGACGATGCTCGCCGAGGGCTGGTTGGCCGCGCTCGCGGCGCGCGATCCCTCCGAGCCCGTCCTGCCCGTCAGCTGGCCGCCGGAGCTCGACGCATTGGTGACCACCGCCGCCGAGGCCGTGGTCGCGGCCCTGCCGCCGGTCCCCCAGGACCCGAGCCTGGTGGTGGAGGCCGAGGTGCCGGCCACCGAGGCGTTCCTGGCGGGCTGCCCCGACCAGGGCGCCCTGGCCGGGACTGAGGTGGGCTGACCCGTCAGCCGAGCAGCAGGTCGCCGGCCTCGGACAGGGTGACCTCGACCCCGACCCACTCGCCGGTGCAGAGCGCCTCGGTGACCTCGCCGGCCTGGGACAGCCCCCAGGCTCGTCGCCCGTCCGCGAGCAGGCAGGTGCTGATCGCCAGCTCGGGTGCGCCGTCGCGGTCGTGCATCACGGTGTAGGCCTCGATGGTGGCCGGACCGGCGGCCTCGCCGGGCAGCGCCAGCTCGCGACGGGGGAGCGCATCGATCTCGTCCTGTGGGTAGGCGTGGCGGAAGCCCTCGGCGGGCGGTTGCGTGCCGTACACACCGAAGGCGTGCTTGGTGGCGTAGCCGCCGTTGGCCCAAACGAGCCCCAGCTCCTCGGGCTGCGCCCGCAGGTCCTGGACCACGGTGGCGATCGCGTGCATCACGTAGTTGTTCCAGGGCCCGCCGGCGAAGGCCAGGCCACCGGTGCGTGTGAGCTGCCGGCCGGCGTCGTACGGGTCGAGGCCCAGCGACCGGGCGCCGAGCTGCACCGCGGAGGGGAAGCAGGAGTAGAGGTCGATCACCGCGATGTCGTCGATGCCCACCCCGGCGAGCTCGAGTGCCCGTCGCCCGCCCAGCTCGATGGCCGGCGTGCGGGCGAAGGTGTCTCGGTTCGACACGAAGGGGTGCTCGTGGCAGTCGGCGCCGCTGTGTGGGAACACCCATCGATCGCGCGGCACCGCCAGCCGCTCGGCGGCCTCGGCCGAGCACATCACGACGGTCGCGCCCATGTCGACGTCGTTGTTCGAGTTCATGGTCTTGGGGTACGGCAGCCCGTTCATGCGGTTGTCGGGGCCCGGCGTGCGCAGCTCCTCGGCCGACCGTGCATCGCGGATCCACGCATGCGGGTTGTCGGCGGCGACGGCGCTGAACCGCGCCCACATCTCGCTGACGCGCACCAGGTGCTCCTCGGGGGTCGCCCCCGACGCTGCCCGGATCGCGGTCTCGAACATCGGGTAGACCTGCACGGGGTAGTAGACGCCGCGGTCGATCTCGGCCTGCATGTTCATCTCGAGCACCGAGCCGAGCACGACGGGTGTCGGCGCCGGGTCGGGGAGCGGGGTCCAGTCGAGGTCCACGCCGGCCTTGCGGGCCTTGTTCCGGCTGCGCGACGCCTCGCCGCCGGTGAGCACCACCACGTCGAGCTCGCCGGCGAGGATCTGCTTCGAGGTGGCGTTGACCAGCGACTGGGGCGAGTTGCCGCCCATCGTCGTGACCGCCGTCTCCCTCGGCGACCACCCGAGGCGGTCGGCGACGACGCGTGCCGGGTCGGGGTACTTCCACGACAGCAGGCCGACGACGCGCACCGAGTCGACGCTCGCGAGCGCGTCGAGCCCGGCGTCGTCGATCGCAGCCCGGGTCGCCCGCTCCATGAGTGCCGCAGGCTCGAGCGCGGCGTCGAGATCGTCTGCTCGGTGGAGGTACTGCCCGACGCCGATGATGACGGGGGTGCGGGGGTCGATCGACCGGGGGTTCGACATGGTGGCGCAGGCTAGGGATCGAGGTGGCGCGAGTTCGGATCGGGACAGGGCCCCGACCCTGCCCGGCTCCTACACTCGGCCGGGATGTCACGCGTCGCGATCGGATCCGACCACGCCGGCTACGAGCTCAAGCAGCACCTCGTGGAGCTGTTGCGGGCCCGCGGGCACGAGGTGCTCGACCACGGCACCGACTCCACCGAGAGCGTCGACTACCCGGCGTTCTGCGCGGCGGTCGGGCGCACGGTCCGCGACGGCGGTGCCGAGCTCGGCATCGTGATCGGCGGCAGCGGTCAGGGCGAGCAGCTGGCCGCCAACAAGGTGCGCGGCGTGCGGGCCGCCCTGTGCAACGAGCTCTACACCGCCCGCATGGCTCGGGCCCACAACGACGCGAACGTCCTCTCGATCGGTGCCCGGGTCGTCGGCATCGGGCTCGCGGAGGAGATCGTCGACACGTTCCTGACCACCCCGTTCGACGGTGGGCGCCACGCCCGTCGCGTCGCCCAACTCGCCGAGCTCGAGGAGCAGTTCTGACCATGCCCTTTCCCTCCGACACCGATCCCGACCTCGAGGTCGAGGCGCTGCTCGCACACGAGTACGAGCGTCAGATCACCGGGCTGCAGCTCATCGCGAGCGAGAACTTCACCTCGCCGGCGGTGATGCGTGCCGTCGGGTCGGTCCTGACCAACAAGTACGCCGAGGGCTATCCCGGCAAGCGCTACTACGGCGGCAACGCGGTCATCGACGACATCGAGTCGCTGGCCATCGAGCGGGTCAAGGCCCTGTTCGGCGCCGAGCACGCCAACGTCCAGCCGCACTCGGGTGCCAACGCCAACATGTGCGTGTACCAGGCGCTCCTCGACCCGGGTGACACCGTGCTCGGCCTCAGCCTCGACCACGGCGGCCACCTGACCCACGGGTCACCGGTCAACGCGAGCGGCCTCCTCTACCACTTCGTCTCCTACGGGGTGGGTGCCGAGGAGCGCATCGACATGGACCGGGTGCGCGACCTCGCCCTCGAGCACCGGCCGAAGATGATCGTGGCCGGGACCACCAGCTATCCGCGTCGGCTCGACCCGGAACCCTTCCGGGCGATCGCCGACGAGGTCGGAGCGCTGCTGCTGTTCGACATCGCCCACCTCGCCGGGCTCGTCGCCGGTGGCGCCCACCCCAACCCGGTCCCGTACTCCGACGTGGTCACCTTCACCACCCACAAGACCCTGCGCGGCCCGCGTGGCGGCTGCATCCTGAGCACCGCCGAGCACGCCGCCAAGATCGACAAGGCGGTGTTCCCCGGCTGGCAGGGCGGCCCGCTCGAGCACGTGATCGCCGGGAAGGCCGTGGCCTTCCGCGAGGCGGCCGACCCGTCGTTCCGCGACTACGCGCACCAGGTCGTCAAGAACGCCTCGGCGCTCGCCGAGGGGCTCGCCCACGAAGGATT
>CAYRXQ010000176.1:0-6393 GCA_964428115.1 uncultured Ilumatobacteraceae bacterium
CTGCTGGATCACGGGCTCGAAGGACCGCTCGCTCGGGAGCAGTTCGATCACGTCGGCGCGCTCGGCCTGGGCGCGACCCTGGACCACCGAGAGCACCGTGATGCCGTCGATCTCCTGCTCGACCTCGACCTTGAGCAGATCGCCGACGGAGCTGTCCGGCGGGAGGAGCCCGCCGTCGAGCACACCCTTGGGCGCCTTCGCGCCCGCGGCGCGCCAGGTCCAGTTGCCGTCGGGCTGCGAACTCGTGAGCTCGATGTCGATCCTGCGGGACATGGTGCGCAACCGTACCGTCCGCGGCCACTGAATCCCATCGGCGCAGGGCCGAGACCGTGGGCCCGACCCCGCGTCGGTGGTCGGCTCGGCATCGTGCCGCGGGTCGGGGTCCGGTACCGTCCGGACCGTGCCCGTCTACGCGCTCGGCCCGCTCGTGCCGCAGATCCACCCCGAGGCCTACGTCCACCCCGACGCCGTGATCATCGGCGACGTCCGCATCGGCGCCGAGAGCTCGATCTGGCCGGGCGCGGTGCTGCGGGGCGACGACGGCCACATCAGCATCGGAGCGCGGACCAGCATCCAGGACAACTGCGTGCTGCACACCACGCCCGTCGACCCCACGGTGGTGGGCGACGAGTGCGTGATCGGCCACCTGGTCCACCTCGAGGGCTGCACCATCGAGTCGGGCTCGATGGTCGGCAACGCCGCCATGGTGCTGCACCGCAGCGTCGTGCGCACCGGGGCGATCGTGGCGGCCAACTCGGTGGTGCTCTACGACCTCGAGGTGCCGAGTGGGGCGCTGGCCGTCGGGTCGCCCGCAGTGATCAAGCCCGGTCGGGCCCGGACCCGCGACATCGAGGTCGGGGTCCACTCCTATGTGGCCCGCTGCCGACGGTTCCGCGACGAGCTCCGTCGGATCGACGGATGATCGCGCTCGTCGTCACCGTGCCGGCCGCCGAGGCGGAGCTGGCCTCCGACGTGCTGTGGGCCCTGGGCGTGGTCGCGATCGAGGAGCGCGATCCGGCCGGTGGAGCCGCCGTGCGCGGGACCACCGACACGCTGGTCGAGCTGTGGACCTCTCTCGGCGACGACCCCGAGGTGGTCACCCGGGTCGCCGAGGGGTTCCCCTCGCGCTGGCGCTGGCATCTGGCCGAGGTCGACGCGACGGTCGCCGAGTCGTGGCGCGCGCACGCCGTGCCCTCGTGGATCACCCCCGACCTGGTGGTGGTGCCCTCCTGGCTGCCCGACGCCGAGCACCCGCCGGGCGCCGACGAGACGACCACGGTGGTGGCCATCGACCCGGGGGCCTCCTTCGGTCTGGGCGACCACCCGACCACCATGCTGACCCTGCGCGCGCTGCGCGCCGTGCAGTACCCCGACGCCACTGTGCTCGACGTCGGCTGCGGCAGCGGCGTGCTCGGGATCGTCGCCGCCCGCTTCGGGGCCCCGTACGTGGAGGCGATCGACCTCTCGCCGGGCGCCGTCGAGGCCACGGTGGCGAACGCCGAGCGCAACGGCGTCGGTGGCCAGGTCCGGGCATCGACCACGCCGCTGGCGCGCGTCGAGGGGCCGTTCGACCTGGTCCTGGCCAACATCCTCGCACCCACGCTCGTCGACCTGGCCGACGACCTCCGTCGCGTGACGGCGCCCTCGGGCGTGCTCGTGATCTCCGGCGTGCTCGACGCCGCCCACCAGCACGTCCTCGACGCGCTGGCACCGATGCAGGTGGTCGACCGTCTCACCCGCGACGGCTGGGCCGCCGTCGTGGTCCGTCACTGACGCCCACTGACACCCGCTGGCGCCACCGCGGCGCTGCCGTTCGCCGCGTCAGGTCGGTCGGGCGAGCAGCTCGGCGATCTCGCTGCGATGGGGGATCGAGGGCACGGCACCGGGCCGCGTCGTCGTGATCGCTGCGGCCGCAGCGGCCCAGCGGACCGCCGTCGGGAGGTCGTCGCCGGCTGCGAGCCGACTGCAGAGTGCACCGCAGAAGGTGTCGCCGGCCGCTGTCGTGTCGACGGGCTGCACCGGGAACGCAGGCTGGTGGGTGGTGCCGGCCGCGGTGACGATGTCGGCGCCGGCCGCGCCGCGGGTGACCACGACGGCGTCGGCGCCACGGGCCAGCAGCGACGCGGCGCCACCGGCGAGCTCGACCTCGTGCTCGTTCGGCACGACGATGTCGGCGGCGGCGATCAGCTCGTCGGGGAGCGGTGCGCCGGGCGCAGGGTTGACGACCACGGTCGCGCCGTTCTCCCGTGCGAGCTGTGCGGCGCGCACCACGGTCGGCATCGGCACCTCGAACTGCAGCAGCAGCACCGAGGTCGCCGGCAGCTGGTCGACCGCCACCTCGGCGTTGGCCCCGGGCACCACGACGATCGCGTTCTCGGCACGATCGTCGACCACGATCAGCGCCCGGCCCGTGGGGATGCCGTCGTGTCGGACGACGCCCGTCGCGTCGATCCCGTCCTCTGACATCACCCCGACCAGCAGGTCGCCGGCGGCGTCGGCCCCGACGGCGCCGATCATCGCGGTGTGCGCCCCGGAGCGGGCGGCGGCGACGGCCTGATTGAGGCCCTTGCCGCCCGGGTGCTCGGCGTACGCGTGGCCGCCGACGGTCTCGCCGGGCGCTGGGATCCGGTGGGCGCCGGCGACCAGGTCGAGGTTCGCGCTGCCGACGACGACGACGTCGAAACGGCTCAACTGGCGGATCGGGCGCGCACGCCAATCGGCGCGATCAGTCGGAAGCCGGCGGCGTGACGCTCGTCCTCGGACTCACCGCCCCAGAACCCGTACTCGTGGTGATCACGGGCGAACGAGCGGCAGGTCGTCTGGACCGAGCACTCGGTGCAGACCTGGCGAGCCATGGCTTCTCGGCGCTCTCGCGCCTGGGGTCGTTCTGCGGCGATGGGGAAGAAGAGGTGGGTGAGGCCCTTGCAGGCCGCCTGCTTCATCCAGTCGTCCTCGGTCTGCTGCCGAGTGATGACGATCTCCACTGCTGCCATCGGACGTGCCCCCTGCGACGTTGACCTGTTGCGGCGATCTGGTACATGCCGCCGGAGGTGTGGTCGACGCCTCGTCCACCCCCGGACGACGAGACGGCAATCTAGCCCCAACTGATCGTTCGGTCAATTGTAGGTTGCAAGGACTTCTCGGACGCCGGCCGCGAACCGCTCGACGTCCTCGGTCGTGGTGTCCCACGCGGTCATCCACCGCACCTGGTGACGCGGCACGTCCCAGTCCCAGAAGAAGCACCAGTCGCGCAGCGGTTCGATCGCGGCCGCCGGGAGCAGGGGGAACACGCTGTTGACCTGCGGTGGCGCCTCGTGCACCAGGCCCGGGACGTCGAGGGTCAGATCGTGGAGGAGCATGGCCATCGCGTTCGCGTGCTCGGCCAGCCGGATCCACCGATCCTCCTCGAGGAGGGCGAGGAACTGTGCGGCGATGAACCGCATCTTGGAGGGGAGCTGGCCGACCTGCTTACGCACGAAGTGGGCTCGGCGGGCCAGCTCGGGATCGAGGTAGACCACCGCCTCGCCACCGAGCAGCCCGTTCTTGGTGCCCCCGAAGGTCACCACGTCGACCCCGGCGTCGACGGTGATGGAGCGCAGCGCCGCCACGTCGCCACCGAGGGCGGCGACCGCGTTGGCCAGTCGCGCGCCGTCGAGGTGGACCCGCATGTCCATCGAGTGGGCGACCTCGGCCAGCGCAGCGATCTCGTCCGGGGTGTAGAGCGTCCCGAGCTCGGTGCTCTGGGTGAGCGAGACGACGCCCGGCTGGGCATGGTGCTGGACGCCGAGCAGGTGGCGCAGCTCGAGCAGCTGCTCGGGTCGCAGCTTGGCATCGGGCGTCGGGAGATCGAGGAGCTTGGCGCCCAGGATCCGCTCGGGTGCGCCGGTCTCGTCGACGTTGATGTGCGACCAGTCGGTGCACACCACCGACTCGGCCGGCCGGATCATCGTGGCGAGGGCCATGACGTTCGCGCCGGTCCCGTTGAACGCGAGGAGCACCTCGGTGTCGCCGCCGAACAGATCGCGGAAGCGGCCCTCGAGCTGCTTGGTGTAGCGGTCGGCGCCGTAGGCCAGCTCGTGACCCTCGTTGGCGAGGCGGACCGCGTCGAGGACGGCCGGGTGCGCGCCTGCGGCGTTGTCGCTCGCGAAGGCGCAGCGTGGGGGAGGGGGGAGATGCACCTGATCAGTATGTCGTCGGGCGCCACCGGCGCGGTGGGCGCCGTGGTCGCAGCCGGTGTCGCTCAGGCGCCGAAGTGCGTGGTGATCACGCGACCGACCCGGTCGGTCGCGCTCGGGGACAGATCGGTCACCACGAACGTGCGCTGCAGCCACCGGTCGGTGCCGTCGAAGCGCGGCTCGTACGGCGAGCGGCCGTGCACGGCCACGTTGTTGTCGACCACGAGGAGATCCCCGGCCTCGAGGCCCACGCCGCCCTGGACCTCGCGGATCACTGCGATGACGGCCTCGACGGCGGCCTGGGCCTCGTCGTCGATGCCGGTCGTGAGGTCCTCGTCGAAGATGAAGGTCGGCTCCTCGGCCGTCCCGGCCAGGATCGGTCGGGGATCGGTGAGCGGGCTCGGTCGACCGTCGAGGAAGCTGGCGTCGACGGCGGTGCGGAAGCGGGGCTCGCGCAGGGTCGCCACGGTCGCGGCGGGGAGCGCGGCCACGATGTCGTGCACCGAGGCGAGCGTCGTCATCGCCGAGGGATCGCCACGCAGGCACAGCAGCAGGAGGTACCGCGGCCGGTGCGGGTGGAAGGCCGTCTCGGTGTGGAACATCAGCGTGACCTGCGAGGAGGTCGAGACCTGCAGCGCGGCGCCCTCCTGGGTGGGCACGATGTTCTGGACCAGCCGACCGCCGTGCTCGGGCTGGTAGCCGACGGGCTGACCGAGGCGCCGGGCGACGCTGAGCAGGGCGAACTCCGACCACGGGTTGGCGCCGCCGGCGCTGGTGGGGGAGGGGGGCGTGGGGGGGACGTCGCCCACGGGCGCTCCACGCAGCAGCAGCGCGCCGCTGCGATCGGCCAGGTCGGTGAACGCGACGAGCGCGTCGTAGACCTCGGAGGGGAGCGTGCCCGACGCAGCGCCGGCTGCCGCGACGAAGCGCGGGTCGTCGAGGTCGAGCGTGGGAGGGTCGACCGGCCACGCCGAGGTGACGGGCACGACCGGCACGGTCGTGGGCACCGGCGGACTGATGGTGGCGGTCATTTCATCTCCCTCGAAGGCTGGAACGGATGTTCCAACCCTAGCAGGGCCCTGGCGGACGCGTGCAGTACCGTGCGGCACGTGGTCGACACCGCCGGAGACCCACTCGTGGCCCGTCCTGCCGCGGTGACCGAGCGCATCGAGGCGCAGCGGGATCATCTGACCGTGACCGAGCGTCGGATCGCCGAGGTCGTGCTGGCCGAGCCCCAGACCGTGGCCTTCGGCACCGTGGCCGAGGTGGCGACGGCGGCCGGCGCCGGCGCCGCCACCGTGGTGCGGTTGGCCGCCAAGCTCGGGTACGACGGCTTCACCGAGCTGCAGGCCGCCGTGCAGCGCGACGTCGTGCGTCGGCTGCGGCCGGCGGCCGAGCGGATCCGGGAACAGTCCGGCGGCGATGCGGCCGCCCGCCACCGGGCCGTCGAGCTCGAGAACGTCCGCGGCACGCTCGACGCGGTCGACGCCGCCGGGATCGCGACCGTCGTGGCCCGCCTCGCTGCGGTCGACCACCCGGTGCTGGTGCTGTCGGGCGACGCCTCGCGCGGCGTGGCCTGGCAGTTCGTCCACGACCTCGGACTCCTGCGGCCTGGGGTCGCGCTGCTCGAGGGCAACGAGATCGCGGTGCGCCGGTCGCTGGCGACGGCACCGGCAGCTCGGGCGACCGTGGTCGCCCTCGACGTGCGCCGCTACGACCGATGGGTGGTCGAGACGCTCACCCTGGCCCGACAGGCCGGCGCCTGGGTCGCGGCCCTCACCGACGGGGTGCTGTCGCCGCTCGCCGCCGTGGCCGACGTGACGTTCGTGCTCGAGGCCGGCTCGATCGGACCGGTCGACAGCCATGTCGGGACCATGGCGCTCCTCAATCGAGTCGTCAACGAGACCTCGGCGCTCCTGCGGGCGGTGGCCGTCGATCGGCTGGACGCCATCGAAGCCGCCTGGCAGTCCTCGCTCACCGACGGCTGAGGCGTCGGTAGCCTCGACCCGGTGCGTCCCGGCTCTGCGTCCTGCTCCTCGTCTGCCGCCCTCGCGGGCGGGTGCCGATGAGCGCGCTCGAGGCCGTTGCCGAGGCAGCCCGCCGGCGGACCTTCGCGATCATCAGCCATCCCGACGCCGGCAAGACGACGCTGACGGAGAAGCTCCTCCTCTACGGCGGCGCCATCCACCTGGCCGGGTCGGTGAAGTCGCGCAAGGCG
>CAYRXQ010000177.1:0-817 GCA_964428115.1 uncultured Ilumatobacteraceae bacterium
CGCCTCGGCGTCTTCGCCCGGATCGACGACCGGCCGGGCAGCCTGGCCCGGTTCCTCATGGCCTTCGCGGAGGCCGGGGCGAACCTGATCGAGGTCGAGCACGCACGCGAGGGGCTGGACCTCCACGTCCGCGAGACCGGGGTGCACGCGACCTTCGAGGTCCGCAGCCGCGAGCACGCCGCGGCGGTGCTCGGCGCCGTCCGGCAGGCCGGCTACGACGAACTGGTCGTGGAGTCGGGCTCGGGCTGAGGGTCGGCGCCGGCAATCCGGGGCACGACTACCTACTGGTCGGTAGGAGGGGTACGGTGGATCCGTGCTCTCCACCGCTGCGATCCTCTCCGAGCTCGAGCCGACCGCCGAGGCACTGCTCGAACGCCACCTCGCCGCCTCCAAGGAGTGGTTCCCGCACGAGCACGTCCCCTACTCGCGTGGCCGCGACCACGACGTCGACCGGGAGTGGACCGTCGACGATGCCGACCTGGGCGGCCACCAGATCGACGATGCGATCCGCAGCGCGCTCATGGTGAACCTCCTGACCGAGGACAACCTCCCGTACTACTTCCGCACGGTGGAGCGCATGTTCGGCGCAGACGGTGCCTGGGGCACCTGGGTCCGTCGCTGGACCGCCGAGGAGGGCCGCCACTCGATGGCGATCTACGGCTACCTCATGACGACGCGGGCCGTCGATGCGCGCGAGCTCGAGCGGATGCGGATGGCCCAGGTGTCCGGGGGCATCACGCCCGACCCGCCGAGCCTCCACGACGGGTTCGTCTACCTCGCCCTGCAGGAGCTCGCGACGCGCATCTCGCACCGGTCG
>CAYRXQ010000177.1:827-6373 GCA_964428115.1 uncultured Ilumatobacteraceae bacterium
TGATGGGCGACCCGGCCGGCTACGAGGTGATGATGCGCGTCGCCTCCGACGAGAACCTGCACCAGCTCTTCTACCGCGATCTGGCCGAGGCCGCCCTCGGCGTCGACACCGACGCGATGGTGCTGGCCGTCGAGCGACAGGTCGCCTCGTTCGCCATGCCGGGCCTCGGCATCCCCGGGTTCGCCCAGCACGCCGCGCGCATCGCGAGGGCGGGGATCTACGACCTCGCCGTGCACCACGACCAGATCCTGGTGCCCGTCGTGCTCCGCCAGTGGAAGATCGACCAGCTCGAGGGCTTGAGCGCCGAGGCCGAGGCCGCCCGCGGCCGCCTGATGGAGCGCCTCGCCAAGAGCGAGCGCGTCGCTCGTCGCATGGCCGAGCGCCGCGAGGCTGCCGACGCCGCCGAGGCCGCTGCGGCCGCCGAGCGCAGCGACCCCTCGTACGCCAGCGCCTGACCGTCCCGGAGCTGAACGTCCCGGACCCCACGGTCTCGACCCGAGGGTCTCGACCCGAGGGTTTCGACCCGACTGCTACCGGGCGGGCCATCTCGTCCCGGGTCCTCGGACGTCCGCACCCGTGGGTCGTTCGCCCCTGGTCACGAGCGGCCGGATCGGCGACCCTGGTCGTGTGCCGCCCCGGGCCCCGCGGACCGACCTGCCCGACGAGCTCTTCGCCCGTGCTCGCCGTGTCCTGCACGCGGTGCAGGGCGGATCGATCGCGCGCATCGCCGACCGGCTGTCGGATCCGCCCCCGGGCAGCGGGGCCGGGCCGCCCCCCGACGATCCCGGCGATCCCGCCGATCCCGTCGGTCCGGCCGGTCCGGCCGACGATCCGACCGCCGCGGCGGCACGGGCGCTCGGCCTCGAGGTCGTCGAGGTCGCGGTCGGCGACCTGGTGCGCCGGTCGCGCTCGGTCCGACCGCACGCGGTCGACGCCGCCAAGCGGCGCATGGTCCGCGACCGCACCGACGTCGACCGGATCCCCGTCCACGACATCGACGACGCGATCCGGGTGGAGCTGGTGCTGCGCACCACCGCCCACAAGCACGGATGGCGTGGGATCGCGGCGGCGTGCAGCCCCGAGGAGCGCACCGTGGTGGGCCTGGCTGCGTGCGCCGCGTTCGGCTGGGAGGCCGATCGTGGACTGGCCGTCGCCTGCGAGGGCGACGTGCTGGGCAGTGCCCTCCATGCCGTGCTCGTCGCGGCCACCGGCGCACCACCCTTCCTCGGCCACCTGGCCCGGGTGGACGGCGGCGAGGAGATCACCCTGTGGCACTGCGGCGGAGCGCCCGGCGCACAGCGGCCGGTGCCTGCGCCCGGGACACCGGCGACGGGTTCGGCCCCACGGGTGACCCTGGCCCGGGTCGGTGTCCTGCGCGATGGACGGGCCGCGATCGTGATGACGGCCGGCGACCTGGTCGAGGGCCCGATCTCGGCCTGGCGCGACGGCAGCACCGTCCGGGTCCGGCCCGATCGCGGTGCTGACGTGCTCGAGCCGCTCCTCGACGAGCTCGACCACGGTCACCGGATGTCGCTCGTGGGCGGCGACCTCACCGACCTGCTCGAGGCGGTGGCCGCCGTGACGGGCCTGGTGATCCTGGAGCCCTGAGGGCAGGATGAACCCGACGTCGAGCGGTATGGCGTCGGACGGTGCGGTTCAGCGGGCGAAGGTGTTGACGGTCTCGGCGGCGTCGAGCAGCCAGCCCGGGAT
Organism: uncultured Ilumatobacteraceae bacterium; assembly: GCA_964428115.1. GTDB lineage: Bacteria > Actinomycetota > Acidimicrobiia > Acidimicrobiales > Ilumatobacteraceae > CAYRXQ01. Next base: position 2,538 of record CAYRXQ010000177.1, read on the forward strand.
GATCCCGACGAGGATCGTGAACGCCACCGCGAGGGCCACGGCGAGGCCCGTCGAGAACGGGATCTCCTCGATCGGCTCGTCGTGCTCGGGCACCTGGAGCCACATGCTCACCATGATCCGCAGGTACAGGAACGCCGCGATCACCGCCGCCACCATGGCGATCACCGCGATCGCGTAGCTGCGCTCCTCGACCGCCGACTGGATGACGCCGAACTTGGCGATGAAGCCGCTCGTGAAGGGCACACCGGCCTGGGCCAGCAGGAACACGGTGAGCGACATCGCGAGCACCGGTCGACGGGCCCCGAGACCGCGGAACGCGTCGAGGGAGGTGTCGCCCGCGTGCCCGCGTCCGACGATCGTGACCACGGCGAACGACCCGATGACGAGCACCGAGTACGCCAGCAGGTACACGAGCACCGACGGCACACCCGAGCCCGGATCGGACTCACCGGCGCGGTGGCCCGCTGCCTCGACACCCACCAGGAGGAACCCGGCGTGGCTGATCGAGGAGAACGCGAGCATCCGCTTCACGTCGGTCTGCACCACGGCCAGGCCCGAGCCGATGACCAGCGAGAGCACGGCGAGCACCCAGATCGCCGGGCGCCAGTCGTCGCGGTGGAACGGCAGGGCCACCACGAGGACGCGCAGCATCGCGGCGAACGCCGCCGCCTTGCCGGCCGAGGCCATGAACGCGGTGATCGGCGTGGGCGCACCCTGGTAGACGTCGGGGGCCCAGACGTGGAACGGCACCGCCGCCACCTTGAACGCCAGACCGACCAGCAGCAGCGCGATCGCGGCCAGGATCAGGGTGTCGTCGCGCTGGGTGGTGACGGTGTCCTGGAAGCCGCGCACGATCCGGGAGATGTTCGTCGAGCCGGTCGCGCCGTAGAGCAGGGCGATCCCGTAGAGGAAGAACGCCGAGGAGAAGCCGCCGAGCACGAAGTACTTGATGCCGGCCTCCTGGCTGCCGGTGCGACGACGTTCGGAGGCGGCCAGCACGTAGAGCGCGAGCGACAGCGTCTCGAGGCCGAGGAAGAGCACGATCAGGTCGTTGGCCGAGGCCATCACCACGCCACCGGTGGCGGCCACCAGCAGCAGTGCGTAGATCTCGGGGCCGTCGTTGCCACTTCGACGCAGATCGGCGTCCGCGATCAGCGCGACCAGCACCACGGCGATGCAGATCGTCATGGTCACCAACTGGGCGAACGTGTCGAAGGCGAGCGCGCTCGCGACCAGGGTCTCGGTGCCCGAGTCGGTGATGTCGTCCCACTGGAAGGCGGCGAGCACGCCGGCAGCGCCGGCGGTGACGGCCGTGACGATCGCGTACCAGCCCTTGGGCCAGGTCGGGGTGAGCGCCCCCACCACGAGCAGGAAGAGCGCACCACCCACCAGCGTGAGGATCGGGCTGAGCGCGAACCACGCGACGTCGGGCCCGGTGAACTCCTGCAGGGGCATCAGTCGCCCTCCTCGGTCGTCTCGCCCGCGGGCTCCTCGGTCTCGTCGAGGACCACGACGGCGGGCTGCGGCTCGACGTAGTCGGTCTTGTCCGAGACGTGGGCGATGAGCGTGGCCACCGCCGGCTCGATCCGATCGAGCATGGGCTTGGGGTAGATGCCGGTGAACAGGATGATCCCGACGAAGGGCAGCAGCACGACGGCCTCGCGCAGGCGCAGTTCGGGGAAGCTCCGGTTGTCCTCGTCGGGCTCACCGTGGAACACCCGCTGGTAGGCCCACAGCAGGTAGAGGGCCGCCAGGATCACGCCGGTCGCGGCCACGACGGTCCACCAACGTGCGGTGAGGAACGAGCCGATCAGGATCAGGTACTCGCCGACGAAGCCGTTGAGCCCCGGGACGCCGATCGACGACAGCATCACCAGGGTGAACACCCCGGCGAAGATCGGTGCGACGGCCTGGAGCCCCTTGAGCGCCGAGATCTCGCGGGTGTGCCGCCGCTCGTAGATCATGCCGACCAGGAGGAACAGGGCCCCGGTGGACACACCGTGGTTCACCATCTGCATGACCGAGCCCGAGATGGCCTGCGAGGTGAACGCGAAGGTGCCGAGCACGATGAAGCCCAGGTGGGCCACCGACGAGTAGGCGACGAGTCGCTTGAGGTCGGTCTGCATGGTGGCGGCGATCGCTCCGTACAGGATGCCGATCACCGCCAGGGTGAGGAACAGGCTGCGGCTCCAGAGGGCGGCCTCGGGGAACAGGTACAGGCCGAACCGCAGGAAGCCGTAGGTGCCGAGCTTGAGCATCACACCTGCCAGCACCACCGAGCCCGCCGTCGGCGCCTGGGTGTGGGCGTCGGGCAGCCAGGTGTGCAGCGGGAAGATCGGCACCTTCACCGCGAACGCGACGGCGAAGGCGAAGAACAGCCAGCGCCCGGTGGAGGCGGCGAACTCGGCCTCTTCCGCGAGCTCGATCAGGTCGAAGGTGATCCGCCCGAGGCCGTTGGCCTTGGCGATGAAGACCGTGGCGATGATGCCCACGAGCATGAAGGCCGAACCGACCATCGTGTACAGGAAGAACTTGGTGGCGGCGTAGACGCGCCCCTCGTACCCCCAGCCCCCGATGAGGAAGTACATCGGCACGAGCACGATCTCGAAGCAGATGAAGAACAGGAACAGGTCGAGGCTGAGGAAGCTCCCCATCACGCCGGCCTGGAGCAGCAGCATCCAGGCGAGGTAGGGCTTGTCGCGACGCGGGTCCTCGTTGTGCGGGTCGATGCCCGCGATCGCAAGGGGGAACAGCACGCCGGTCAGCACCACCAGGAACAGCGAGATCCCGTCGACGCCGAGGTGCCACGAGATGCCCCACTGCTCGATCCACGGGTGCTTGGAGACGAACTGGAAGTCGGGATCCGCGGTGTCGAACGAGGCCAGCAGCCAGAGGCTCATCGCCCCGGTGAGCACCGAGGTGAGCAGCGCCGTCAGCTTGACCAGCTCGGACCGCCGGGAGTGCAGCACCGACACCAGCAGCGCGCCGGCCGCCGGGACGACGACCAGCATCGACAGGATCGGGAACGAACCGTCCATCAGAGGATCCCCCGTCCGATCACGAACCAGGCCAGGAGGGCCACGACCCCCACGCCGATGATCGCGGCGTAGGAGCGCACGTAGCCGGTCTGGCCCTTGCGGACGGTGCCGGCCGAGCCCTGGACGACCTTGGCGGCCCCGTTGACGGCGCCGTCGATGATCTTCTGGTCGAACCACGCGACCGCATCGAAGAACCGGCGACCGGGCCCACCCATGAAGGCGCTCACGGCACGGTCGTAGCCCCACCCGTCGGCGAGGATCTGCGGCTCGACGGGCTCGATGGCCTTTCGCTGGTACACGAGCCAGCCGAGTGCGACGCCGATCACGCCGGCCGCGATGGCGATGCCGATCAGGAGCACCTTGTTGTCGTAGGCCCAGGTGCCGGTGATCTCGGCCTCGGCGAACTCGACCACCGGGTGGAGCCAGTCCTCGAGCTTGTGCTGGAGGTCCTTGGGGATGATCCCGAGCGAGGGCAGCTGGATGATGCCGCCGACGATCGACAGTGCGGCGAGCACCACGAGGGGCAGCAGCATGACCGGCGGCGACTCGTGCGGCTTGAACTCGCCGTGTGCGCCGTGGGCCTCGTCCTCGTGGCCCTCGGAGGCCTCCTCGGCGTTCGCGCGGCTCTCCCAGCGGGCGTCGCCGAAGAAGACCATGATCACCTGGCGGGTCATGTAGAACGCCGTGAGGATCGCCGTGACGATGCCGACGATGTACAGCGGCACGCTCTCGCCGAGCGCGAACAGCAGGATCTCGTCCTTCGACCAGAAGCCGGAGAACGGCGGGACACCGGCGATC
>CAYRXQ010000178.1:0-6314 GCA_964428115.1 uncultured Ilumatobacteraceae bacterium
CAGGTGAGTCGGTGCCCGATGGCCCGGTGCACGAGCGCCGCGGCGACCGAGGAGTCGACGCCGCCCGACAGGGCGCAGATGGCACGGCCGTCACCGACCTGCGACTGGATGCGGGCGACCTGTTCGTCGATCACCGAGGTCATCTTCCACGTCGGCTCGCAGCCGGCGAGGTCGTGCAGGAACGTGCGCAGCACAGCCATGCCGTGCGGGGAGTGGACCACCTCGGGATGGAACTGGACGCCCCAGATCCGGCGGGCATCGCTCTCGAGCACCGCGACGGGCGCATCGGGGGTGGAGGCGGTCGCCCGGAACCCGGGGGGCACCTCGGTGATGGCGTCGAAGTGGCTCATCCAGACGTCGTGCTCGTCGGGGATGTCGGCGTGCAGCAGCGACGACGCACCCGAGCGCGTCATCCGGGCGCGCCCGTACTCGCCGCGACTGCCCCGACCCACCGTGCCGCCGAGCTCGTGGGCGATGAGCTGCGCGCCGTAGCAGATGCCCAAAATCGGCACGCCGAGCTCGAAGATCCCCGGATCGAGCCATGGCGCACCCTCCACGTGCACGCTCTTCGGTCCACCGGACAGGACCACGGCGGCCGGCGCCCGGTCCGCCACCTCGGCGGCCGTGATGCGGTGCGGGACGATCTCGGAGTAGACGTCGAGCTCACGCACGCGACGGGCGATCAGCTGGGCGTACTGGGCGCCGAAGTCGACCACCAGCACGGTCTGACGGGACGGGAGGACGGCATCGGGTTCCAAGGCCCCCGATGGTAGACAGGACTCGTGCTCCGAGCCGCCGTCGCCCGTGTCACCCCGAGGGTCGCGACGCTCGTGACGTCGACGGTGCTGATCGTGATGCTCCTGGCTGTGACGATGCTGCCGACGGCGGCGAGTGCCGGCGTGGGGCCCGACGATCCGCCGCCGCCCCCGGTGACCGTCAACGACTTCATCCCCGAGGACCGCGACCTCAGCGACTGCCTGAGCGCGCTGCCCAAGCCGGGATGCGGCAGCGAGGCCCGCGGCGGCTGGGGTCAGACCGCCGTGCTCGTCGCGATCCTCCTCGGCATCGGTCTGATGGCATGGCGCATCTCGGTAGGGATCCGGGCCAACCGTCGCACCCTCGACCGTCCCGCCGACGCACCCGAGCCACGCTCACCGACCCACCCGACCTGACCCGACGCACCTCGGCGGTGGGGTCAGCGGTGGAGGAGGTCGCGGCAGATGGCTTCGGTGCCGCTGACGAGGGCGTGCGGGGCCTCCCAGGGCACGAAGTGGCCGCAGTCGCGCAGCAGGTACGGGCCGATGTGACGGCTGAACACCGTGGCGGCCATGCGGTCGAAGGCCGGATACATCACGTGGTCGCTGGTGCCGAACAGCACCAGGGTCGGCGTCCGGTCGTTGGGCCCGAGCATCGTCGGCCCCGACCGGCGGGCCGGGTCGAAGGTGCTCTCGTACCCGCCGAAGCTGGCCCGCAGCTTGGCCGCGTCCTCGAACGGCTCGGCGTGGAAGTCGACGACCGCCTGCCCGCCCGAGGAGGCCTCGGGGTCGAGCGGTCGGGTGAACGCCCCGGGATGCGCCCAGAACCGGCTCGTGTAGAAGGTGGCGATGTACCGCCGCCGCGCATCGGGCGTCGCCAGCTCGGCGGCCAGTCCGTCGGGATCGGTGCCCTGGCGCACGAAGTAGTCGGAGGACTCGACCGGCGGACGGGTGTCGGCGATCCCGGCCATCCGCTCGCGCAGGAACGGCAACGGCGAGTTGAACAGCACCATCCGGTCGACCCAGTCGGGATGGCGCAGCGCCAGGTCCTGGACGACCGGCCCACCGAGGTCGCCGCCCATCAGGACCACCCGCTCGTGGCCGAGTACGTCGTGGACGAGCGCGTACAGGTCGGCCGAGTGCGCGGCGACGTCGTGGAACCCGTCGGGGGCCACGTCGCTGTCGCCGAAGCCGCGCAGATCGGGCACGATCACCTCGAACCCCGCGGTCACCAGCGGCTCGATCACCTTCCAGAAGATCCGCTTGGTCTCGGGCCACCCGTGGACGCACAGCAACGGCACCCCACCGACACCTTCACGGACGTAGGCCTGGGCGAACCCGCGCACGTCGGTGCGGTGGATCTCGAAGCGATCCGGGTCGATGAAGGGGTGCGGGCGCATCGCGTGAACGTAGTGTCCGCCCCGTGACCCCCGAGGAGTTCCGTGCCCACGGCCGCGAGCTGGTCGACTGGATCGCCGACCACCTCGAGGACATCGAGCGCCTGCCCGTCACCCGCCCCATCGAGCCCGGCGCCGTGCGCGCCGCGCTCCCCGAACACCCCCCGGTCGAACCCGAGCCCTGGTCGGCGGTCCGCCGCGACATCGACGAGGTGATCGTGCCCGGCCTGGTGCACTGGCAGCACCCCTCGTTCTTCGCGTACTTCCCGGCGAACGTCTCGTACTCCTCGATCCTCGCCGAGCTCCTGACCGCCGGCCTCGGGGTCCAGGGGATGAGCTGGGCCACCTCACCCGCGGCCACCGAGGTCGAGACACTGATGCTCGACTGGATGCGCGAGCTGCTCGACCTCCCCGAGCGGTTCGCCTCCACGAGCGACCGCGGTGGCGGCGTGATCCAGGGCAGCGCCAGCGAGGCCACGCTGGTGGCCATCCTGTCGGCCCGCCACCGCGCCACGACCGGCCGGGTCAACGCGAACGGCGACACGACCACGCTCACCGCGTACGCCACGGCCCAGGCCCACTCGAGCATCGAGAAGGGGCTGCGGATCGCCGGGATCGGCACCGACCGGTTGCGCCTCGTCGAGCACGACGCGTCCTTCGCCATGCGGCCCGAGGCGCTCGCCGCCGCGATCGCAGCCGACCGCGACGCCGGGCTCACGCCCTGCATCGTGATCGCCACCCACGGCACGACCTCGTCGATGGCCTTCGACCCGACCCCGGCGATCGGTGAGATCTGCCGTCGGGAGGACGTCTGGCTGCACGTCGACGCCGCGATGAGCGGGATCGCGGCGCTCGCGCCCGAGCTGGCCTGGGTCAACGAGGGCCTCGAGCTCGCCGACAGCTACTGCACCAATCCGCACAAGTGGATGGGCGTCAACTTCGACTGCGACCTGTACTGGACGGCCGACCGGGGCAGCCTGCTCGGGGCCCTCAGCATCCTCCCGGAGTACCTGCGCTCGTCGGCCGCCGAGTCGGGCCGGGCCCTCGACCTGCGCGACTGGCAGATCCCGCTGGGGCGTCGGTTCCGGGCACTCAAGCTGTGGTTCGCGATCCGCCTCGACGGGCTCGGGTCGTTCCAGGAGATGATCCGTCGCCACGTGGGCCTGACCCAGCAGCTGGCTGGCCGGGTGCGGCGCGACCCCCGCTTCGAGATCGTCGCCCCGCATCCGCTCAACCTGCTGTGCATCCGACTCGACGACGACGACCCCGAGCGCGGCGATGCCCGCACCGACGCCCTCGTCGAGCGGGCCAATGCCACCGGGGAGGCGCTGTTCACCCGGACGGTGCTCGACGGGCGCTCGGTGCTGCGCATCTCGATCGGCGCCCGGACCACCGGCGAGCGCCACGTGATGAGCGCCTGGTCGTTGCTGTCACGGCTCGCCGACGAGCTGCCGATCGGCGGCTGACGCCGGCTGCTGGCCCCGCACGACCATGGCGAGCGCCGCGATCACCTGTGCCATCGCCACCCACTGGATCCATGCCACGGCCTCGCCGAGGAACACCCAGGCCAACAGCGCGGAGAACACCGGGATCAGCAGGGTGAAGGTCGACCCGAGCCAGAGCGGGATCCGCACCAGCGACCAGTTCATGAGCGCGTGCCCGATGATCCCCGACCCGACGGCCATCGCGAGCAGCAGCCCCCAGTTGGTCCACGACGGCCACGACATGTCCTGACCGAACGCGAACCCGAGCGGGGTGCAGATCACGGCGGTCCACAGCGCGGTGCCCGCCGTGAACTCGGTGGAGGTCATCGTGGCCTTCGAGCGCTTCGAGGTGATGAAGTACGCGCTCCACGACAGCATCGCGGCCGCCGCGAGCAGGTCACCGCGCACATCGGTGGTCTCGTCGCTCGCGGCCGACGCGACCACCACGACCACGCCCGCCAGCGCGACGAGCGACCAGAGCGCATCACGCGGTCGGATCCGCTCACCCATGAACCGGGCCGCGATCACGCCCACCACGATCGGCTGCATGGAGCCGATGATCGTGGCGTTGACGATGCTCGTCAGCTTGACCGCCGAGAAGAACAGGGCGATGTCGGCGCCGAGGGCCAGGCCGCCCCACATCGAGTCACGCATGATCCGCCAGCGGAACGGCTCGCCGCGCCACCGCATCCACAGCACGATCGCCCCGGCGAAGAACCAGAACCGGTAGGCGCCGATGGCCAGACCACCCATGTCGATGCCCTTTGCGAGCACCGTGCCGGTCGACCAGGCGCACACCGCGATCGCTGCGCCGATCAGGCCTGCGCGGTGATCGTGAGCATTCGAACCCTTGACCGTGCCGACCGAAACGATCGGTGGTGATGCCAAGGGGTCCGGGACGGTCACGAGGGCACCGTAGCCAGCGGTGTCCGGGCGTCTCCGACCGATGGCCTACCCTCGACCGGGATGAGGCGCTCCGCAGGACTCTTCCTGGTGGCCGCGGTCCTCGCCGGATGTGCGTCCGGCGACCGGGCCGGGGAGCCATCCACCACCAGCACGGCGGCACCGGCAGAGGTGGCGGTCGACCCGACCACCGCCCCACCGGGCACCACGGAGCCAGCGGATGCCACGGACCCCGCGATCGATCCCGACGATCCGACTCTTCCACCGGTGATCGGAGCCCTGGCGCAGTCGGAGCGCGCCGCGCCCGACGCGTGGACGGGAGTCGGCGACATCGTCACCTACGTGTCACCGGGATTCCGCCCCGACGCCGAGGATCCCGCCGCCGCCGCGCTCGAGTACCTCCGCACGTTCGCCACCGCCTACGGCGTGGCCGACCCCGACGCCCGCTTCGACGTGCTCCGCACGGCCTCGACGCGGGTCGGCACGGTGGTCCGAGTCGCGCAGACCCTCGACGGTCTCCCGGTGTTCGCCGGCGAGCTGGCCATCGGGATCGCCACCGACGGCGAGGTCGCTGGCATCACTGGCGTCATCGTCCCCGACGCCGACCTCCCCGATCCGGTCCTCGGACCCGACGATGCCATTTCGATCGCCCTGTCCCTCGACGAGGGATCCCGCGAGGGAGAGTCGGCGCCTCTCCTCGTGGCATTCAGCCCGGCTGTGGAGTCGACCTCCCCCGACCCGCCGGTTCCGGCCTGGGCGGTCACCGTGCGAGCACCCGGCCCGTTCCCCTTCGACGACGTCGTGCTCGTCGACGCCGTCGACGGCACCGTCCTGCTGCGCGCCGGTCTGACCGAGGACGCGGAGAACTGGACCGTCTCCGACGCGAAGAACGCCCTCGACGACGAGGGCGAGAGCGACCTCAGCGAGGCCGAGGTGGTCGTTCGTGCCGTCGACGGGGTCGTCGAGACGATCGGCACGCCCGTCCAGGAGGCGCTCGACCTGGCCGGGCACCTGACCACGGTCTACGAGTACTTCCGCGACACCCACGGGCACGACGGCTACGACGGCGCCGGCGGGAGCTGTCGCGCCTGGGTACGCGTCGGCGTCGACTGGTCGAACGCCGGTGCGACGTCGGACTGCCGGATGTACTACGGCGACGCGCTGCCCTATGCGTCGGAGATCGACGTCGTCGTGCACGAGTACACCCACGCGCTCAGCCACGGCATCGCCGGCTTCGTCTACCAGGGACAGTCGGGCGCGCTCGACGAGCACCACAGCGACTTCTTCGCGGCGATGGTCGATCGCAACGACTGGTGGATCTCCCCGATCAATCGACGACTCGACCGGGCGACGGTCGACCGCTTCGGCGAGTTCTTCGTGACCGATGACGACAAGGGCGGCGTGCACACCAACAGTGGCATCGGCAACACCGTCGGCTGGCTGGTCGGCAGCGACCGCTCCAACTCCCACCCCGACACCCGGGTGCGGGTGCGCGGCATCGGCCGCGACAAGGCCGAGGTGCTGTGGTACGCGGCGCTGCACGGACTCAACCCGCGGATCACCTACCCGGCGTGGGCCTGCGTGCTCAGGTCGACGGCGTTCTCGCTCCGCACGGACGGCACGCTCACCGACGACGACTTCGACTCCGTGGTCGACGCGCTCGTGGCCGTCGAGCTCCTCGAGCCCGACGGGGAGCGCACCGGTCGGCACCGATGCCTGACCTCGGCCGGAGTCGGCAGTCCCGGGCCTGCTGACGACGACGCACCGCTGCCGGA
>CAYRXQ010000179.1:0-6313 GCA_964428115.1 uncultured Ilumatobacteraceae bacterium
CGTCGATCATCTTGTTGAGGTTGTCGACGTAGGCCTGGTGGTGCTTGCCGTAGTGGAACTCGAAGGTCTCCGCCGAGAGGTAGGGCGCCAGCGCGTCGGTGGCATAGGGCAGTTCGGGCAGGGTGATGGGCATGGGGGCTCCTCCAAGGGGCGAACGGATGATCTGTCTGCTCCGGTTCTAGCCGCTCCCGGCGCCGGTCGCCAGATCTGCGCCTCCTGGCCCCCGGTACGCTCGCTTCATGGCGGTCTACCTGTGCCACGAAGCGCCCGACCTGTACGAGCACGAGGCCGCCGTCCTCGCAGCCCGACCGGGGGCGGTGCTGCTCGACCGCTCGGCCTTCCACCCCGGCGGCGGCGGCCAGGTGGCCGATCGGGGCAGCCTCGAGACCGCGTCCGGTGTGCACGTCGTCACGGGCATCGAGATCGGCGACGACGGCTGGTGGCACCTGCTCGAGGATCCGACGACGACCGCCGCGATCGGACCGGCGCTGGTCCGGGTCGACCGGGCCCACCGGGCTGCCGTGGCGTCGCTGCACACCATGAGCCACGTGCTCAACGCGTTCGTGTTCCACGAGTTCGCCGGCGCGCTCGTCACCGGGGCACAGATCAACGGTGACGGCACCGGCCGGATGGACTTCGACCTCCCCGACGTCGACACCGACCGTCTGCGCGCGCTCGAGGCGCCGGTGAACGCCGTGATCGACCGGGGTCTCGAGGTGCGATCGGTCTACGTCGATGCCGCCGAGGCCGCGACGACCGCCGGTCTGGTCCGCAGCGCCGCGGTCGCCCCGCCGCCCACCGACGACGGTCGGCTCCGTCTCATCGAGGTCGTCGGCCTCGACCGACAGGCCTGCGGCGGCACGCACCTGGCCAGCACCGCCGAGGCCGCGCCGTTCCGGATCCTCAAGATCGAGAACAAGGGCCGCCACAACCGTCGCGTCCGCTTCGCGTCCGCCTGAGCGCGCCATGCGGGAGCGAGGGAGAGCGACGCGAGGACGTCGCGCCCTGCGAGGTCGCCCGTAGCCTCGGGTCCCATGCACGTCGTCTCGGCTCTGTTCGTGGAGAACTTCGAGATGCGCCAGGCACCGGGTCCGTCGACCCGGCTCGACCTGACCGGCGCGATGTTCTCGATGGCCGCCCCCTCGGCGGCACCGGTCACCGTCACCCCCCACCTGGTGGCGTTGATCTACTGCTCGGCCGACGAGGCCGGCCAGGGGGTGTTCGAGGTGGTGTTCACCCGCGACGAGCAGGATCCGGTCGAGGGGGCCGACGACCACGTCGCCCGCAACGTGAGCCCGTTCACGGTCGACCCGGGCAAGTTCACCTATCGCCTCGTGCGCGGCGAGCTCGAGTTCCCCGACTACGGACAGATCTTCGCCCACTGCCGCGTCGACCGCGGCCCGTGGCACCTGGTGCCCTTCACGCTGCTGCCGCCCGCCGAGTGAGCCGCGCCGGGTGACCAGGATCGGGTGACAGGGATCGGGTGACGTCACGGCCCGGGCCGCCGGGTCGCACCCGCCGCCGCCTCGGTAGGGTCGAGCCGTGAACCGGCTTGCCGACGAGACCTCCCCGTACCTGCGCCAACACCGCGACAATCCGGTCGACTGGTACCCCTGGGGCCCCGAGGCCTTCGAGGCGGCGCGGACCCGCGACGTCCCGATCCTGCTCTCGGTCGGCTACTCGGCCTGCCACTGGTGCCACGTGATGGCGCACGAGTGCTTCGAGGACGCCGAGGTCGCGGCCCGCATGAACGAGCTGTTCGTCAACGTGAAGGTCGACCGCGAGGAGCGTCCCGACGTCGACGCCCTCTACATGGAGGCGGTGCAGGCCCTCACCGGCCGGGGTGGCTGGCCGATGACGGTCTTCATGGCCCCCGACGGCCGCCCGTTCTTCGGTGGCACCTACTACCCCAAGCCGGCCTTCCTGCAGCTGCTCACCACGGTCGACGACGCGTGGCGTGACAAGCGCACCGAGCTCGGGTCGAACGCCAGCACCCTCGTCAAGCAGCTCGAGAAGTCGGCGGCCACCCGTCCTGCGGCAGGGGTCCCCGACCTCACGGCCGTGAACGCCGTGCTACCCCAACTCGCGAAGGCCTTCGACGCCGACTGGGGCGGGTTCGGCCGCGCCCCGAAGTTCCCGTCGACCATGCACCTCGAGCTCGTGCTGCGGGCGTACATGTCCTCGGGGTCCGACGCCGCGAAGCAGGTGGTCACCACCTCGCTCGACGCGATGGCCGCCGGCGGGATCTACGACCACATCGGTGGCGGGTTCGCCCGGTACTCGACCGACCGCGAGTGGCTCGTGCCGCACTTCGAGAAGATGCTCTACGACCAGGCCCTCCTCGCCCGGGTCTACCTCCACGGCTATGCCGTGTTCGGCAACGACCACTGGCGCCTCGTCGCCACCGAGACGATCGACCACGTGCTGCGCGAGCTGCGCCAGCCGGGCGGCGGCTTCTCCTCGGCCGTCGATGCCGACTCCCCCGACGAGCACGGCGTCGGCCACGAGGGCCTGTTCCACACCTGGACCGTCGAGGAGGTCCGCGAGGCCCTCGGGGCCGCCGCGCCGCTCGCGCTCGAGTGGTGGGGCATCACCGAGGAGGGTCACCTCGACGGTCGATCGATCCCCAACCGCCAGCACGCCCGCGGCTCCATGATGCGGCCGCAGCAGATCGAGATCCTTCGCCGACGGCTCCACCAGGTCCGCCAGGCCCGGCCCCGGCCCGCCATCGACGACAAGGTCCTCACCGAGTGGAACGCGCTGTTCCTGAGCACGCTGTGCGAGGCCGCCTCGCTCGCGCGGCGCCCCGACTGGCTCGAGGCGGCGATCGCGAACGGCGAGTTCCTGTGGCGCGAGCTGCGCGGCGCCGACGGACGATGGTTCCGCAGCTGGCAGGCCGAGGGCAGTCCCCCGGCCCGTCACGCCGCCCTCGCCGCCGACCACGCCGCCCTCGTCGACGCGTTCACCCGGTTGGCCGAGACCACCGGACAGGCGCGCTGGCTGCACGCCGCGATCGAGACCGCCGACACGATGCTCGACCACTTCTGGGACGTCGAGCACGGCGGGCTCTTCACCACCGCCGACGACGCCGAGGAGCTCGTCGCCCGCCAGAAGGACCTGCTCGACAACGCGACCCCCTCGGCCAACTCGGTCGCGGCCATCGCACTCGCACGGCTCGCGGCGCTCACCGGGGAGCAGCGCTACGCCAACCATGCCGACCGCATCCTCCAGCTGCTCGGCACGGTCATCACGACCACGCCGGCCGCGGTCTCGAACGCCCTCGTGGCCGTCGAGATGCACCAGCGCGGCCTCACCGAGGTCGCGATCGTCGGGGATCGCCCCGATCTGGTCCGTCTGGCCACGGCTGTGTGGCGCCCCGACGTGGTGCTGGCGTGGGGCGAGCCCTACGACTCGCCGCTGTGGGCCGACCGCCAGCCGGGGTTCGCCTACGTCTGCCGTGACTACGCCTGCCAGGCGCCCCAGGACACCGCCGAGGGCTTCTTCCGCCTGTACACGGGCAAGGAGCTCCCGCCGGGGGCGCTCGAGCGCCTCACCACCGTCCCCGGTGGATGATCTCGGCCGCTGAGCGCCGCGGCCGCGACGCGCTGCGTCCCGCCGCGCCCTCGTCCTCGGTGGCCCGGTGGCCGAGCGCGACCGCCCCGAGCAGGACGGGTCCGGCCGGCACGCCGAGCTCCTGACGGAGCGCCCGCTCCCCCTGGAACACGCCGAAGAACAGCGCCCCCAACCCGGCGTCCTCGGCGGCGAGCAGCAGGGTCATCACGGCCATCGACGCGTCGATGGTCCAGTACGGCACGGGCCAGGCCTCGGCCGAGGCGCCCAGCCCCGAGCGGGCCTTGTCGGGCTCGGCATATCGGGCGGTGTACGCGGCCGGATCGGCGAAGGGCAGCGCCAGGACCGGGGCGTCGAGCAGCCGCTGCCAGCGGAACGATCCCCGCCGGGCCACGGGCAGGGTGATGTCCCAGAAGCGGGCGGTGTCGGCACCCTCGAGGACCACCAGGTCCCAGCCCTGGGTCTTGCCGGCGCTGGGGGCGCGAGCGGCCAGGTCGACGAGGTGGTGCAGCGTGTCCGGGTCGACCGGCCGCTGATCGAACGCCCTGGTCATCCGCCGCCGTCGGACGACGTCGGCGAACTCGCTCATGGTCGCCTCAGCGGCGACCGAGCTTGACGAGATCCTCGGCCATGGTCCAGCCGTAGACGATCATCGCGCCACCCGCTGCCAGCGGGACCGCCGCGAACATCTCGGCTCGACCCGGGTCGACCTTCTCGGGCTTGGACGTCTCGTGGTCGAGGAAGCCGCTCTGGCCGTTGCGAGCCACGACGAAGGTCTTCTCGTCGTAGGCGGCGTCGACGTCGAAGCGCTTCGCCAGGCGACGACCCCAGGCCCGCTCCTCGCCGACCGCCCGCACGCCGGGGCTGGGGGTGACGTCGTCGAGGTCCTTGAAGGCCTCGAGTGCGCCGGCGTCGACGAACCGCGACCCGACGACCACGTCCTCGTCGGGGAACGCCATCAGGGCCCGGTGATAGGCCTCGCCCATCAGCCCACGCAGCACCTGGTCGCGCTTGGAGCTGCGACGGACGCTCATCATGCCGAGCAGGACGCAGGGCGTCCCGCCGATGCGCTCGAGGGTGGAGAACGTGAACCCGTGCAGCTTCGCGCCGAGCCGGGCCGTGGTGACGAGCACCCAGTCCTCCTTGGCCTTCGACAACGCGCCGATGTCGAACGCGCCTTCGATCGACGCCATCTCGTCGAGATCGGCGTCGGTCAGCGCGCTGGCGTCGTTGGTGACCACTTCGAGCGTCATGTCCCCTCTCCGATCGGGCCGTGGGGCCCCCATTCTGCCATCTGGATCCCCAAACGCCGAAACTGCTCGGTCACAGCAGGACCGCTTCGTGCCCGAACGCCATCCGCAGCTCACCCACGGCACGGTCGATGTCGACCCGGAACTCGTCGGAGAGGCGCAGCAGCTTGCCCTGGCCGAGGTCGAGTTGGACCACCGAGTCGCCGGGGTGATCGCGCAGGATCCGCTTCAGGCGCTGGATCCGCAGCTCGTCGAGCGAGGTCGACGGGAGGCGCAGGCGCAGTGGCGCTGCGGGCCCCTCGGCCAGCCCGGTGAGCACGGTGACGTGCTGGGCCACGAGGCCGAACCGCGACTCGTCGCGGCGATCGAGGCGACCCTTGACCGACACGATGACGTCGTCCTCGAGCTTGTGCCCCTGCTCCACCAGCATGCGCGGGAACACGGTGACCTCGATCGAGGCGTCGAGGTCCTCGAGGACGAAGACGGCCATCTGATCGCCCTTCTTGGTGAACTTGCGGGCCAGGTTGGTGATGACCCCGCCCACCACGACGCTCGCGCCGTCCTCCATCGAGGTGAGATCCGCGATCGCGTGCTCGACCTTGCGCTTGAGGGCCGCCTCGACCCCGAACAGCGGGTGGTCCGAGACGTACAGCCCGAGCATCTCCTTCTCGGCCCGCAGGCGGTCGCCCTTGTCGAACTCGATGTCGGGGATCTCGATCCGCTCGTCGAACCCGCTGCCCGCCTCGGCTTCCTGCTCGCCGCCCCAGTCGCCGAACAGCGACATGACCCCTTGGTCGCGCTCGCGGCGACGCACCACCGTCGTGTCGATGATCTGCTCGAAGACCGTCAGCAGACCACGGCGCGGATGACCCATGGCGTCGAAGGCCCCGGCCTTGATCAACGACTCCACCGTGCGCTTGTTGAGCACCGACTCGGGGACGCGCTCGGCGAGGTCGTGGAAGTCGGCGAACGGCCCGTTGGCGTCGCGCTCGGCCAGCAGCTGGTCGACGAGGCCCTCGCCGACGTTGCGCACCGCCGAGAGCCCGAACGTGATCGCCCCGGGGCTCCCGATGGGCAGGGTGACCCCGGGGGGCAGCTCGTCGGGGGCGAGCGCGGCGAAGTCGGTCATCGACCGGTTGACGTCGGGGGTGAGCACCTTGATGCCCATCGAGCGGGCGTCGGACAGGTAGACCGCGGCCTTGTCGAGGTTGCTCTTGACGCTCGTGAGCAGGCAGGCGAGGTACTCGACCGGGTAGTGCGCCTTGAGGTAGGCGGTCTGATAGGTGACCAGGCCGTAGCCGAAGGTGTGGCTCTTGTTGAACGCGTAGTCGGCGAAGCGCTCGATCACGTCGAACAGCTGCTCGCCCAGCGCCCGGCCGTAGCCCGTGCGCTCGCAGCCGGCCTCGAACGCGTTGCGCTCCTTGGCCATCAGCTCGCGGATCTTCTTGCCGCAGGCCTTGCGCAGGGTGTCGGCCTCGGCGAGCGAGTAGCCG
>CAYRXQ010000180.1:0-6303 GCA_964428115.1 uncultured Ilumatobacteraceae bacterium
GGTTCAAGAACCACCAGGAGAAGCTCAAGAGCGGCGACGTGTACCAGGTCGCCGAGGTGGTCCGGAACCTCGCCGCCCGCAACCGCGACGCGTCGCTCTCGGCCGCCGAGCGCACGATGTACGAGCGTGCCCGGGTGAACCTCATCAGCGAGATCTCGCCGGCACTCAAGGTCACCTCCGAAGAGGCCGAGGCCTACCTCGACGACGCGCTGGCCAAGGGCGTGCTCAAGCCCGCCAAGGCGCCCAAGAAGACCACCTGAGTCGCGGCGTCGCTCCATGGCCTCGGTCGCGTTCCTCGGGCTCGGTGTGATGGGCGGGCCGATGGCCCGTCACCTTGCCGCCGCCGGCCACGACGTCACCGTCTACACCCGCACCGCGGCCCGGGCCGAGGCCTGGGTGGCCGCCAACGGTCACCGAGCCGTCGCCACGCCGCGTGAGGCCTCGGCGGGTGCCGAGCTGGTCTTCATGTGCGTCGGCAACGACGACGACGTCCGATCCGTCGTGTACGGCGACGACGGTGCCCTGGCCGGCCTGGGTGCCGGATCGATCCTGGTCGACCACACCACGGCCTCGGCCGATCTCGCCCGCGAGCTCGCCGCTGCCACCGCCGCGGTGGGGGTCGGGTTCGTCGATGCTCCGGTCTCGGGGGGCCAGGCGGGGGCCGAGAACGGGCAGCTGACCGTCATGTGCGGCGCCGATGATGCCGAGGTCTTCGAGCGGGCACGAGCCGTGATCGTGGCCTACGCCCGGGCCTGCGAGCGGTTGGGCCCCTCGGGAGCGGGGCAGCTCACCAAGATGGTCAACCAGATCTGCATCGCCGGCATCGCGCAGGGCTTGGCCGAGGCCGTCAACTTCGCCCAGCACGCCGGGCTCGACGTCGACGAGGTCGTGGCCGTGATCGGCAAGGGTGCCGCGCAGAGCTGGCAGATGGACAACCGCGCCGCGACCATGGCGCGCGGTGAGTTCGAGTTCGGCTTCGCGGTCGAGTGGATGCGCAAGGACCTCGGCATCGTGCTCGCCGAGGCCTCCCGCAACGGCGCCCGGGTGCCCCTCACGGCGCTCGTCGACCAGTTCTACGCCCAGGTGGTCGAGCGTGGGGGTGCTCGCTGGGACACGAGCAGCCTGGTCGACCTCCTCCAGCGCCCCTGAGCGTCGACGCGACCGACGTCAGCGACGTCAGCTGCGGTGCCCGGCGTCACCGGGCGGCGTCACCGGATCGACAGGGGGAGCTGGTCGACGCCGCGGATCGTGATCCGGTCGCGCCAACCCGGCATCCCGGCCAGCTCCAGGTTCGGGAAGCGGCGGATCAGCCGTGAGATCGCCACCGAGGCCTCGAGCTTGGCCAGCGACGCGCCCAGGCAGTAGTGGGCCCCGGCCGCGAACGCCAGGTGGCGGGCCGCATTGGGCCGGTCGAGGCGCAGGGCGTGCGGATCGTCGAACATCGCTGGGTCGTGGTTGGCGGCGCCGAGCACGGTGAGGATCGTCTCGCCGGGCTGGACGACGATCGTCCGGTCGCCGGCCCCGGCGAACGTCATCGGCGTCATCGCGACGCGAACCGTGTGCTGGACGGGGCCGTCGTAGCGCAGCAGCTCGTCGACCGCGGTGGCATCGAGTGACGGGTCGTCACGCCAGCGGCGCAGCTCGTCGGGGTGCTGCAGGAGGGCGAGCACGCCGTTGCCGATCAGGTTCACGGTGGTCTCGTGCCCGGCCACGTACAGCAGGACCAGGAACGAGATGAGCTCGGCGGGGGAGAGGCGGTCGCCGGCCTCCTCGACGGCGATGAGCGCCGAGAGCACGTCGTCGCCCGGTGCCGCCCGTCGAGCCTCGATGACCTCGAGGAGGTACGGGACGAGCTGGCCGATCGCCCGGTCCGCGGCGTCGAGGGTCTCGAGGTTCGCCGTGGGCTCGAGCGCGGCGGTGAGGTCCTGGCTCCAGTCGCGCAGCTCCTCGGCCCGACCGGTGGGCATGTCGAGGAGCTCGGAGATCACCTGGAACGGCACCGGGAACGCGAGGTCGTCGATCAGCTCGAGGCTGCCCCGGTCCTCGGCGCGGTCGAGGACCTCGTCGACCATCTGCTCGATGCGCGGTCGCAGGCGCTCGATCGCGGTCGGCGTGAACGCCTGGCTCACGAGCTTGCGCAGCCGGGTGTGGTCGGGGGGATCCAGGTTGAGGATCGTCTTGGCCCCCGAGCCGCGGCGGGCACGGCGGCGTACCGAGACCTCGTCGTCGCGTGGCGTGGCGTTGGCCTCGATGTCGCGGCTCACATCCGGGCTGCGCAGAGTGCGGGCCACGTCCTCGTAGCGCGTCACCACCCAGGTGCCGACCGCCGTGCGATGCACGGGATCGAGCGCCCGCAAAGCGTCGTAGGTCGGGTACGGATCGGCCCGGAACGTGGCGTCGGTCGGATCCCAGACCGGCCCGCGGTCGATGGCGCTGTGGCTCGTCGGGTCGGTCATCGTCGCGTCCTCAGGCGCCCGGGATCGGCAGGGCGGGCGCCCACTCGTAGCGTCGCGGCTCGAGCCCGGCCCACGCCACCCATTCGGCACCCTGGACCCGCTCGGCCAGGCTGCGCAGCACGACGTCGCCGATGTCGGTGGGGTCGAGGATGCCGACACCCAGCCCGGTGATCCGGTCCTTGGCCTCGGCCGAGAGGATGTTGGTGTCGACGAAGCCCGGGCAGATCGCGCTCACGCAGATGTCGGGCTGTTCGGGGTGCTGCTCCATCGCCGCGCCGAGCGAGCGGACGAACCCGACCACGCCGTGCTTGGTGAGGCCGTAGACCGGATCCATCCAGATCGGGGTGAGGCCGGCGAGCGAGGCCGTCGCCACCAGGTCGCCGTGGCCGCTGGCGACCATGTGCGGGAGCAGGGCGCGGGCGCCGAAGACCACGCCGTCGAGGTTGATCGACATGATCCGCCGGTAGGCCTCGTCGGGGAGCCCGAGGATCGGGAGCTCGCCCTCGGGGCGGGCGTGCGGGGTCGAGATGCCGGCATTGAGGAAGCCGATGTCGAACGGGCCGTGCCGGGCGACGACGCGCTCCCAGGCCTCGGGGTCGGCGACGTCGAGGACGGCGGAGGTGCCCCCGATCTCGGCCGCGATGCGTGCCGCTCCCTCGGCGTCGATGTCGCCGATGACGACCTCGGCGCCGCGCTCGGCGAGCCGGCGGGCGGTGCCGGCGCCGATGCCGCTCGCACCGCCGGTCACGAGTGCGCGGCGACCGCCGAGGTCGATCGTGCTCGCGTCGGTGTCAGCCATGTGGCGGGTCCTCCCCCTCGTCGGTCACGGCCCGGTCGCGGCGACCTCCGTGGGGGATTGGATCACAGCGCGTTCGGCTGCGTCGGACCGGAGCCCGATGCCGGGCGGGTCGCAGGTGGGGTCTCAGGTGGCCAGAGCGGTCGCGAGGGCGTCGACGATCCGGTCGATCTGCTCGTCGGTGGTCACCAGCGGCGGGCAGAACGTGCAGGTGTCGGTGCCGATGGCGCGGGTGATCACCCCGAGCTCGAGGAGCCGATCCCGCACGATGGTGGCGTCGTGGTGGGGGTGCAGCCCGGCGGCCCATACGGCCACCTCGCCGCGGGCGTGATCGATGAGCCCATCGCTGGCCAGCGCCTGCAGGCCCGCTCCGAGCCGGGCACCGATGCGCCGGGCCTCCTGCAGCAGACCCTCCTCGTCGAGGATGCGCAGGTTGACCAGGGCGGCGGCGCAGGCCGCGGCGTGCCCCGAGTAGGTGTAGCCGTGGCGCAGGAAGAACGACGGGTCGGCCTCGAGGGACTCGCGGACCGCTCGGCCGACCACGACCCCGCCGAGTGGCTGGTAGCCCGAGGTGACGGCCTTGGCGAAGGTGGTCAGGTCGGGGGTGACGCCGTAGTGCTCGGCGGCGAACCAGGTGCCGAGGCGACCGAACCCGGTGATCACCTCGTCGAACACCAGCAGCGCCCCGTGGTGGTCGCAGAGTCGCCGCAGCTCGGCCAGGTAGCCGGCGGTCGGCGGGAAGACACCACCGGCGCCCTGCACGGGCTCGGTGATGACGGCGGCGACCTCGCCGCCCCGCTCGGCCATGAGCACCGACAGGGCCTCGACGTCGTCGCTCGGGACCTGCACCACCTCGGGCAGCAGCGGCCCGTAGCCGACGCGGTTGGGTTCGATGCCCTGAGCACTCGTGCCGCCGAGGTTGGTGCCGTGGTAGCCGCGCACCCGGCTGATGATCAGGGTCTTCTCGGGATGGCCGGCCAGGACGTGGGTCAGGCGGGCCAGCTTCATCGCGGTGTCGATCGCCTCGGAGCCCGACCCGCACAGGAAGATTCGGGCATCGGGGACCGGTGTGAGCTCCGCGATCCGCGCGGTCAGCTCGTCGGCGACCGGGCTCGTGAACGGGTCGAAGCAGGAGTACGCGGCGATCTCGCCGATCTGCGCGGCGACGGCCTCGCCGATCTCTCGGCGGCCGTGCCCGACGGCGCAGTACCACAGGCTCGCCATCGCATCGACGTACTCGCGACCGTCGACGTCCCACAGGAGTGCTCCCCGCCCGCGTGCGATCCCGATGAAGTGCTCACGGGTCGGCTTGGCGAACGGGTGCAGGAACGCAGGGACCATGGCGCGGAACGGTATCGGCGCACCTGCCGAGCGCCGCGACCGGATGGTCGCGACGGCCGGCGCGCTTGGGGACGTTGGTCCGTTGTGAAGCGACGGCGCGATCTGCCAGGCTCGGCTCGTGGCGTCCCCCCTCCTCGTGATCAGTGCGGCCGACCGCGACGAGCACGAGACCCCCGCCTGGCATCCGGAGCACCGCGGCCGGCTCGACTCGGCCCTCGCCGGCCTGACCGCAGCCGAGCTCGACGACGCGATCCTGTGGCGGCCGGCGGTCGAGGCCGACCCCGCCGAGCTCGCCCTGGCGCACGATCCGCTCTACGTCGACGCGGTGCACCGGTTCTGCGCGGCGGGCGGGGGCGATCTGGACCCGGACACGATCGCCACGCCCGGATCGTGGGACACGGCTCGTCGGTCCGCGGGCGCGGTCCTCGCAGCGATCGACGCGCTCGAGGCGGGGGAGTGCGACCTGGCCTTCGCCGCCGGCCGCCCGCCCGGGCACCACGCCGTGCGCGACCGGGCGATGGGCTTCTGCCTGTTCAACAACGCCGCGATCGGTGCGGCCAAGCTCGCTGCCGCCGGCCACCGCGTGGCAGTGCTCGACTGGGACGTGCACCACGGCAACGGCACCCAGGACATCTTCTACGACGACCCGCGGGTGCTGTACGTGTCGACGCACGAGTCGCCGCTGTACCCGGGCACCGGGCGGCTGCGCGAGACGGGCGGCCACCACGCGCCGGGCACGAACCTCAACCTGCCGTTCCCGGCGGGCACCCGCGGCGACACGTACCGGGCGGCCTTCGACGAGGTGATCGCCCCGGTGGTCGAGTCGTTCGCCCCCGACTGGCTGATCATCTCGGCCGGATACGACGGACACCGCGACGATCCGCTGGCCGGGATCGAGCTGACCGCCGGCGACTACGCCGATCTCGCCCGCCGTGCCGCGTCGTGGGTGCCGGCCCGACGCACGCTGGTGGTGCTCGAGGGCGGCTACGACGGCCGTGCGCTCACCCGGTCGGTGGGCTCGACCTTCTCGGCCCTGCTGGGCACCGACTACCGGCCCGAGGCGGCGTCCACCGGCGACGTCGGTCGGGCCACGATCACCGCCGCCCGTCAACTCTGGGAGCTCTCATGACCGATGTCGACACCTCTGCCGCCGATGCCCCTGGCCCCGACGAGGCCGGCGGCCGGCCGACACCCGGGCCCGTGGTGGTCGGGGTCGACGGGTCAGCGAACTCGCGCCGTGCGCTCGGTGTCGCGGCCGAGCTGGCGCGCAACGCCGGAGCCGAGCTGATCGCCGTCCACTCGCTCGGGTTGATGGCCGTGCTCGACGGTGAGCACGTGCCGGCCAGCGAGCATCGCGAGGAGATCGCCGAGGCCCTGCGCACGAAGTGGTGCTCGTTGCTCGAGGCCGCCGACGTGTCGTGGTCGTGTCGCCTGGTCGACGGCAACCCGGCCGAGTCGCTGCTCACGACGGCGACGGCCGAGGGCGCCTCGTTCGTGGTGGTCGGATCCCGTGGCGTGGGTGGGCATCCCGACCTGATGCTGGGCAGCACCAGCCACCAGGTGATCCAGCACACCGGCTGCCCGGCCGTGGTGGTGCCGCCCGTCGGCCGCAACGTCGCCGCGTACTGAGCCCCCGGGGATAGCCTGTCGCCCGGTCACGCGGGTGTAGTTCAACGGCTAGAACCTCAGCCTTCCAAGCTGATGATGCGG
>CAYRXQ010000181.1:0-6245 GCA_964428115.1 uncultured Ilumatobacteraceae bacterium
GACTACGACCGTGAGTTCTACCAACCGATGATCCAGGCCCTCCGCGACTGACCCGGTGTCAGACACGCTGCAGCTGCTCGCGCCCCAGCTTGCGGCGGGGTCGAAGCTGCAGCTGCAGCGTGTCTGACACCGTCAAGTGAGCGACACCGTCAAGTGAGCTCGGCGTCGAGCTCGGCGGCGACCTCGAGCACGAGGCGGCGGGCCTCGTCGTCGAGCTTGGCCAGCTCGCGCTCGCCGATGTCGTCGGCGAACCGCAGCCGCTCCACCGTCGGAGCGGGAGCGACTTGCGGCATCCAGATCGAGTGCAGGAAGAACGGCATCGGTGTCGGCTGGGCCGGTGCCAGCGTCACCACGGGCCCGCGACCGACGTCGGCCGCGTCGAACACCTCGACGCGGAACCCGTCGTCGCTCAGGACCGGCACCACCACCCAGCCGTCACCGCCACCGGCCACGCCGCCCTGGCGGGGGACGAAGATCGGCGAGGTCGGCAGATCGGCGGCCGAGGGGAAGGCGTAGCGCGAGGCCACCTCGAGATCGCCCCGCGAGAACGTCACGAGGGTCGAGGGCTGATCCTCGGCCGGATACCACGATCGGTCGATGCGGGCGTCGTAGACGTCGAGTACCCGCCTGGCGAGGGCCCCGCCGCGGAACCCCTGGAACACGACGTGGTGGTGGGTCGGTTCCGACTGTCCGTCCGGTGACCAGTCCTGGGCCGACAGCTGCAGGTTGAACGTGTCGGTCCCCGTGCGATGGGCGAAGCGCTCGCCGCGACCGCTGACCGGGTCGAAGCGCCATTCGCTCACCGTCTGCGGCTTCATCGACATCTGGTAGAAGCCGTGCAACCGCGGGTCGATCTCGTTGCCATACACATCGACATCGCCGGGCAGCAGCCGGTAGCCGAGATCCATCAGGTCCATGTGCTCGAACAGGATCCGGACCCCGTCGGTGTCGTCCCAGCACGCGTAGTAGTGGCCCGTCGTCGGCCCGAACTCGGCCCGGGTGAACCGCACCGGCTCGCCCGGACGCGTCGCGTCGAGGTCGTCCTTGCGCACGAAGTACACCGGGACCGTGTCGTCGATCTGGACGGTGCGCTCACCGCCGAAGATCTCGTCCATGTCGGCCTTGAAGTTGCCCGAGTCGGCGAGCACCAGCCAGTCGCGGGTCTGGCTGATGGTGTGCATCGACCCGAGCACCGAGGCGCCCTCGACCGGCCACGTGCGGACCTGTGTGCCGTCGCCGTCGTAGCGCACGACCGTGGGCTGGAGACCCGCGGCGGCGGGCACCAGCTTGACCGTCCACAGGCAGCCGCGCTCGTGGTCGACCACCGGGTGGGCCGTCGAGAACACCTGCGGCAGCGCCTGGTGGCCACCGAAGGAGCCACGGCCCCACGACGCCTGGTGGCCGACCTCGCCGAGGAAGCCGAGCGTGACCGGATCGACCTCCACCGGCCGGCCCACGTCCCATGTGGCGAACAAACGACCGTCCATCGGCAGCGGCGCGGTGTTCGCCATGTTGGGGTAGCCCCACGGGGTGTCGAAGCCGAGCAGCCCGCCGTGGAACCGCTCCCGGGCGCGCTCGTGGAGCCGATGCACCGGCGTGTCGAGGACGCGATGCCGAAGGGCGAACGCATCGGGTGCGGCGCCGAACGAACCCGGTGTCAGGGAGATCCGTAACAGCGCGCCGAAGCCGAACAACTGGTAGCCGAGCCGGGTATCGACCACGGGGGCGCTGATGACCATCTCGCCGTGCAGGCCCTCGGGGACCGCCCCGGCCCGCAAAGTGAGGTCGAGATCCTGGATCGGAGCGGTGAGCAGCGTCTGGGGCAACGGCATCAGCGAAGTCTCCCACCCACGACGGGGCGACGTGACGCCGGACACACATCGGCACGGTCTCCGGCACGTCATCTGCTGCGAGCTGGATAGGGTTCCGTCCGGTACCGATGTCCAGACACCGAACACCGTTCCCACGTCGCATCGACGCCACCGTCGATCCGACCGATCCTCGAAGTCCGGCCTGAGCACGTGACGACCGCCCTCGGGTTGCTCGCCGTCGCTGCGCTGATCGCGGCCAACGGGTACTTCGTCGCCGCCGAGTTCGCCTTCGTGGCGGCTCGCCGTTCGGAGTTCGCCGCCCGGGCCGACGAGGGCGACCGCCGTTCCCGCCGGGCGATCGAGGTCCAACGGCGGTTGAGCTTCATGCTGTCGGGGGCGCAGCTGGGCATCACGGTGACCTCCCTCGCCGTGGGCTTCATCGCCGAGCCCGCCGTCGCCTCGGTGATCCGCCCCGGGCTCGAGCGGGTCGGCGTCCCCGAGTCCGCAGTGTTCGGTGTGTCCCTCACGATCGCGTTCGTGCTCGCCACGGTGACCCAGATGGTCTTCGGCGAGCTCGCCCCCAAGAACCTCGCGATCGCGAAGCCCGAGGCGGTCGGTCGTGCGCTGGCGCCGTCGACGCTGCTGTTCATGAAGGTCGCCGGACCGATCATCCGCCTGTTCGACAGCTCCTCGAACCGACTGCTGCGCCTGCTCGGGATCGATCCCGTGCAGGAGCTGCACGGGGCGGTCTCGGCCGAGGAGCTCGACCTGATCGTCGACACCTCTGCCGAGTCGGGTCACCTGTCGGCGCGCCAGGCGGCGCTGCTCGACCGGGCGATCGACTTCGCCGAGCTCGAGGCCTCCGACGCGATGGTGCCGTGGAACCGGGTGGTGACCATCGAGGCCGATGCCACGGCCGCCGACCTGCGGGACCTGATGGCCACCTCGCACTCGCGGTTCCCGGTGCTCGACGAGGACGACGCCGTGGTGGGCGTCGTCCACGCGAAGGACCTGTTGGGGGTCGACCCCGACCGGCTCGCCGAGACCCCGGTCCGCAGCCTGGCCCACGAGGTGCTCGTGGTGCCCGAAGCGGCCGGCCTGCGGATCGTGCTCGGGCAGCTGCGCGAGCACGCCACCGAGATGGCCGTGGTCGTCGACGAGTACGGCGGGCCCGCCGGTGTCGTGACCCTCGAGGACGTGGTCGAAGAGCTGGTCGGCGACATCGCGGACGAGTACGACCTCCCCGACATCCACCAGCCCCGCGAGATCGAGCCGGGAGTGTGGCGGCTCCCCGCCGACTGGCGCGTCGACGAGATCGAGCGCGTCACCGGATACGCGCTCCCCGAGGGCGACTACGACACCGTTGCCGGGCTGGTGCTCGACCGGATGGAGCGGATCCCCGACGAGGGGGACATCGTCGACGTCGACGGCGTCCGCATCGAGGTGACCCGACGCGACGAGTGGGCGATCGGCGAGATCGTCATCTGCGTCGTGCCCATCGAGCCCGACGAACCCGTCGACGATGACGACGGCGACGGCCAGGTCGCTGCCGACGACGAACCGAACGGCGCCGGGCCCGCGGCCGACGACGGGACGAACGGGCGATGAGCACCCCCATCGCGCTCGTCGTGGCCGTCGTGCTCCTGGCCCTCAACGCGTTCTTCGTCGCAGCCGAGTTCGCGCTGCTCGCCGTCCGACGATCGCGCATCGAACAGCTCGCCGCCGACGGCAGCCGACGCGCCCGCCATGCGCTGGCCGGGCTGCGCGAGCTCACCGTCATGCTGGCCGGCGCACAGCTCGGCATCACCGCCTGCTCGCTCGGTCTGGGTGCCGTCGCCGAACCGGCCGTGGCCCGACTGATCGAGGGTGTCATCGGCGACCTGGTCGAGATCCCCGATGCGGCGTTGCACGCGATCGGATTCGCGATCGCGCTCACCATCGTGGTGTTCCTCCACATGGTCGTGGGGGAGATGGCGCCCAAGTCGTGGGCGATCTCGGATCCGGAGGGATCGGCGCTGCGGCTCGCCCCCTCGTTCCGTGCGTTCGCGCTGGTGTTCCGCCCGCTGATCCTCGGCATGAACGCCCTCGCCAACGGCGTGGTCCGGGCCGTCGGTGTGGAACCGCAGGACGAGCGGGCCATGGCGCACACCCCGCGCGACCTGATGCTGCTGCTCGACGAGTCGCACGGCCACGGCGACCTCGAGGCCGACCAGCACGAGTTGTTGACCCGCAGCCTCGAGCTCTCGGGTCGTACCGCCGCCGACGCGATGACCGTGCGCCGCGACGTGGTGGCCGTGCCCGGCGACTGCCCGGTGGCCGAGGTCGCCGAGGTGGCGCACCGCACGGGCCGGACCCGTCTGGTGGTGTTCGACGGTGATCTCGACCACGTGCTCGGCTTCGTCCACGCGAAGGACGTGATCCTCCTCGACCCCGCAGCGCGCCGCACCACCACCGCGGCCGACCTGGCCCGCGAGGTGATGGTCACCCACGACGGCCACCACCTCGAGGACCTGCTGCTCGAGATGCGCACCCACCGTCAGCACCTGGCGCTCGTGGTCGACGAGCTGGGCATGGTCGTGGGGATCGTCACCCTCGAAGACGTGATCGAAGAGCTGATCGGTGACTTCGACGACGAGTCGGACCGGCGGACCGGCGACTGTCGCCGCGACGCCGAGGGGTGGTACCTGCTGAGCGGCACCACCCGTGCCGACGACTTCGAGCTGTGCACCGGCGTCGCGCTCCCCGAGGGCGACTGGCAGACCGTGGCCGGCTACGTGATCGCCGTCGCGGATGGGATCCCCGATGTCGGCGCCCGGGTGCGCACCGCCGTCGGCATGTTCGAGGTGCTCGCGATGGACGGCTATGCGATCGACGAGCTGCGGGTCCGTGCGATCGTCGAGGCGGAGGGCTCCCGGTGACCGACTCGACGCCCGACCCCCTGTGGGGTGCCGAGACGCGCAAGGCGATCGACAACTTCCCGGTCTCGGGCGAACCCGTGCCCGTCGGTGTGATCCGCTGGCTCGGGCGGATCAAGGCGGCCGCAGCACGCGTCAACGGTGAGCTCGGGCTCCTCGACTCGACCGTGGTCGAGGCGATCGCCCGTGCGGGTGACGCGGTGGCCCGCGGCGAGCACGACGACCAGTTCCCGGTCGACGTCTTCCAGACCGGCTCGGGCACCTCGACGAACATGAACGCGAACGAGGTGATCGCCGCGCTGGCTGGCGAGGGGGTGCACCCGAACGACCACGTGAACCGCGGCCAGAGCTCCAACGACGTCTTCCCGACTGCCGTGCACCTGGCCGCCGTCGAGGCGATCACGCTCGGCCTGCGCCCGGCCCTCGACGGTCTCGCCGGTGCGCTCGGTCGCAAGGCCGAGGAGTTCGACGACGTGGTCAAGGCGGGCCGCACCCACCTGATGGACGCCGTGCCGGTCACGCTCGGCCAGGAGTTCGCCAGCTACACCGCGCAGATCCGCCAGGCAGCCGCCCGGCTCGACGACGCCCTTCCCCGCCTGGCGCAGGTGCCGCTCGGCGGGACCGCGGTGGGGACCGGCATCAACACCCATCCCGAGTTCGCCCGACGGGTGCGGCTCCGGCTGGCGCTCGACACGGGGCTCCCCGTCCTCCCCCCGGCCCATCCCTTCGAGGCCCAGGGCGCCCGCGACGGGCTGGTCGAGACCTCGGCCCAGCTCGAGGTGCTCGCGGTGGCGCTCACCAAGATCGCCAACGATCTGCGCTGGATGTCGAGTGGGCCACGCACCGGGCTCGGCGAGATCGTGCTGCCCGAGTTGCAGAAGGGCTCCTCGATCATGCCGGGCAAGGTCAACCCGGTGATCCCCGAGGTGGTCCTGCAGGTCGCCGCCCAGGTGATCGGCAACCACGCCGCGGTCACCGTCGGGGGCATGGCGGGCAACTTCGAGCTCAACGTGATGATCCCGATGATGGCCCGCAACGTGCTCGGGTCGATCCAGCTGCTCACCTCGGCCTGCGAGTTGCTGGCGCACCGTTGCGTCGACGGCATCCTCGCCGATCGTGTGCAGTGCGAACGACATGCCGAGCGGACGCTGGCGACGGCCACCGCCCTCAACCCGCACATCGGCTACGACGCAGCCAGTGCGATCGTCCGCGAGGCCGACCGCACCGACCGCTCGGTCCGCGAGGTCGCCCGCGAGCACGGCGTGCCCGAGGACGTGCTCGACCTCGCGCTCGACCTGCGGGCCATGACCCGCGGCGGCTGAAGCCGGCGGCGCGCTCGCATCGAGCCCAATCCGCTCGTCCGGCTCGCATCGAGCTCGTCGGGCTCGTCGAGGTCAGCCCGCAGTGCGGGGCTACTCGTGCAGCAGCACCCGGGTGGGCGTGATCCGCAGCACGGTCCGCTGCTGCTCGTCGAGCATCCCCACGATCCCCGCCGGATCAGGGGCGGGCTGCCCGGAGA
>CAYRXQ010000182.1:0-6213 GCA_964428115.1 uncultured Ilumatobacteraceae bacterium
CGAACGGGCGATGGGAACGTCGTGTTCGGGCTCGATGGTGTGATCGATCGCCGGACCCTGTTCACCGTGTTCGGCGGGGGAGCGCTGGCCGGGCTGCTCGTCGGCTGCTCCTCGGATGGTTCGTCGTCGTCGACCTCAGGCCCGGTGTCCCCGAGCAGGTCGACCCAGCCGGTCGCGTCTCGGCCGCCGGCGACCCTGCCCCTCAGTTCCGCGCCGCCGCTCGAGCCCGAGGTCCGCGACCTCCGCCTGCGGATCACCGCCGCCCCCGGAACGGCCGAGATCGTGGCCGGGAGCACCACCGACGTGCTGCGGTTCGGCGTCGAGGTGGTGGAGGGCGATCCTGCCTCCGTGGTGCCGTCGGGGTCGTACCTCGGGCCGACCCTGCACCTCCGTCAGGGCCAGCGGGTGCGCGTCTCGTTCGACAACCAGCTCGACCAGGACAGCATCGTCCACTGGCACGGGTTGGTGGTGCCCGAGGACCAGGACGGCCAGCCCACCGCCGCGATCCGTCCGGGCGAGACCTACGAGTACGACTTCGTGGTCGCCAACCGTCCGGGGACCTACTGGTACCACCCGCACCCGCACCACCACACCGGCGAGCAGGTGTACCGGGGGCTCGCCGGGCTCCTGATCGTGCACGGTGACGAACCGGATCTGCCCTCGGGTCCCGACGACCTCGCGCTCGTCCTGCAGGACCGGACGATCGGCAGCGACGGCCAGCTGACCTACGGCAGTTCGCGACACGACCAGATGATGGGGTTCGTCGGCGCCACGCTGGTCACCAACGGCGTCGCCGGTCTCGAGCTCAGCGTCGCCCGCCGGCCCTACCGGCTCCGTCTGTTGAACGGCGCGAACGCCCGCACCCAGTACCTGACGCTGTCCACGGGACAGGACCTGCTGGTCGTCGCCACCGATGGCCATCTCCTCCCCCAGGCGGTCTCGGTCCCCGGCCTGGTGCTGACCCCGGCACAGCGCAGCGACCTGTGGATCGACTTCTCGACGTTCGCCGTGGGAGACCGGATCGACCTGCTCGCCGCCGACACGTTCGTCGAGGGCGCCATGGGCGGGATGGGTGGCATGGGCGGCATGGGCGGTGGCGGCATGGGCGGGGGTGCCGGCGGCGAGCTGGACCTGGCCCATCGGGTGGCGGCGACCTTCGTCGTGGCCGACACCCCGTCGGAGTCAGGGTCGGCGCCGACCTCGCTCGGCGGCGTCATCGACGTCGACCCGGCCGCAGCGGTGAACCCCGAGACGCCGCGCCAGTTCGTGCTGTCGACTCGCCAGGCGGCCCACTGGATCAACGGTGCGCAGTGGGAGGGCCGCTTCGCCAGCGACGGCGAGACCGTCGAGTTCGGGACGACCGAGCTCTGGGACTTCGTCAACACGTCCCCGATGGCGCACCCGATGCACGTCCACGGTGAGGCGTTCACCGTGGTCGAGCGCGTCTGGGAGAACGACGCGGCCGCGGCCGCGTGGGAGACGATCGCGGCGGGGATCGTCGAGACCGGGCCTCGTGACACGGTCCTGGTGTGGCCGGGCCAGCGGGTGCGGATCGCGATCCGGTTCACCGCCAACCGCGGCTACTTCCCCTACCACTGCCACATCCTCGAGCACGAGGACGCTGGCATGATGCGCAACTCCCGCGTGGTCTGAATGAACGCGACCGGAGCGGACGAGATCGAGCGACGGCTCGCCGCCGTCGAGGCCAGGTTGACCGACGCGACCGGGGACCGGTCGTTGTGCGACCTCAGCCGCAGCGGGCCGTCGCACGACGTCAAGGCGCTCGAGGGGGCGATGACGGCAGTCCTCGAAGCGCGCCGACGAGTGCGTGGCTCCGCCGACCCGGTCGAGGCCGTCGTCCGATCGGTGCTCGAGGAGTGGCGCGCGGAACTGGCCCTCGACGAGCGTCGCGGACCGGTCTGGCAGGCGTACCGCCTCGGCGGCATCGCCGAGCTCGAGGCCCTGCTGCTCGCCGTCGGGTCGTGAACGGTCACCGTCCGCGGCCGCGGCCTGGTCACTCTCGGCCGAACCCGATCGACGCCAGCCAGCGCCGGTCGAGCTCGAGCTGCGCGTCGACGAGCTGGTCGTCGTCGAACCAGACCATGTACGTGACGCGCTCGTCGTCGGTCTCGACGACCAGGTAGTAGCGCAGGTTGGCGTCGTCGTACCAGCCGTCGACCAGCACGAGACAGAGGTGCGGTCCGCGCACGGCGACCAGCTCGAGCTGTTGCCGGTTCTCGGTCGCCTCGGCATGCGACGCGAGCACGAGGTCGACGAACCCGCGGATCGAGTCGGACCCGATCACGCTCAGCCGCAGCCGGTAGTCGACCGGGCCGTCGAGGTCGACCAGGCTGTTGACGGCGTCACGATCCCCCGCCACGTAGGCGGCGTTGAACGCTGCGGTGATCTCCCACGCCCGGTTCGTGAGCGGCGGGATCGCCGGCCCGGGTGATGCCACGAGCTCGATCTCGGCGAGAAGGCGGTCGAAGCACGCGATGGCCCCGGCCTCGTCGTCGATCTCGAAGATCTCCATGTACTCGATCCGCCCGTCGGCACCGAGCGCCGTGACGTGCAGACCCCCGCTCTGGTTCGCACCGCCGACGGTCTGCTCGATGCGCTCGCCGATCGCGAGTCGGTCGGTCACTCGGAGATACCGAGGGATGACGACCTCGGCGGCCTCGATCAGGGTCTCCTGGTTGGAGAGGAGCTGGGACCGGTCGCCGTCGGGCCAGCTCAACTTCCGGTGGTCGAGGTAGTGGAACTGATCGGAGAGTGCCTGCGCGATCACCGTCGCGTCGGCGTCGTAGTACCGCCCGACCAACTCGAACCAGGGGTGGTCCTCGGCGAACCCGAGCGAGGCCAGCCACGCTCGGTCGAGTGCGATCTGGGCCTCGCGCAGCTGGTCGTGGGGGAAGACGTCCATCCGCACGGCGAGGCCGTCGCGCAGCTCCGTCACGTTGAGGCGTTCGTGCAGATCCCCTGATGGGGTGGTCGCCCGGGATCGGAAGAGGCAGTGATCGTCGCCGCGAACGGCGATCAGCTCGACATCCGCCTCCTGCACGGCCTCCCAGGCGCGGTTCGTGAGCGTCCGGGTCGACCTGCGGGCCACGAACTCGTCGAACTCGGCGAGCGCCCGATCGAGGTCGGCGGGTTCGTAGGCGATGACGCGCCGCACGCATCCGTCCTCGACTTCGTTGACCAGAACGCTCTCGCTCACGCCGAGGTCACCAGGCTCGAACCTCTCGGACCGCAGGGTGACCACGCCATGCTCGCAGAGACGGTAGATGCCCCTGATCGTCACCTCCAGCGGGGCGTCGTCGCGCGTGAACCACTCGCGCCAGTCGTCGAGATCCCCGTTCGGCCAGGCGAGTTGTCTGCGTTCGACGAACTCGAACTCGGGGTGCAGTACCGGTTGCATCTCGGCGAAGTCGGCGGAGTAGATCACCCGCCAGTGCGTCGTGATCCAGTGATCGTCGCCGATGCCGCAGGCCCGTCGGTACCGGCGGTCGATCTCGGCGTATGCCTCCGCGAGCTGGCCGGGATCGAAGACGTCCATGCGCAGGCATCGGCCGTCGTGGATGGCGTCGACGACGAGCCGCTCGGTGAGGTCGCCGTCGGCGCTGATCATCCCGACCCGGTACAGGCAGAGGTCGGCGCCGCGGATCGCGAGCAGCTCCATCTCGGATCCGGCACCCCGGCTCGTCATGTCCAGGTGCAGGATCAGCTCCATGAAGCCCGGCTTGTCGAACGACGCCGTGACGATGGTGCCGGTCATCAGCGGGTCGTGGAACTCGGCGACGAACTCGGCGTCGAACATCGCTGCGAACCCGGCGCGGTCCTGACGCGCCTGCGCGTCCTGTCGTCGTCGGGCCGACTCCCAGGCCCGGTTCGTCAACTGCCGCCGTGATGCGCCGGTGATCTCGTCGTACCGGGCGAGTGCGGCGTCGAGCTCCTCGGGCTCGTAGGCGTCCACCCGCACGGTCCGGCGCTCGCCGAACTCCGCGACGAGCAGCATCCGGGTGTCGCCGGTGCCGTCGGCCCACGACTCCACGTGCTCCACCACCATGCCGCGGTCGCCCAGTCGGTGGATCGCCGGGATCGACCACGAGACCGCGGGCGGGGTGGCCCGCAACCACTCGAGGAACTCCGCCCGCCCGACGACGCCGAGTGCGATGGCGCGGTGGTCGACGCTCCGGAAGTCGGCGTCGAGGAACGCCTCCCACCGATCGGCGTCGAACGACGTCAACGCATCCCAGTTCGCGGCGATCCAGTGATCGTCGTCGATCCCATACGCGATCCGGTACCGACGATCGAGCTCGTGGAGTGCCTCGCTCAGCTGTGACTCGTCGTAGTACGTCAGGCTTCGCAACCTGGTGTCGTCGGTCTCGCCGATCACCGCGATCACCACCTCGTCACCGTCGACACTCGCGATCGTCGAGGTCGACAGGTAGAGATGATCGCCCCGCGTCGCCACGACCGCTCGGACCTGCGACGCAATCCGCTCGTCCCGGTAGACCGTGAGCAGGTCGTCGACGGTTTCGAGTCGGGTCATGGCCGTCGACAACCCGAGTGCGATGCTCATCGAGCTCCGCCAGACGGAGCTGAAGTCGTCGTCGAGGAGTTCGAGCATTGCACCCCGGTCCCGGCCGATCGTCGCGCGACCGAACTCGTCGGCGAGTCGGTACGCACGATTCGATCGGGTTCGGCCGGCTGCCGGTGTCTCGACCCGACAGATCTCGTCGTACCGGCGACGGGCACGCAGCTCCTCGTCGGGGTCGCCGGCGTCGAAGACATCGATCGAGATGATGTGGCCGTCGCCGAAGCCGAGCACGAGGAGGTTGCGGTTCTCACCCGTCCACTCGGGCGCGACCTCGACGCGTTCGAGCAACGCCGCCCGTTCCGACACCCGATCGACCCGGGGAATCGCCGCGCGGTAGCCGGGGAGGGCGGTGCTCACGTAGTCGAGCAGCGTGACCCTGCCGCCTTCGTTGCCGACCGTGGGTCGATGATCGACGTACACCAGGTGCTCGTGGATGATGGGTGCAAGGTCGTCCCACGTCGTCGCAGCGGCACGGTGCCAGTGCTCGAGGAGCCAGTGGCCGGCCGGGATCCCCTGCGAGAGCAGGTACCGCCGGTCGAGCTCGTCGATCGCCTCGTCGAGCTGGTCCTCGTCGAAGTGGTCACTGCGCGTCAGCTGGGCGCCGTCGGACTCGAGGACGACGTAGCGGGCCTCGCTCGCCGCCTCGAACACCGTGGTAGCTCTCACGAGCGCGAGTCGATCGCCGCGGATCGCCAGCAACTCGGTGGTGCGATCCACGATGTCGGCGTGGCCGACCGCCAGCACGGTCTCCACGAACCGTTCCCGGTCGACCTCGACGAGGCCGTCCTCCGCGAGGTGCTGGTGCCACGTGCCCACGAACGTCGGCGAGAGCATCTGGAGCATCGCCGCCCGGTCGCGACGACGGAACGCGTCGTCGGCCAGGAGCCCGAGTTCCCAGGCGGTGTTCGTGAAGTGGGTCGTGTGGCGGGCGCCGTGCGCTGCGGTCTCGGCGGTCGACGTCGCGACGGTGCGGGACGAACGGTCGATCGGCTGGCTCGTCGCCGTCGCCTCGAGGCGGAGGGTGACGCCCTTGGCGGCAAGGAGCTCGGCCGCGCGTTCCTCGCACCGTCGCAGCGACTCGGTGTCACCCACAGCGCCGGCCACTCGGGCGGCGGCGAGCAGCGTGAGCGCGTGGTCGAGGGTGACGTCGGTGGGCCCGACGATCGCGATCGCCTCGTCGGCCAGCGCCCGCGCCTCGTGGTGCCTGCCTTGCGCGGCGCGGATCTCGGCGAGCACCGCACGGGAGGCGATCGCCGTCTGCAGGTTCTGCCCGGCGGTCTCGAGCGCACCGGACGCGAGCCCGTCGGCCTCCTCGAGTCGACCCTGGAGCAGGAGCGAGCGAGCGAGCAGCGCCGCTGCCTGGCCGGCATCAGCGCCGATGCCCAGACGGCCGAGACCGTCGCGGGCGGCGCGCAGGTGCGGTTCGGCGGCGACCGCGTCGCCTGTCAGGAGCTCGGCGAGGCCGGCGAAGAGCTCGGTCTCGTAGAGCCCGTGTCGCAGACCGAGCTCGCGTGCGGTCGCCCGCGACGTCTCGAACTTGGCGCGTGCCGCGTCGCTCCGTCCGCGCAGGGCCTCGAGCATCCCCTGGCAGCGGATCGAGGTGTTCTCGACGG
>CAYRXQ010000183.1:0-6145 GCA_964428115.1 uncultured Ilumatobacteraceae bacterium
CTCGTAGTGCCCGAGGTGGTTCCCGAACTCGCTGAACTGGTTGAGGACGAAGTTCTCCGGGTCCTTGGCCAGCTCGTTGCAGGCGTCGTAGATCTCCTTCACGTTCGACTCCACGCCGAAGGTGCGGATGACGTCGTCGGCCGGGTTCTCGCACCACTGGTCGAGCCAGTCGAAGCGCTCCTGGCTCATGCCCTCGGGCAGGATCGCGACGCCGCGGCTGGCCATGATCCGACTGATGGCGATGCCACCGCGGGCGTAGTTGCCCGTCGACGGCCAGATCGCCCGGTGGTGGGTGGGGTCGAACTGCCCGGTGACCACCCGTGGGGCGAGACAGGCGTAGGCGGCGAGCACCTTGTGCGCCGTGATCATCGGGAACCGGT
This sequence comes from uncultured Ilumatobacteraceae bacterium, assembly GCA_964428115.1. GTDB lineage: Bacteria > Actinomycetota > Acidimicrobiia > Acidimicrobiales > Ilumatobacteraceae > CAYRXQ01. The sequence goes on from CAYRXQ010000183.1 coordinate 381, forward strand.
CGCCGAAGACGACGATGATCGGGCTGGCGACCCCGGTGAGGCTGCTCGGCAGCACCACGTGATCGGGGACCTCGACGCGGCGGCCCTGCAGGTCGTTGTACCAGTGGACGCGCCACAGGTTGCGGGCGTCGCGGCCCTGCGGATCGGCGTCGCCGACCATCGCGTCGTGATCGAAGGTCGACGGGTCGGCGAGCTGGGCGAAGGTCGGCAGCCGGATGCCCCGCTCGCGGAACCGGGCCACGCTGTTGGCGAGGGCTGCCTCGTCGACGATGCGGTCGGCCAGACCGAACTGGTTCTCGAGCGCCGCGCTGTGGATGTCGCCGGTGTCGGCGGCGTGGATCGTGCTCGATGCGGTGGGGGCGGACGCGGTCACGCTTGACAGTCTGTCAAAGGCGGCGCCGGATCGCCCGGTGTGCGCAGCTTCGTCGGGTGACGTTCGACCCGGGGCGGGCGGTGCTCAGGGACACCCCATGATCCACACCAGGTCGGCCACCAGGTCGACGGTGCCGTCGACGCCGGTGGTCGTCGACTCGAGCGTGCCGTCGATCGTGATGGCCATCCGTCGGGCGTTCGGATCCGAGCTCGGGCCACCGGTGTCGTGTTCGGCGATCACCATCGTCCCGTCACCCCGGTAGGGGCGTCCGGCGGCCACGTCGCCGTCGGTGACCAGCAGCAGGGTGACGCCCTCGACGTCGAAGGTGCCGGTGCCGCCGCCGTTGAGATCGGCGTCGATCTGCGCGGTGAGCTGCATCGCGGTGAAGCCGGTGTCGGACTCGTTCGCGTTCACGACGATGCCGAACTGCGTGGCGTTGCATCCACCACCACCGTTCCACTGCAGCGCCGGGTCGCTGACCGAGTAGCTGGCCTCGTCGATCCCGGTCACCGTGACCGTGCCCGACGAGAACCCGCCGAACCCGAACGCATTGCCATCGCCGGCGCCCTGGCCGCCGTCGGACGCTCCCTCGGCGCCGGCGTCGGCGTCGGCGTCGGCGTCCTGGGCGTCCTGGGCCTTGGCGGCGGGATCGGCGGCCTCGTCGTCGCCACCGCAGGCGACGAACCCGAACGATGCGACGACGAGCACGGCGAGGAGACGACGAGGGGATCGGTGGTGGCGCACGCCCGGAACGTACTGCGGGGCAGCTCGGCCGGGCGACCACGTCAGGAGGTGGAGTCGCTGGTCTACGGTCGGCCCCATGGGCGAACTCTTCCTCGGCGGTGCCGTCGACCCCGCGACCCACGAGCGCACGGGCGACGAGGTGCGACTCGACACCGGCGACTTCACCACCCACGGCGTGATCGTCGGCATGACCGGGTCGGGCAAGACCGGTCTGGGCGTGGTGCTGATCGAGGAGGCGCTCCGCTCGGGGGTCCCGGTGCTGGCGATCGACCCGAAGGGTGACCTCACCAACCTGTGCCTGACGTTCCCGAACCTGGCGGCCGAGGAGTTCCGACCGTGGATCGACGAGGGGCAGGCCGCCGCGGCCGGCGTCTCGGCCGACGAGTTCGCCGCCCAGCAGGCCGAGCTGTGGCGCACGGGGCTGGCCGGGTGGGAGCTCGGACCCGAGCAGATCTCGGCGCTGCGGGCGGCGGTGACGACCACCGTGTACACCCCGGGCTCTCGGTCGGGGGTGCCGGTGAACCTCGTGGGCTCCCTGCAGCCCCCCGACGATCTCGACGACGCCGAGGCCGTGGCCGACGAGATCAACGGCTACGTCTCGGGGCTCCTGGGGCTCGTCGGGGTCGACGCCGATCCGCTGTCGAGCCGCGAGCACATCCTGCTGTCGAACCTGATCGACCACTGCTGGCGGGCCGACGTGGCCCTCGACCTCGCGACCCTCGTCGGCATGGTCCCGTCGCCGCCGATCCGCAAGCTCGGCGTGTTCGACGTCGACCAGTTCTTCCCGGCCGCAGATCGCACGACCTTCGCGCTGCGCCTGAACGGGCTGCTGGCCTCGCCGTCGTTCGCGGCATGGGCCGATGGCGCCCCGCTCGACGTCGGGGCGATGCTCACCGGGCCCGACGGCCGGCCGCGCTGCGCGATCGTGACCACGGCGCACCTGGCCGATCAGGAGCGCCAGTTCGTCACCTCGCTGCTGCTGTCGAAGGTGATCGCCTGGATGCGGCGCCAGAGCGGCACCACCGACCTGCGGGCGCTGGTGTACATGGACGAGGTGGCGGGCTACCTGCCGCCCACGGCGAACCCGCCCACCAAGCCGCCGATCATGACGATCATGAAGACGGCCCGCGCCTTCGGCGTCGGGATGGTCCTGGCCACCCAGAACCCGGTCGACGTCGACTACAAGGCGCTGTCGAACGCCGGCACCTGGATGATCGGTCGACTGCAGACCGAGCGCGACCAGGCCCGCCTGCTCGACGGGATGCGGGCCGCGGCCGGCACGGTCGACATCGACGAGGTCGCGGCCACCATCTCGGGGCTCGCCAAGCGCGAGTTCGTGCTGCGGCGGGCAGGCAAGGACCATCCCGAGGTGTTCACGACCCGCTGGGCGATGAGCTACCTGCGCGGCCCGATGACCCGCGACCAGATCGCCTCGCTGACTGCCGCCCGACCCGATGGGGCGACCGCCGGGTCGACGCCGGCGACCGGATCGGTCGCAACGCCCACCACAGTCGCCGGGACCGGCGCGCCGGGCGCTCCGGGCTCACCGGGATCGGTCGCCCCGAGTGTGCCCGCGGCGACGGCGCTCGGGCACGACGAGACCACGCTCATGCCGGCCGTCGCGAGCGGCCGGGTCGTGCGCTACGTCGACCCGGCGTCCCCGTGGCTCGCCGAGGTGGGCGGCGACGCCCACGGGACGCGGCTCTCCGCGGCGCTCGTCGCCCGGGTCCACCTGCGCTACGACGAGACCCGTGCCGACGACCTCGTCCACGACACCGAGTACGAGGCGGTCATCCATCCGCTCGGGGCCAACTTCGACCCGGCCGCGGCGGTCGCCGTCGACCACGACGACCGTGACCTGCGGACCGAGGCGCCGGCCGCGCCCGTCTACCGGCTCCCCACGGCACCGATCGACACGGCGAGCTACTTCACCGGTGCCGAGCGAGCGCTGCGAGATCACCTCGTCCGGGCGCTCTCGATCGAGATCGCCACGAACCCGGCGCTCAAGCTCTTCGGCCGTCCGGGCGAGTCGGAGGAGGAGTTCACACGTCGGTGTTCGGCGCGCGCCGACGAGCTCGCCGACGAGGCCGTCGCGAAGCTGCGCGATCGCTACGCCAAGCGCCTCGACGCCTTGCGGACCCGGATGGCCAAGGCCGAGGACCGGGTGGAGGTGGCCGAGGCCAGCGCGGCGGATCGCCGGAACCGCAAGCTGCTCTCGACCGCCACCTCGGTACTCGGCGGGTTGCTCGGCGGACGTCGGTCGAGCAGCCGCACGATCGGTGCGGCACTCGGCGGCGTCGGCGGCGCGGCGGTTGGTGGGTCGGCTGCCGGACGGCGGGTCGATTCGGCACGCAACGAGGTGGAACGTCTCGCCGACGAGCTCGAGGACCTCGAGGCCGAGCTGGTCGCCGAGGTGCAGGAGATCGAGGCGACCTGGCTCGCGGCCGCCACCGAGCGGGCGCCGATGTCGATCGGGCTCGAGAAGTCCGACGTGCAGGTGACCGATCTGGTGCTCGCCTGGCTGCCGGTAGCGTGACGCGCCACCGCGGGCGTGGTGGAACTGGCAGACACGCGGGGTTTAGGTCCCCGTTCCGCGAGGAGTGAGGGTTCGAGTCCCTCCGCCCGCACCCGGCTCCCTCGGCTCCCTCGGCTCCGGTCGCTCCCCGCTGTCGGTGCCCCGTGCGGCAACACTGTCGGGATGCACCTCGCCGACCTGTCGACCCCCGTCGCCGTCCTCGACCTCGAGGCCTTCGACGCGAACCTGGCCGAGATGGCGGCTCGCCTGCCGGGCGCCCGACTCCGTCCGCACGTCAAGGCCCACAAGTGCACCCTGCTCGCCGCGGCGCAGGCCGAGCTGGGCCACCGGACGTTCACCTGCGCGACGCCACGCGAGATGATCGGCATGGCGACGGCCGGGCTCGGTGACGACCTGCTGCTGGCGAACGAGACGGTCGACCCGATCCGGCTGCGGGCGATGGCCGCGCTCGACGTGGCGGTCACGGTCGCCGTCGACTCGCCCGCAACCGTCGACGCCGCTGCAGCCAACGGCATCACCCGCTGCCTGGTCGACGTCAACGTCGGGCTGCCGCGCTGCGGGGTCGATCCGGAACAGGCCGGTGCGCTCGCCGATCGCGCCCGCGCCGCTGGGCTCGAGGTGCGCGGCGTCATGGGCTACGAGGGCCACCTCATGATGGTCGAGGACCGTGCCGAGCAGGCCGCCGCCGTGGAGCGCTCGATGGCGCTGTTGCGACGGGCCCACGAACTGGTCGGCGGCGACGTCATCTCCGCGGGCGGGACCGGTACGCACGACCTGCACGGCGGGACCGGGGTCACCGAGGTCCAGGCCGGGAGCTATGCGCTGATGGACACCCACTACGCCCGGCTCGGGCTGCCCTTCCGCCAAGCCCTGTACGTGGTGGGCACGGTGATCTCGGTGGGCACCGGCTACGCGGTGGCCGACGTGGGCCTCAAGGCGCTCGGCATGGACCACGGCAATCCCGACGTGGTCGGTGGGACCGTGTGGTTCTGCAGCGACGAGCACGTCACGTTCGCCCCGGATCCCGATGGCGCGCCGCTGTCGGTGGGTGACCGGGTCCGGGTCGTGCCGGCGCACTGCGACCCGACCATGGCGATGCACGAGGCGCTGTGGGTGCTGCGCGGCGACGAAGTGGTCGACCGCTGGCCCATCGACCTCCGCGGCTGGTGACTCCACTGGGCCACGGATTCTCATCCCGAATCGGTGTCACCCAGCGCGAACCAGTGCGATGAGAACCGGGGGTAGGCGGTGCCCCACGGATTCTCATCTCGAATCGGTGTCACCCAGCGCGATCTCCTCGAGTCAGTTCCAGGAGGAGGGCTCGGAAGGCGCGGCCGCGGTGGGAGAGGGCGTGCTTCTCGGCCGAGGACATCTCGGCGAAAGTCCGCCCGTCGCCCTCGGCCGGCACGAACAGCGGGTCGTAGCCGAACCCCCGCTCGCCGCGCTCGGCCGGGGCGATCGATCCCTCGCAGACGCCCTCCACGGCCAGCTCGCGCCCGTCGGGCCAGGCCACGAGCACACAGGTCCGGAACCGGGCCGCACGGGTGGTCGCGCCGTCGAGCACTCGCAGCATCAGCGCCCGGTTGTCGGCATCGGTGCAGCCCTCGCCCGCGAAGCGGGCCGTGCGGACGCCGGGCGCCCCGTCGAGTGCGTCGACCTCGAGGCCGGTGTCGTCGGCGACGGCCGGCAGCCCGGCGGCCGCCACGATCGCCGCGGCCTTCAATCGAGCGTTGCCGACCAGCGTGTCGGCATCCTCCACCACGTCGGGCACCTCGGCCGGCCGTGGCAGCAGCTCGACCACCCCGTGGAGCAGCTCGGCGATCTCGGCGACCTTGCCGGGGTTCGCCGACGCACACACGAGCGTCGGACGCTGCTCCGGTCCGGGCACGATCTCGGGCACCACGGCCGGCTCAGGTCCGCGGCGTGGGCGGGGTGGCGAGCACCTCGGCCTGCAGGTCGGTGATCGACCGCAGTCCGCCCTCGGCGAGCGCGAGCATCGAGTCGAGCTGGCCACGGGTGAAGGCCATGCCCTCGGCCGTCCCTTGCACCTCGACGAACGAGGGCTCACCGCCGGCCACGGGTCGCAGCATGACCACGTTCATGTCGACCTCG
>CAYRXQ010000184.1:0-1824 GCA_964428115.1 uncultured Ilumatobacteraceae bacterium
CCGCCGGCCTCGGTGGAGCTGGCCACCACGGCAACCGAGACGCCCGACGTCGGCGAGCTGCCGCCGCCGGTCGCCGACTGACCAGCCGACTCCCGCCGCCGACCAGCCGGTCCGAGCGGTCGAACATCAGCCCGATCCGGCACCGCCCGGGTCCCGCCCCCCGGGGTGGGCCCGGGCGGTGGCGCGTGTGGCGACGGTGTCGGCCACTTGGAACGCCAACGTCAACGTGGCCAGCACCACGGTCACGTGGACGAGCAGGGCCAGCGCGATCCCGGCGATCAGCCCGGCCCGCCAGAAGCGTCCCCAGGCCATGGCCAGGACCGCCGGGACCACCACGGCGCCGACCGCGCCGCCGAGCAGTTCGGCTCGCAGCGGACGGTCGCCCATCCAGGGCAGGACGTCGGCCACGTCGAGCAGGTCGAGCGTGGCCAGGGCGCCCAGCACGAGCACGATGGCGAGGCTGCCGAACACCACCAGGCGCCGGACCCAGACCGGAGCGACGCCCACCGCGACCGTGGCCAGCGTGACCGCGGTCCAGACCAGCCATCGCCGCAGCAGCCCGGTGCCCAGATCGGCCATCGCGTCGCGGAAGATCCGGTCGGCCTCGGCGCGATCGACGGCTGGCCCGGTGAACGACATCGGCTCCCCCGGGTCCATCACCAGGCCGTCGTGGAGCAGCGCCGCAGGAAGGTGGCGCCCGGTCCGCGGCACCAGCCAGGTGAACAGGTCGGGCACCGAGGTCAGGTCGGATCGGAAGGTGGCGGGATCGGCCGGGACGATGTGCGGTTCGTCGTGGTGCCGGTCCTGGTAGGCGATGCGGTGGACCAGGGCGAACGACTCCCGATCGCCGGAGAGCTCCCGGTCGAGCACGATGCGCACGGGCGTCCCGGGTTCCCCGGAGTCGCCGTCGTAGAAGCGTTCGGGCTCGGGCCGCATCGTCGAATGCTGTCACGGTCGGGGCCTCGACCCGGCAAGATGGGCCCGTGGTCCGCCGTGCCCTGCTCGCCCTCGCCGTGGTGGTCGGCGCCATCGCACTCTCCTCCTGCCGGTTCGACATGGAGGTCGACGTCGTGATCGGCCCCGACGGCACCGGCACGGTCACCGTCATGGCCACGGTCGACGCCGAGGTGGTCGACGCCGTGCCCGAGCTGGCCGACGCGCTGGTGTTCACCGATGCGGTGGCCGCCGGCTGGGTCGTCGAGGGCCCCACCGACACCCCCGACGGCGGGCTCACGGTCACGATGCGCCACCCGGTCGCCTCCCCCGAGGAGCTGGCGAACGTGCTCAACAGCATCGGCCCGCCGTTCGCCGAGATGGCGGCCGGGCGGACCGTGCAGGAGGATCAGGTCGGCAACGCCGTCGACGGCACCCTCGTGCTCCCCGACGGGTTCGCCTCGTTCGCGGATGCCGATCTGCTCGCTGCGGTCGGCGACGTGCCCTTCGCCGAGGAGCTGGCGGCATCGGGCCTCTCCCCCGCCGAGGCGATGTCGGTGACGTTCCGACTGTCGCTGCCGGGTGAGCTCGTGTCGACCACCGGCACCGAGGCCTCCGGCAGCCCGACCACCGACGAGGGCTCCGAGACACCGGCTGGCGAGGTGGTCGAGTGGACCGCACCGCTCGACGGCTCGCAGGTGAGCGTGGCGACGCGCACGGTGCAGCGGCCGAGCGAGCCCGACACCTGGGCCGCACCACTCGCCACCGCGGCGTTGGTCGCACTGGTGGTGTGGGTGGTGCTGGCCGCTGCCTTCGTCGTGTTCGTCATCACGGCCCGACGGCGCAAGGCCCGTCGCCGGGTCCGGCGTCGGGTCGACATCGTCCGCTGAC
>CAYRXQ010000184.1:1924-6134 GCA_964428115.1 uncultured Ilumatobacteraceae bacterium
GTCGACTGGCACTTCTTCAGCCTCGAGGAGGTCAACCGGCAGGAGGGCAAGAAGCACCCGTGGGAGCGCGACTGGTCGTACGGCTGGTCGATGATGCGCATCGGTGCCTGGCTGCGGCGCACGAGCATGGACGACCTCGATCGGTGGTACGCCCGGGCCGGCCATGCCCTCCACGTGGAGGGCCTCAAGCCCCACGAACCCGACGTGGCACGTCACCTGCTCGCCGAGCTCGACCTCGACCCCGAGATCGTCGATCTGGCGATCGCCGATCCGACCACCCACGACGAGATCCACCGCGACCATCAGCGCGTCCTCGACGCCGGGGGCTACGGCGTGCCGACGCTCTTCTCGGGCGACCAGTGCCTGTTCGGTCCGGTGCTGATCGACCCGCCCACCGGCGAGGCCGCGGTGCGGCTGTGGGACGCGGTCGCGACGTGGTTCGAGTTCCCCCACCTCTTCGAGCTCCAGCGCCCGAAGAGCGCGGAGCACCAGGCGGCGATCCTCGAGACGCTGCGCCCCTACCTCGAGGCCCGCGACTGGGTGAGCATCGACCGCGGTCGGGTCATCGAGTTGCCCCGACCCAGCTGACGCCCGGCGACGCGAGGCGGCGGGGCCCGCGGTGCGTGGGGCTCAGATCCCGGTCGGACCGGGCCGGATCTCGAGGCCGTCGACGAGGGTGGTCCGTGGCGTGGTCAGGAGCCGGCCGCCGTCGAGCAGCTCGCGCACCGCGGCGACGGGGTCGTCGTCGAGGAACCGTTGGGGCTGCGAGAACTCCCCGGGACCGGTGTCGTCGAGGTCGCTGGTCCACCACGACGCCTCGAGCGCGATCCCGGTGGGATCCGAGAAGTAGATCGACCGGATGAAGCCGTGGTCGACCACCTCGGTGACCTCGCAGTCGTGGTCGAGGAGCCGCTGACGCAGGGCTTCGAGGGCCGCCTCGTCGGGGAGGCCCAACGACACGTGGTCGAACTGCGAGGCCTGGCCGTAGGGCACGCCGGCGGGCTTGGCGTACATCGACATGTCGACGTCGCCGTACTCGAAGAAGGCGACCGTCTGGGCCGCGCCGATCCGGAAGAAGTAGTGCCGGAACGCCGGGGTGGCGATCGTGGCCACGAGCTCGGCACCGAGCACGCCGTGCCAGAAGCGCACGGTCGCATCCATGTCGGTGGTCACGAGCGCGAGGTGGTTCACGCCGAGCCACTCGGGTCGGGACGGAACCTGCTGGGGCTGGTCGGGGCGGGGGTCGGACATGGGCACCTCCTGGTCGGATTCCCATGATACTTGAGATCGCAAGCATTTGCGACCGCACGCACCGGTGACCGTGATGCCGACCTGGCGCGGTCGTCGAGGCCCGGCCGGCTCGGGTCAGATCTCGTCGGCGGCGCAGCGACCGTCGGCGGTGACGGTGAGGATCTCGACGCCCTCGTCGGTGACGACCACCGTGTGCTCGAACTGCGCACTCGGATGCCCGTCGGCGGTGAGCACCGTCCATCCGTCGTCGGCCTCGAGGTGGAGGTGGCTCCCGCCGTTGAGCATCGGTTCCACCGTGAAGCACAGACCGGGCACGAACCGGAACGTGTCGGTGGCCAGCTCCACGTGCGACACGTGCGGCTGAGCATGGAACACCGTGCCGATGCCGTGGCCGCCGTAGTCGCGCACCACGCCGTATCCCTGCGCCGTGCCGTACTGCTCGATGGCGCGACCGATCTCGCGCAGCTCCCGCCCCGGCGCGACGGCCGCGATCCCGAGGTACATCGCCTCGCGGGCAGCGCGAACCAGCTCGGCGGTCCGCGGCCGGACCGCACCCAGGCCACCCACGCCCACCGTTGCCGAGGTGTCGCCGTGGTAGCCGTCCAGGTAGGCCGTCACGTCGAGGTTGACGATGTCGCCGAGCCGCAGCTCGTAGTCGTCGGGGATCCCGTGGCACACCACGTCGTTGACCGAGGTGCAGATCGACTTGCGGTAGGTGTGGTAGCCGAGGGTGCTCGGATAGGCGCCGCGCCGCAGGTACGCGTCGTGGGCGACCGCGTCGAGCTCGTCGGTGGTCACACCGGGGGCCACGGCGGCAACGGTCTCGAGCAGGACCTCGGCCGCGACCCGGCAGGCGGCTCGCATGCGCTCGAGGGCCTCGCCGTCGAGCACCTGGAACCCGGGTTCGCGGACCAGTCGCTTGCCGACATACGGCGGCCGGACGATGGTGTCGGGCACGGGACGCACGGCCGCAACGCTACCGGCGCCGTCCGAGGACCTCGGGCGGCCCCGTGGATCGAGGCGCTCGCAGCTCGGGATCCGGAGCCCAGGCCAGCGCCGAGGGGGCACTGTCGCACCCCCTCGCGAGGATGCACCTATGCCCGCCGTCAAGCTCGTCCACGTCTGCACCTCCTGCGGCGCCACCCACCCCAAGTGGGCCGGCCGCTGCGACGGCTGCGGCGACTGGAACACCCTCGTCGAAGAGGTCGGCGGCCCGCCGGCACCCGTGATCGCGCCGGCCACGGCCCGCGCCGCCCCCATCCCCATCGACCAGGTGCCGATCGAGGTCGGCAGGCCACAGCCCACCGGCCTGGGCGAGCTCGACCGGGTGCTGGGCGGTGGCATCGTGCCCGGCTCGGTCACGCTGCTCGGCGGCGAGCCCGGCATCGGCAAGAGCACCCTGCTCCTGCAGCTCCTCGCCTGGTGGCCCGGGTCGACGCTGTACGTGAGCGCCGAGGAGAGCGCGCAGCAGGTGCGGCTGCGGGCCGATCGGCTCGGTGCCGTGCGGCCCGACCTGTGGCTCCAGGCCGAGACCGCGCTGCCCCACGTGCTCGACGCGATCGATCGGACCGCACCGACGCTCGTGGTGGTCGACAGCATCCAGGCCGTCGCCGATCCGGCGCTGGGCTCCCCGCCGGGCAGCGTCGTCCAGGTCCGTGGCTGCGCCCACCGTCTGGTCACCGAGGCCAAGGCCCGCGACCTGCCGATCATCCTGGTCGGCCACGTCACCAAGGAGGGCGGGCTGGCCGGGCCACGGGTCCTCGAGCACGTGGTCGACACCGTGCTGTCCTTCGAGGGCGACCGGCACCATGCGCTGCGACTGCTGCGTGCCGTCAAGCACCGCTTCGGCCCGACCGACGATCTCGGCCTGTTCGAGATGACCGGTGCGGGGCTCACCGGCGTCCCCGACGCCAGCAGGTTGTTCCTGGCCGACCGTCGCACCGGGGTGGCGGGATCGGCGGTGGTCCCGACCATGGAGGGGCGCCGCCCGATCGTGCTCGAGGTCCAGGCCCTCACGGCCGAGGTACCGCCGCAGGTCCCGGCGCGGCGCACGGCGCAGGGGGTCGACAGCGGCCGGCTCGCCCTGCTGCTGGCGGTGCTCCAGCGGCGGGCACGGCTGCCGCTGGCCCACCACGACGTGTACGCCTCGACGGTCGGCGGGGTCCGGCTCACCGAGCCCGGGCTCGACCTCGGGATCTGCCTGGCCGTGGCCAGCGCCCTCACCGACCGACCCCTGCCTCCCGATCTGGCGGCCTTCGGCGAGGTCGGTCTGGGTGGCGAGGTCCGCCAGGTCGGGCAGGCAGGGCGACGCCTCGCCGAGGCCGCTCGGCTCGGCATCCGGCGGGTGATCGTGCCGGCCAACTCCCCCGGCAGCGACCAGGTCGAGGTCATCCGGGCGGCCACGCTGGTCGACGCCCTGGTCGCGGCCGGGCTGCTGGGTGGGTCGGCCATCTAGGATCGGCCCGTGGCGCGCTACAGCGGAGCGAACGAGAAGATGCGCAGTGCGCTGGCTCGTGTCGCCCCCGGAACCCCGCTGCGCGATGGCATCGACCGGATCGTGCGGGCCAAGGCCGGGGCGCTGCTCGTCCTCTCCGACGGCCCCGAGGTCCTGGCGATCTGCTCGGGCGGCTTCCTCGTCGACGCCCCGTACAGCCCCCAGCGGCTGTCGGAGCTGGCCAAGATGGACGGCGCGATCATCATCTCGCACGACGGCGGGCGGATCGCCCGGGCCAACGTGCACCTCGTGCCCGATCCCACCGTGCCGACCAGCGAGACCGGCACCCGCCACCGCACCGCCGAGCGCGTCGCCCGCTCCCTCGACGTGCCGGTCATCAGCGCCAGCGAGGAGATGGGCGTCATCAACGTCTACGCCGGCGGCGGCAAGCACCAGCTGCAAGAGATCAGCCGGCTCCTCGACCGGGCCAACCAGGCCCTGCAGACCCTCGAGCGCTACAAGGCC
>CAYRXQ010000185.1:0-6127 GCA_964428115.1 uncultured Ilumatobacteraceae bacterium
AGCACGGTGACCTTGGCTTCGCTCACGTCGGTGACGACGCCGGAGATGATGGGATCTTCCACGGAGGGCTCCTCGACGGTGACCCACGTGCCGGGTTCCCAGGTGAAGCTGGAACGCACGTGGAGCGGGACGTTGTGGTTGCGGGCGAACTCGACCGAGCGCAGGGCGAGCACCTTGGAACCGGCACCCGCCATCTCGAGCATCTCGTCGAAGTTGATGCGGGGCAGCTTGCGTGCCAGAGGCACGATGCGGGGATCGGCGGAGAACACGCCGGTCACGTCGGTGTAGATCTCGCAGGCGTCGGCGCCGAGAGCTGCGGCCAGTGCCACCGCCGTGGTGTCGGACCCACCGCGACCGAGCGTGGTGATCTCGCGCTCGGTGGACACGCCCTGGAAGCCGGCCACGACGCACACAGCGCCGTTCGCAAGGGCAGCGCGGACCCGGTCCCCCTTGACCTCGAGGATCTTGGCCTTGCCGTGGGCAGTGTCGGTGATGATGCCCACCTGGCTCCCCGTGAAGCTGACGGCGTCGACGCCGCGGTCGGCGAGCGCCATGCACAGCAGCGACATCGAGATGCGCTCACCGGTGGTCAGCAGCATGTCGAGCTCGCGGCCCGGCTGGGTCGACGACACGTCGTTGGCCATCTTGATCAGGTTGTCGGTCGTCTTGCCCATGGCCGAGACGACCACGACGACCTGGTTGCCGTGGCGGCGCGTGAAGGCCACGTGCTCGGCGACGGCGCGCATCCGGTCGGGGTCGGCGACCGAGGTCCCGCCGTACTTCTGGACGATGAGGGCCACGAGCCGGAAGGCTACGAGCCAGTGGTCAGCGTCACGACCTCGAACTCGAGGAGCGAGGCGCCGGTGGCGACGGGGTGCTGCGGCTTGGCCGGCCCGCTGCCTCCGTCTTCGTGGGTGTTGGCGTGCTGCTGCTGGAACTCACGGCTCGTCCGCCACGCCTGGAAGGCCTCCTCGGTCTCCCAGCGGGTGACCACGAAGTAGCGGGAGTCGCCGGCCACCGGGCGCAGGAGCATGAACTCCTCGAAGCCGGCCATGCCGTCGACCTCGCCGGCGCGGGCGGCGAACCGCTTCTCCAGCTCGGCACCCATGCCCTCGGGGACCTCGATCGCGTTGATCTTGACGACGCTCATGCCCTCCATCCTGCCCGACGATGGACGAGTAGCGTCGGTCACGATGACGGATGACCCGACCCATCCGGCGCGACCAGCGGTCGTGGGCCGCTTCACCGGCGTTGGCAACCGGGTCGTCGGCGCCGACGACGAGTTCCTCCGGATCCTGCGCCTGTCGAGGTCGAGGTTCGAGCAGATGGTGGCCGACCGGATCCTGCTGTCACCCGAGGAGTGGCAGGAGCCCGATGCCGACGCCGTCCGTCAGATGCGAGATCACGGCGCCACCGCCCCGTACCGCAAGGAGTTCCTGCGCGGCGACGGCACCCGCGTGCCGACGCTCGTCGTGGGGGGCGCAGCGGCCGAGGGCGACGCCTGGACCGCGTTCGCGATCGACCTCGCGGTGCCCGCGCCGGCGTGGCCGTCCGCGGCCGAGGCCGTCGAACCGGTCGGCCGCGCCTCGTTCGACGCGCTCGTCGCCTCCCTCGCCGCCGAGCGCTCGCGGGTGGTGTCGATGCTCGAGAGCACCACGGTGGTGTTCTGGTCGATCGACCTGGAAGGTCGGCTGCTCGGCGCCAACGATGCCTTCCACCGCATCCAGACCCGGATCTCGGGTCGCCGGATCGGCCAGGGCGAGGAGCTGTTGCCGCTGCTGTCCGATCCTGAGGCGCACCGGTTGTGGACCGAGTGGTATCGGCGCGCCCTCGACGGCGAGTCGTTCACGATCCGACGGCACCTGCCGGCGATCGACCGGACGATGGAGTACACGCTGTCGCCGATCGAGGATGCCGTCGGGCGTGTGATCGGGGCCGTCATCGTCGGGACCGACGTGACCGCCCAGGAGGCCGCCGAGCGAGAGCTGGCCCGCAGTGAGGCGCGCTTCCGTGCGACCTTCACCAACATCGGTGACCTGGTGTTCCTGGCCGACGAGCACTGGCGGTTCACGTTCGTCAGCGAGGACGTCCGCGACTTCCTGGGCGTCGACCCCGACGAGTTCCGCGGTGCGAGCATCTGGCGTCTCGCCGGTGTCGACCACGCCGATCCCCCCGTCGACGAGGTGATCGCCGCGCTGCGATCGCCCGGGGCTCGGGTGAAGCTCACCACTCGGTTCCTGCACCGTCGGTTGGGGACCCCGCGCTGGCTCGAGATCACGATCGTGAACCTGCTCGACGAGCCGGCGGTCCGGGGCTACGCGGCCACGGTCCACGACGTCACCGAGCAGCGTTCACAGGCCGCATTGCTCTCGAACCAGATGGGGCTCCTCGACAGCGCCAACGACGCGATCACGATCCGTGACCTCGATGGGTGGGTCACCTACTGGAACCCGTCGGCAGAGCGGCTCTACGGCTGGACGGCCGAGGAGGCCATCGGCCGACACATCAGCGACCTGATCAGCGGTGGCGACCGGTCGACCTTCCGTGGATTCAACGCCGGGCTGATGCGGTCGGAGGGCTTCACCGGCCGCGAGACGGCGATCCGGCGCGACGGAACGTCGATCATCGTCGACGTCCACGTGAACCTGGTGCGGGACGCGAACGGCGAGCCGATCGCCGTGTTCTCCCTCGGCTCCGACGTCTCGGAGCAGGCCGAGCTCGAGGAGCGCCTGCAGATGGCGCAGCGGCTCGAGGCGGTCGGTCAGCTGACCGGTGGACTCGCCCACGACCTGAACAACCTGCTCACGGTCATCATCGGCGGTGCCGACCTGCTGAGTGCGGGCGTCCGGGACAACGAGTCGCTGGCTCCCGTCGCCTCCATGGTGCTCTCGGCGGCCAACCGTGGGGCCGACATGATCCGACGGCTCCTGCTGTTCGCTCGCCGGGAGACGGTCGCCCCGATGGTGGCCGACGCAGGTGCGCTGGTCCGCGAGGCGTCCGCCCTGGTCCGCGGGTCGATCCCCGAGCACGTCGAGGTCGCGGTCGACGCCCCCGAGGATGTGTGGCAGGTCTCGGTGAACCCGGCCGACTTCGAGTCGGCGCTCGTCAACCTGGCGATCAACGCCCGCGACGCGATGCCAGAGGGCGGGCGCCTCTCGATCGGGGCGTCGAACGTACGGCTCGACGAGCGCGAGGCGGAACGGTTCGGCGACGTGGAGGCCGGCGAGTACGTCCGGGTGGTCGTCGCCGATACGGGGACGGGGATCGCCGACGAGATCCTCGGCCAGGTGTTCGAACCGTTCTTCAGCACCAAGGCCGTCGGCGAGGGGAGCGGGCTGGGGCTCTCGATGGTCTACGGGTTCGTGAAGCAGTCGGGTGGCCACGTGGAGATCGACTCCGAGCCCGGTGCCGGCACGAGCGTGGCGCTGTACCTGCCCCGGGCCGTCGAGGATGCCGCGCCGCCCGATGTCCGCCCCGTCGAGCCCACTCCGGCGACCGAGCCCATGACCGGCACCGTGCTGGTGGTCGAGGACCAGCCGCTGGTGCGCGACCTGGCCGCCCAGGTGCTGCGCGAGATCGGCCATCAGGTCATCGAGGCCGAGGACGGCCAGGTCGCGCTCGGCGTGCTCCGAGGCGACGCCGTGATCGACGTGGTGTTCACCGACGTGGTGATGCCCGGTGGCATCAACGGGTTCGAGCTCGCCCGCGAGGTCGAACGCCTGCGTCCCGGTACCCCGGTGGTGATCACCTCGGGCTTCGCGGCGGAGATCGACGGAGATCCGGCCCGCAAGGCCGAGATGCTGCTCAAGCCGTACCGACCCGACGAGCTCGCGGCGCGGATCCGCGATGCGATCAGCCGGCGAGCACGATCCGACCGAGATCCGCTACCGAGCTGAGCAGGTGTGTGTGCGGCGCCGTGGCCAGCTGCTCGGCGCTGTGGGCCCCCGAGAGGACGCCGGCCACCACCGAGGCGCCGGCCCGGTGTCCGCTCCACAGGTCGTTGGTGGTGTCCCCGGCCACCGCCACGGCGCGGACGTCGTCGATGCCCAGTCGGATCACGGCGGTGAGGATCATGTCGGGGTACGGGCGGCCGCGCCCGGCATCCGACGGGGACAGCACCAGATCCACGGCGTCGCCCCACCCGAGCGCGTCGAGGATGGCGGTGCGCGTCGGTGGTGCGAAGCCGGTGGTCAGGCACACCGCGAGACCGGCCTCGCGGCACGCAGCGAAGAGTTCGGCGGCGCCGGCCATCGGCTGCAGCGCACCCCTGGCGACCACGTCGTCGTACGCGGCCTCGAAGGCCGTGTTCGCCGCGTGGGCTCGCGTCTCGTCGCCGAGGATCGCTCGGAACACCTCGATCTTGGACTGGCCCATGGTCTCGGCGGCGTAGGCAACGGCCGAGTCGAGCTCGGCGCCGCTCAGGCCGGCCCCGGCCATGGCCACGGCGAAGCTGTCCATCACGGCGGTCCCGTCGTCGACGGTGGTCCCTGCCATGTCGAGGCAGACGAGTGCGATGTCGTTCATCGGAGGTGCTCCCAGGTTCGTTCGGCGATGGCCGGGCCGAGTGTCATCCCGCGCCCGCCCGGGCCGGTGACCACCACGATGCCCGGCGCGAGCTCGGCGTGGTGGTACACCCCGCCGGTCGTGAGCTGCGAGTACACGCCCGACCAGCGGCGACGCACCGGTGGGAGCGGTCGACCGAGGATCGCGGCGGCGCGCTCGAGGAGGTGCTCGTACGGTGCCTCGTCGACGTCGAAGGGGAACGGTTCGTCGTAGGCGTGGGTGTCGCCGATGGTGAGCGATCCGTCGAGGCGCTGGACCAGAAGCAGCTGCACCTTGGCTGCGGCCGCGACGGGTGGCTGTGGTGCGAGCCCGCCCAGGTCGAGGTGCTCGTAGGCCGGGTAGTAGCGGAGCGAGTCGGCATCGGCGATCGATGTGGTCAGCGGCTCGTCGAGCGGTTCGGTCTGGAGCATCTGGAGCTGGCACCGCCGCAGCGGCGCGGAGGAGAGGTGGTCGGCGGCCACGCCGTCGTAGGTGGCGCCGGTGCAGAGGACGATCACGTCGGCCCGATGGACCGCACCGGTGTGATCGGTCGCGGACGCACCGGTCTCGCTCGAGCCGACGTCGAGCACGTGTCGCGCCGGGAGGAACTCGTAGCGACCGCTCGCCGCCATCACGGCGCGTGCGGCACGGGGGACGAGCCGCGGTTCGACGATCGCGTCGGCGCGGCAGTGCAGCGCTCCGATGATGTCGCCGCGCACCGCCGGTGCCAGCGATCGCACCTGGGCGGGATCGAGCAGGACCGTGTCACGATCGGCGGCCGCTCCGCTCGCGACGAAGGCGTCCATCGCGGCGAGCTCGCCCTGGTCGAGGGCGACGGTGAGCGATCCGTGTGGTCGGAACCCGGCCCCGGGCACCTGCTGTCCGAACTGCTCCCACAGCTCTCGTGAGCGCCGGGCGAGCGCGAGCTCCTCGCCGTCGCGACGGCCGCTGACCCACACGAGCCCGAAGTTCCGCACCGATGCCGAGCGGGCGTCGGCGTCGCGCTCGAGGTGGCGGACCCGGTGACCGAGTGACAGTGCCGTCCAGGCGTGCATGGTGCCGAGCACCCCACCGCCCACCACGATCACGTCCACGGTGCGAGTCTGGCTCACGGCCGGCACTGGGGTTGGCAGGATGTGGCGATGGCGACGGTGAACGTGAACGAGTTCGACCATCTGGTGCTGCGCTGCGCCGACGTCGAGGTGACCCTGGCGTGGTACGTCGAACGTCTCGGTCTGGCCCCGGTGCGGGTGGACGAGTGGCGGGCGGGCGAGGTGCCGTTCCCCTCGGTGCGGGTCAGCGCGGGGACCATCCTCGACCTGATCCCTGCTGGCGGTTCGGTGGAGGACGGTCGACTCGACCACATCTGCCTGGTCGTCGACGAGGTCGGCGGGATCGACGCACCGGAGTTCGACGTGTTGGCGGGCCCGGTGCCGCGGTTCGGGGCGCGGGGGATGGCCACGTCGATGTACGTCCGCGATCCGGACGGCCTGGTGGTGGAACTGCGCTCCTATCCGACCTGAGGGTTAGCCGCGCACGATCACCGGGGCGTGGTGAGGTCGAGGCGTGGTGGGCCGAGCAGGTG
>CAYRXQ010000186.1:0-6082 GCA_964428115.1 uncultured Ilumatobacteraceae bacterium
GGACCGGCATCGATCGGGGTGATCCGGCCGATGTCGGCGCTCTCCGACGACCAGCCCGAGACCAACACTGCGGCGAGGGCCGCGAGGGACACGACCAGCAGGACCTTGGTGACCGCGACGGTCCGCGACAGCCCACCGAGGTTGACCGCTGCGATCAGCAGCACCGCCAGCACGGCCACCAGTCGCTCGCGCTCGGGCCACAGGTAGGCGCCGACCGTGAGCGCCATGGCGGCACACGAGGCGGTCTTGCCGACCACGAAGCCCCATCCGGCGAGGTGACCCCAGCCGGGCCCGAGCTGGCGCCGGCCGTAGACGTAGGTCCCGCCCGACTCGGGGTGGACGGCGGCCAGCTGCGCCGAGGAGGTGGCGTTGCAGAACGCGACGAGCCCGGCGATCGCCAAGCCGATCAGCAACCCGGTGCCGGCGGCTTCGGCGGCGGGGGACCAGGCGGCGAACACGCCGGCACCGATCATCGATCCGGCACCGATCACCACGGCATCCGCGAGGCCGAGCCGGCGCTCCAATCGTCCCGAGGTGCCGGCCACGGGCCGGACCGTACCGTGGTCCGAGGAGGGTCGGCCGACCCGACGACTGCCGTTCAGCCGTCGTTCACCCAGCCGTCGCATGGCGACCCGCCCGACCGTCGCCCGGTGCCACACTGCCATCGCTCGACGGACCACCGGGCGCCGTCGTCGCACGCCGTTAGCCTGCTCGCTCGTGGAACACGTGACCGACGAGCCGCGGCGGTATGTCGTGCGCACCTACGGGTGCCAGATGAACGAGCACGACTCCGAGCGCATCGCCGGGCTGCTCGAGGCCGACGGCTACCTGGTCGCCGAGTCCGAGGACGAGGCCGACGTGGTCGTGCTCAACACCTGCTGCATCCGCGAGAACGCCGACAACAAGCTCTACGGCAACCTCGGTCATCTCAAGCAGTGGAAGGGCGAGCGCGAGGGTCGCCAGATCGTCGTGTCGGGCTGCCTGGCACAGAAGGATCGCGACCTGGTGCGCACGAAGGCGCCGTATGTCGACGTGGTGCTCGGCACCCACAACGTGCACCGGGCTGCCGACCTCGTGGAGCTGGCCCGCCACGGTGGGCCGATCACCGAGATCCTCGATGCCGCCGTGATCGACGACCACGCGATGTTCCCCTCGGCGCTGCCCGCGAAGCGTGGCACCTCGTACGACGCGTGGGTCACGATCCAGATCGGGTGCGACAACAACTGCGCGTTCTGCATCGTGCCGGCCGTGCGCGGGGTGGAGATCTCCCGCCCCTTCGCCGACATCGTGGGTGAGGTGGAGCAGCTCGCGGCCGATGGCGTCACCGAGGTGACCCTGCTCGGTCAGAACGTCAACAGCTACGGGCGCGACCTGCAGCTGGCGGCTCGCCAGGGCGGCGACGCGACGGCTCGCCTCCGACCGCTGTTCGCCGACCTGCTCCGTACGGTCGGCGCGGTGCCGGGCATCCGTCGGGTCCGCTACACGAGCCCGCACCCCAAGGACATGCGGCCCGAGACCTTCGCCGCCATGGCCGAGGTCGGCGCGGTCTGCGAGCACCTCCACTACCCGCTCCAGGCGGGGAGCGATCGGGTGCTGGCGCTGATGCACCGCGGCTACACGGCCGAGCGCTACCTCGAGCGCCTCGCCGAGGCCCGACGGGTGGTCCCCGACCTGGCGGTGTCCACCGACATCATCGTCGGCTTCCCCGGTGAGACCGACGACGACTTCGAGCGCACCCTCGAGGTCGCGGCAGCGGCCGAGTACGACTACGCGTACACCTTCATCTTCTCGCCGCGCCCTGGCACCGAAGCCGCCGCGATGGAGGCCGACTTCGTCGACCCGGCGGTCGCCGGGGAGCGATTCCAACGGCTCCGCATCGTGATCGAGCGATCGGCCCTCGCCAAGCACGAGGCCCGGATCGGTCGAGTCGAGGAGGTGCTCGTGGAGGGTCCGAGCAAGAAGGACCCCTCGGTCACCAGCGGCCGGACGCGCCAGAACAAGCTGGTCCACTTCACGCCGCCGACGCCACTGCGGGCCGGGAGCTACGCCTCGGTCGAGGTGACCGGCGCAGCGCCCCATCACCTGCGCGGTCGGTTCCTCGAGCTGCTGGCCGAGCCCAGCCACCGGGTGCGGATCCCGGTCTCGTCGCTCTTGACCGCCCGGTCGCGGCGGGGCAGCACCGCTGTGCCGACGTCGTCGCGCCGACGTCGTGACGCCGATGTCGTGGTGGCGCCGTCAGTGCGCGGGCAGGAGGACCGGCTTGACGACGGTTCCGGCTGCGGCGGCCTGCTCGGCCTCGCCGATCTGGTCGAGCGGGAAGGTCTGCACCAGGCGCTCGATCGGGAACTTCCCTGCCTGCCACAGGCGGGCGAGGAGCGGGATGAAGGTCTGCGGATCGGCTGCCCCCTCGATCACGCCGGTGACGGTCTTGCCCATCGAGAGCACGGTGGCCGGTACGACGAGATCGGGTTGGGCGACTCCCACGAGCGCGATCGTGCCGCCGACCGCGAGGGCCTCGATGCCGGCGGCGACGACCGCGTTGACCCCGGTGGTGTCGATCGCGTGCCGAACCCCCCGGCCACCGTTGGCCGCCACGATGCGTGCTGCCACGTCGGGGGCGTGACCGTCGACCAGGTGCGTCGCGCCGAGCTCGCGGGCCAGCTCGAGCCGGTGCGCGTGCAGGTCGACCCCGATGATCGTGGTGCACCCCGCGGCCGCGGCGGCCATGATCGCCGCCGAGCCGACCGCACCCGTGCCGAACACCACGATCGAATCGCCGGGCACCGGCCGCAGCACGTTCAGCACCGTGCCGGCGCCGGTCTGCAGCCCACAGCCCAGCGGGGCCATCAGCTCGAGCGGGAGATCGGGGTCGATCTTGACCGTGTTGCGCTCGGTGGCCAGGGCGTGGGTGGCGAACGAGGACTGGCCGAACCAGCGTGACGCCACGGTGGCGCCGTCGGCGTCGGTGACGGTCACGCTCCCGTCGAGTGCGGCGCCGAACAGGTTGAGCGGCGCGAACAGATCGCAGGCCGCCGGCTGGCCGTCGAGACAGGCCGGGCAGGTGCCGCACGACGCGAAGGAGAGCACCACGTGGTCGCCGGGTGCGACCGAGCGCACCCCGGCACCGACCGACACGACCACGCCGGCGCCTTCGTGGCCGGCGATCATCGGCATCGGGATGGGGAGCATCCCCGATCGGGGCAGCAGGTCGGTGTGGCAGTGCCCGACCGCCTCGATGCGCACCAGCACTTGACCGGGGCCGGGTTCCGCGATGGTCACGGTCTCGAGCGAGTACGGCGCATCCGGGGCGCGGAGCAGGGCGGCGGTGATCTCCATGGCGGGAGTCTCGCGAATCGCCACGATGCGACCCCGATCGGCCGCCGGCCACCCGTGGACGGCCGCGTAGCCTGCCCCCGTGACCGACCGCCGAGCCGATGGACCCGCCTCGACGGTCCGGCGGGTCGCCGTGGTCGGGTCCACGGCCTCGGGCAAGTCGACCGTAGCGATCGAGGTCGCCCGCCGTCGGCGCGACGTGGACCTGGTGTCGATCGACTCGATGCAGGTCTACCGCGGCATGGACATCGGGACCGCCAAGCCGTCGCCCGCCGAACGGGCCGAGGTGCGCCACCACCTCCTCGACCTCGTCGACCCGTGGGAGGACTTCAGCGTCGCCGAGTTCCAGCGGCACTACCACGCCGTCCTGGTCGAGCTCGTGGCGGTCGCGCGGCATGCCGTGCTGGTGGGCGGCACCGGCCTCTACCACCGAGCGGTGATCGACGAGCTCACCCTCCCCGGCGAGTGGCCGGAGATCCGGGCGAGGCTGTTCGCCGAGGCCGACGAGGTCGGTGCGCCGGTCCTCCACGAACGGCTCCGAGCCCTCGACCCCGAGGCCGCGGCAAAGATGGAACCGAGCAACACCCGGCGGGTGGAGCGTGCGCTCGAGGTCTGCCTGGGCAGCGGCCGGCCGTTCAGCTCGTTCGGCCCGGGGATCGATGCGCATCCACCGACGCCGGTGGCGCAGATCGGGCTGCGCTGGCCACGCGAGGTGCTGGCGGCGCGGATCGAGCGGCGGGTCCACGAGATGGTCGCGGCCGGTCTGGTCGACGAGGTGGCGGCGCTGCACCGACGTGGGCTCTCGCGCACCGCCGCCCAGGCGCTCGGGTACAAGGAGGTCATCGAACACCTCGAGGGCCGCTGCACCCTCGAGGAGGCGATCGAGTCGACGATCGTGCGCACCCGCCAGTTCGCGGTGCGCCAACTCCGATGGTTCGGGCGCGACCCCCGCGTACGCTGGGTGGATCTCGCCGATCCGGTGGAGGGTGGCCCTGCGGCGACGCTCGAACCGGCCATCCACCTGGTGCTGGAGGCACTCGACGCATGACCTGTTCCGACGTCCGGACGCTCACCCTCACCAAGCACCATGGTCTCGGCAACGACTTCCTCGTGGCCTTCGACCACGATCTGGCCGGCGAAGACCTGCCCGAGCTGGCTCGACGGGTGTGCGATCGGCGTCGCGGCGTCGGCGCCGACGGCCTGCTGGTGGTCGGCACCGCCGAGGGGTACGCCGCACGGATGTGGCTGTACAACGCGGACGGCAGCCTGGCTGCGATGAGCGGCAACGGGATCCGATGCTTCGCCCAGGCGGTCGCCCGCCGACGGGGTCACCACGAGCCGCAGCTGATCCTGACCGACTCGGGGGATCGCTACGTGACGCTGCACCCCACCGGCGACCCCGACACGATCGAGGCGACGGTCGAGATGGGTGCGGTCGAGCCACTCGACGAGCCCGCAGGCTGGGCGATGCTCGGTGCGCACCCCGACCGTCCGGTCGCGCACGTGAGCCTGGGCAACCCGCACAGCGTGGTCGGGGTCGACGACGTGCTCGCGGTCGACCTGGCCGCCCTCGGGGCCAAGGTGCCACAGGTCAACCTCGAGATCATCGAGCCCGGACCGGAGCCGCACGCGGTCACGATGCGGGTCCACGAGCGCGGCGCCGGGATCACCGAGGCCTGCGGCACGGGGGCGTGCGCGTCGGCCTGGGCGGCACTGCAGTGGGGGCTCGTCCCGGCCTCGACCACCGAAATCCTCGTGCACATGGATGGCGGGAGCGCGAGAGTGGCGGTGAACCGGCCCGTTCCGGGCGTCGTCACCCTGACCGGTCCGGCCACCTACGTCGCCACCATCGAGATCGAGATCCCGTGAGCAATCCGTACCAAGAGGCGCTCGGCGCCACCCTCATCGACCGGTCGGTCCGGGAGAAGATCGTCCTGGTCGGCGTGACGCTGCGCGGCTCCGACGACGAGCGCACCGAAGCCAGCCTCGACGAGCTCGAACTGCTCGTCGACACCGCCGGGGCCGACGTGGTGGGCCGGATGATGCAGCGCCGGGATTCCCCCGATCACACCTGGTACATCGGCAAGGGCAAGGTCGAGGAGCTCAAGGAGCTGTGCCTCGCGGTCGACGCCGACACCGTGGTCTTCGACAACGAGCTCGCACCGGCCCAGCAGTACAACCTCGAGAAGGTGCTCGGCCGAACGGCCATCGACCGGACCGCGGTGATCCTCGACATCTTCGCCCAGAACGCCCACACCCTCGAGGGCAAGGCGCAGGTGGAGCTCGCGCTGCTGCGCTATCGGCTGCCACGGCTGCGGCGCGGCGCCGAGGCCAAGCTCTCCCAGCAGCGCGGCGGCGTCGGTGCCCGGTTCGGGTCCGGCGAGACCAAGCTCGAGGTCGATCGCCGACGGATCATGCGGCGGATCGAGAAGCTCCAGCGCGACCTCGCCGAGCTGGCCGAGACCCGCGAGCTGCAGCGCAAGAGCCGGAACCGCAGCGGCCTCGCGAACGTCGCGATCGTCGGGTACACCAACGCCGGCAAGTCGACGCTGCTCAACCACCTCACCCACGCGGGCGTGCTCGTGGAAGACCGGCTGTTCGCCACCCTCGACCCGACGACGCGCCGACTGTCGCTGCCCGGCGGCGAGACCGTCCTGCTGACCGACACGGTCGGCTTCGTTCGCAACCTGCCGCACGGGCTCGTCGAGGCCTTCAAGGGCACCCTCGAGGTAGCTGCGCTGGCCGACTA
>CAYRXQ010000187.1:0-1544 GCA_964428115.1 uncultured Ilumatobacteraceae bacterium
GGACGCGGGCGCTGCGGGTCGTGTCCGGTGACGGGGAGGTGCTGCTCGACGACGGGCGGCCGACCCGGGTCGACCTCGACGAGGTCCGAGCCCACGCCGCCGAACAGGCCGCCCGCCTCCACGCCCGGCTCTGACGGGCGGGACGCACGGGCTCGGGCGTGTCAGGGGGCCTGGCCGACCTGGCGGAGATAGACGAGGGAGTCCCAGTAGTCGGTGCGTCTGGTGATCCGGTCGCCGCCCGCCGCCGCGTCGTCGCCGGCGAGCGCCATCTCGAAGACCATGCAGCCGCGGATGTCGATGGGATGGCCGTCGCTCGTGGCGGTCAATCGGTACGTGGCGGCTGCCCGGGTGCCGTCGGGGTCGACGACCACGTCGTCGACCCCGTACGACAGCCCCGGGAACCCGGCCAGGAAGCCCGGGAGGCGCCGTCGGTACTCCTCGACCCCGACGCAGCCGGAGCCGAGCGCAGCGGTGTGGTCGTTCACGAAGTCGTCGGACACGTGCGCGGCGACAGCGTCGGGGTCCCCCGTCGCGAACGACGCGAGGTACGACCGGGCCAGCGCTTCTGCCCGGTCACGCGGCGACTCGGATGATGGCCCGGACCCGGACCCGGACCCGGACTCGGAGGCGGAGCCGGTCGCGGTCACGGCGCACACACCCCGCCGCACCGGTCAGGGCGCACCAGCCGTTCGATACCGGCCACGGTCAGACCGACTCCGTGGCGGCGCCCCACACCTCGCGTGCGGTCTCGTAGACGCCCTGGTCGTAGGAGAACTCGATGTTGTTGCCGTCGGGATCGCTCACCATGCAGATGTACCCGATCGGGTCGGGCATCTCGCGTGCCGGCATCGCCAACGATCCCGAGGCCTCGGCGACGCGTGCCGCCTCCTCGACCGCCTCGCGGGTGGGCAACTCGATGCCCAGGTGTGCGAAGGGGGCGAGGACCTCCTGGGGTGCACCCGCGAAGGGATCGGTGGCCGGGAGGAACTGGGCGAGCACGAGGATGAACGGGTGGTCGGCGGTCTCGGGCTGGCCCAGCCAGGCGCCGAACCCGAACTCGTCCTCGCGCTTGGCGAGCAGCTTCAGCGGCGTGTGCGCCTCGTACCAGGCGATCGAGGCGTCGATGTCGCGGACGCGCAGGGCGACGTGTGTCCAGGTGGCGGCACGCGGCCGGTGCTGGTGGCGCACGTCGTCGTGCTCGGGGGCGGGGTGCGGGATCTCGGCCACGGGTCTGCTCCTCGGGGATCACGGATGCGGCGACCAGGCGGACATCGAGGTTGTCGATGCCGGTCGAGGTCGTGAGCGAGCACCGTAGCAAAGGTCCGATGGTCAGACCATCAGCTCGAACGCACGGTCGCGGAGGGACGGCGCGGTACCATCGGCGATGGCCTGACCGTCAGGCCGTCTCGGCCGACATCGGCCCCGAGCCCGCCCGGGTCCACCCGAGCGGGACCTCTCGGGCCTCGCCGGATCGAGCCACCCGGGAGCGGGAGCCAGGACGGAGCGAGTGACCATGTCGTCGAACGGAGCGTCGTCGAACGGAG
>CAYRXQ010000187.1:1644-6045 GCA_964428115.1 uncultured Ilumatobacteraceae bacterium
GTCGTCGAACGGAGCGTCGTCGAACGGAGTCGGGGGAGCGGTCGCCACGGCCGCGCCGGTGTTCGAACCGGTCACGCGCGAGACGCTGAGCGCGCAGATCCGGGACCAGCTCCTCGAGCGCATCCGCTCCGGTGAGCTCGAGCCGGGCTCGCGGGTGCCCTCCGAGCGCGACCTGTCCGAGCAGTTCCGGGTGGCCCGCACCTCGGTGCGCGAGGCCATGCAGGGGCTGCTCTCGCTCGGGGTCATCGAGCGTCGTGGCAACCGGTCGTTCGTGGCCGAGCGCCTGCCCGACGTGTCGTTCGGTGACCTCGACAACCGCAAGGAGTTCGTCCGTCAGCTCTTCGAGACGCGCCGAGCCCTGGAGTTGCCGATCATCGAGCTGGCCGCCACCCGGGCCGACGATGGGCAGCGCGACGACATCGCACGGCTCGCCGACCGGTTCCGGCCCGGGATGCCGTTGTCGGAGTTCCGCGAGCTCGACCAGCAGTTCCACGCGGCCATCGCCCGGGCGTGTCGCAACCCGCTGCTGATCGAGCTCTACAACAAGGTGCTCAGCCGGCTGTTCGAGTCGCACAGCGTGGAGTCGATGCTGTCGGATGGCGTCAACCGGACCGAGGTGGATCGGATCGTGGCCGAGTCGGTGGAGCACCACGCCACCATCGCCCGGGCGATCGCCGATGCCGATGCCGAGGCGGCGGTGGCCGAGGGGACGCGTCACCTCCGCTCGGTCGAGCAGGGGATGATCGACCGCCTCGTGTGACCGCAGCGCGGCCGAGCTGGCGCGTGGCCGGTCGGGCAGGCGCCGGTCGGGCAGGCGCCGGTCGGGAGGTCGGGCGTCGCGGTCGGCTCGGGGTCGGCGAGATCGGGGCTGGCGGGGCGCCGGTGGGTGGGCTACAGTCGTCGGGAATGGTCTGACCATCAGACCGACTGAGCCACTCGACCGGCTGTGCCGGACGAACCGACCACCCGAACGGGGGACTCGTGATCACCGGGATGAACCATGCCGTGCTCTACGTCCGCGATGCGCGGCGCCAGCAGCACTTCTACACCGACGTCCTCGGGTTCCGCACCGTGATCGAGGAGCCAAACGGGGCCTTCGTGTTCATGCGGGCGCCGGCGTCGCCGAACCACCACGACATCGCGTTCTTCACGATCGGTGCCGGCGCCGGGCCGTCCGAGGCCGGCCGTTCGACCGTCGGGATGTACCACCTCGCCTGGGAGGTGCCGACGCTCGCCGATCTCGAGGCGATGCGCGTCCGCCTCGGTGAGGCCGGTGCGCTCGTGGGGGCCTCCGACCACGGGGCGAACAAGAGCCTCTACGCCAAGGACCCCGACGGGTTGGAGTTCGAGGTCATGTGGCTCGTGCCCGCGGAGGAGTGGGGCGACGAGGCCGATCAGGCGATCGTGCGTCCACTCGATCTGGCAGGCGACGTCCGACGCTTCGGCCCCGATCGCCACTCGACCACCCATCGCCCCGTCGACGCCAGCTGACCTCGACGCCCTCGACCTTCGACACCCTCGATACCACCGACGGCCGCTGCCCCAGGTGGACGACCGCCGCACCACACGAACAACCCGAATCTCGCACCACCTCGATTCCCGAACCGTCCGAACCGGCACCCCCCGCCGTCACCGCCCAGGAGCAGGACACGTGAGCCTCCACGAACTGTCGAATCAGTACTGCCACTTCTTCGATGACGATGCGTTCGTCGAGACCGACCGCCCCGGCTTCCGCCAGCGGGTGATCACCGGTGAGCGTCTGCAGTTGTGCTTTTGGCGGATCGCCGGTGGCGCGACCGGGTCGTTCCTGCATCGGCATCAGGAGCACGAGCAGCTGGGGATGATCATGCGTGGCGGGCTGGACTTCCGGATCGGCGACCCCGACGACGACACCCGGGTGGTGTTGCACGCGGGCGACGTGTACCTGGCGCCGAACTCGGTGTGGCACGGCGACTCGGTGTTCCTCGGCGACGAGGAGCTCGACGAGTGCTGGATCCTGGACGTGTTCTCGCCGCCGCGCGACGACCTGCGCAACGCGGCCGACACTGGCCGTGACGATCTCGAACGGAAGGACGTCTGATGACCGTCGATTCGCAGCCCACCGATCGCCGCCCCACCGACTGGCGCCTGGCCGTCGACATCGGCGGCACGTTCACCGATGTCGTGCTGCTCGACGCAGCCAGCGGTGACGTGGTGGTCGACAAGACGCTCACCACCCCCTCGAACCCGTTGGAGGGCGTGCGCCGCGGTGTGGGCCAGCTGCTGGCCCGGGCCGGTGTGCGGCCCGCCGACATCACCGCGCCGATCGTGCACGCGACGACGTTGATCACGAACGCGTTGATCGAGGGCAAGACCGGCCGCGCCGCGATGGTCACCACAGCCGGGTTCGGTGACACCTTGCTGATCCGCGACGAGCACCGCTACGACATGTACGACCTGCAGATCGAGTTCCCGGCGCCGCCGATCCCGCGGGACCGGACCTTCGAGATCGACGAGCGCACCCTGGCCACCGGTGAGATCCAGTCGGCGCCGACGGCTGCGGGGCTCGCGGCGCTGGTCGCCGAGCTGCGCGCCGCGCAGGTCGAGGCGGTCGGCATCTGCTTCCTGAACTCGTACGTGAACGCCGCCAACGAGCGTGCCGTGGCCGAGTACCTGCGCGCCGAGCTCGGCGTGCCGGTGTGCATCTCGGCCGAGGTGTCCCCGCAGATCCGTGAGTACCCGCGGATGGTGACCACCGCCTGCAACGCGGCGACGATGCCGGTGATCGGGCCGTACCTCGACGAGCTGCAGAAGTGGTTGTCGTCGGAAGGCTTCGGCGGGTCGGTGCTGATGATGCTGTCCAACGGCGGTGTCGTGTCGGCCGACGACGCGGCCGCGATCCCGATCCGGCTCGTGGAGTCGGGTCCGGCCGCCGGTGCGCTCGCGGGCACCTGGTTCGCGGCGCGTCACCAGCTCGACCGGTTGCTGTGCTTCGACATGGGCGGCACGACGGCGAAGGCGTGTCTGATCGAGCACGGTGAGCCCGAGCTGACGAATGTGTTCGAGGTGGCCCGCGCCTACCGGTTCAAGAAGGGATCGGGGTTCCCGGTGTCGGTGCCCTCGGTGGATCTCGTCGAGATCGGTGCCGGCGGCGGGTCGCTCGCCTGGGTCGACCAGTTCGGCCTGCTCAAGGTCGGCCCCGAATCCGCCGGCGCGGAGCCCGGCCCGGTCGCCTATGGCCGTGGGGGCACGGTCCCGGCGGTGACCGACGCCGACGTGATCCTGGGGATGCTCGACCCGGCGGCGTTCCTCGGCGGTGACATGCCCCTCGACGAGGCCGCCGCGATCGCCGCGGCGAGCCGCCTCGGTGAGGGTCTCGGCCTGGCCGCGATGGAAGCGGCCGCGGGGATCCACGAGATCGTCAACCAGAACATGGCGGCTGCGGCCCGGATGCACGGGGTCGAGCAGGGCGTCGACTTGCGTGGCATCCCGCTGCTCGCCTTCGGTGGTGCCGGCCCGGTGCACGCCTGCGGGGTCGCCGAGCTGCTGGAGTCGGACCGAGTGATCTTCCCGGTGAACGCCAGCGTGCTCTCCGCGTTCGGAACACTGGTGTCGCCGGTCCGCATCGATCTGGCCCGGTCGATGCCACGCCGCCTCGACCGCGTCGACCCGTCCGAACGGGACGCACTGCTCGACGGGTTGCGCACCGAAGGGCATCGGGTGCTCGCCGCCGCGGGTGTGCCCGCCGAGGCCGTCCAGTTCCGCTACGGGCTCGATGCCCGCTACGCCGGGCAGGGCAACGAGGTCACCGTGTGGGTCGGTGAGGGCGACCAGTGGCCGGCCACCGACGCCGAGGTCGTCGCCGCGTTCGAGGCCGAGTACCGGCGGATCTACGGGTTGACGATCCCCGACGTCGCCGTCGAAGGGGTCACCTGGCGCCTGTCGGCATTCGCGGCGGTCGACCGGGTCGACCCCGACTCGGTCGCGACGGGCACCGGTGCCACGCCGATGGCGCACCGCCCGGTCGTGTTCTCCCGCAACGTCGCCGCCGTCGACACCCCCGTCTACCGTCGCGCCGATCTCGGCGCCGGTGCCCGGTTCGACGGGCCCGCCGTGGTCGAAGAACGTGAGACCACCGCCGTGATCCGCCCCGGCTGGTCGGTCGAGGTCGCCCCCGACGGCAGCCTCGTCGCCACCCGCGGCGCCAGCACCAGCACCGCACGCTCGTCCGCCAGCACCGGCACCGGCACCAGCACCAGCACCAGCACCGGCACCGCCGCCGGCGGCACTGCCACGAACGCCAGCACCGCCGCCAGCACGAACGCCGGCACCGCCGTCACGGAGGGATCCCCGTCATGACCCGCACACCTCGCACCTTCGACCCCATCGAGCTCGAGATCTGCTGGCAGAGCCTGATCGCGA
>CAYRXQ010000188.1:0-6032 GCA_964428115.1 uncultured Ilumatobacteraceae bacterium
GTCGGGCGTTGGCGCCGACGTTCGGTGGGATCAACCTCGAGGACATCAAGGCGCCGGACTGCTTCGAGATCGAGGAGCGGCTGCAGGACGAACTCGACATCCCCGTGTTCCACGACGACCAGCACGGCACGGCGATCGTCGTGCTGGCCGCGCTGCGCAACGCTGCCCGGGTGGTCGGCAAGCCGTTGTCGTCGCTCACGGTCACGGTGGTCGGCACGGGCGCGGCCGGCGTGGCCTGCGCGCAGTTGCTCGATCACGTGGGGGTGGCCGATGTGATCGGCGTCGACTCGACCGGGATCCTGCACCGTGGGCGCAGCGGGTTGACGGCGACCAAGCAGTGGTTCGTCGATCGTGGCAACCGTTCGGGTCGCACGGGTGGGGTGCGCGAGGCGCTGCAGGGTGCGGACGTGCTGCTCGGCCTGTCGGGCCCGGGCGTGATCGAGGCCGAGTGGCTGCGGGACATGGCCGACGGGGCGATCGTGTTCGCGATGGCCAACCCGGTGCCCGAGATCATGCCGGAGCTGATCCCCGACAACGTGGCCGTGGTGGCGACGGGTCGCAGCGACTACCCGAACCAGATCAACAACGTGCTGGCGTTCCCGGGCGTGTTCCGGGGGCTGCTCGACGTGCGGGCGACCCGCTGCACGGTGGAGATGAAGCTGGCTGCGGCCGAGGCCCTGGCGGCGTTCGTGCCCGAGCCGACCGCCGAGCGGATCCTCCCGGGTGCCTTCGAGCCCGGCGTCGCCGACGCGGTCGCCCGTTCGGTGGCCGCGACCGCCGTCGAGCAGGGTTTCGTCCGCCAGCTCTGACGGCCTTTGCGCCGGGCGGGCGGTCGGTAGGCGGTGGGCCTCGACGCCCTGCCGGGCCGCTCGCCGGCTTCTGAGCGCGCTCGGTTGCAGGTTCCGCAACGGTCCGCGCCCAGAACAGGGTGTCGAAGTGGGCAGCTGGCTTCTGGGCGCGGTGGGTCGCGGAACCCGCAGTTGGCCGCGCCCAGAACCGGCGGTGGTGGTGGGTGGGCGGGTGCGGACATCACCACCACGCGTCGAAGGGTCGCCGGGCGAGCTCGGTTGCAATCGAGGCTCGGGGGAACCAGGCGAGCTCGCGGTTGCCGCCCGGGGCCGCGGAGCGACAGTCGATGCCGTCGAGGCCACCGTCGAGCACTTGGCGTCCGACCGGTTGGCAGCTGGTGTGCGGGATGAGGTCGCCATCGCCGTCGACCGGGAACGTGGTCGGCAGGCCGAGCTCGGCGAGTCCCTCGTCGGTGGCGGCATCTGCGGCGGTCCCGGCCGGCAGTTCGACGTCGAGCAGGAGGGGCGCCGTCGCTGGGTCGAGGTCTTCGGGGCCGTAGGGGAGGCCGAGGAACAGCCGCCGCACGTTCGCTCGTGCGGTGGCCTCGTCGCGGTTCAGGTACAGGCACGGGATCCCCGGTGGGTTCCATCGCCGGCCGGGGTCGGCGGCGGCGAACGAGGGGTCGAGCGGGTTGCCCCAGTCGGGGTCGGCGACCCGGTAGTAGGTCCCGGCGATCGGGATCGTCCTCACGGTCAGGCGACGCGGGTGTAGTCGAAGCTGTCCTTGACCGACTCCCGCAGCCACTCGTGCTGATCATCTGCGATCAGCTCGAGCATCGAGCGGTCGCCGTATGCGGGGGCGGCCCGGCGAGCCACCACGGCCGGCATCCCGTCGCGGAGGCGATGACGCAGAACGTCGGCGATCTCGGCGATTGCACCGATCTTCTGCGCTCGATCGGCTGGCGGGCCGGTGAGCAACCACTTGTCGACTGCTTGGCGGGTCACGCCCATCAGCTGGGCAACGTCGCTGCTCGTGAGGTCGAGGGTGGTCATCGCGCGGCGCAGCGGTGAGGCGCATCGCTGCTCGTGCTCGATCTCGTCCATGGTCTTGAGGAACCAGGTGAAGCGGGGCACCTCGATGTCGTTGCGTGTCCGCATGCGCTGTTGTGGCAGCCCACCGGCGAACCCGCGCAGCCGGTCGACGAGCACGGTGATGACCCCGACGCCGTCGGTCGAGGGTGCGACCCATGGGATCTCGGTGACGTCGCGACGGAGCAGTTGGAACACGACGGATGCGGGTGGGATCTCGGCGGGCCGGCGGGCGGGGAGCGCGGTGAGCGCCTGGGCTGCGGCGTCGACATAGGAGGCGTACCGCCGCACGGCCGTCCGGTCGCCGCCGGCGATCACGCGGGGCATGAGGACGTCGAGCGCGGCGACGATGTCGGGCAGGACCTCGCAGGCCAGCGTCGCAGCGGTCTCGAGATCCGAGTCGAACAGATCGTCGACGTGGATCACGTTCGCACTCTATCGCAACCGATGAGCAACCAAAACCGGATGCGACGGGGCGGGTTGGTGTCAGGCGCCGAGGGTGGCGAGTTCGGCGGCGAGGTTGGCGTGGGCGCGTGCGGTCCAGCGATCCCGAGCGGTGGCGGTGTGGAAGAGCGCTGGTCGGTGGAGGAAGTCCTGGAGGACGTGGGCCCGGCCCGGCCGCCAGGAGGCCTCGTCGACGTGGTGGTACTCGGCCCGCACTCCGTCGACGTACGCGCGGTAGCCGGCCGGGTCGGCGCCGAGGATCGCCAGGTCGGCGTCGAGGAGGACTGCCGTGTCGTGCCGCCGACCTGCCGCGTCGGGCCCGGTTGGTTCGCCCGGGAGGAGGTGGGTGGCGGTGGCCTCGACCATCGCGGCGACGTGCGCGATGCGGTCGGGAGTCCAGCCGAGCTCCTCGAAGCCTCCGAGGACCGTCGCCGCGAGCCGAGCGCTGACGGCCTCGTTGTCGGTGGCGCGCGGGTCATAGACGGCGTCGTGGAAGAACGCCGCCATCCGCACGGCCGCGAGGTCGCTCGTCGGTTCGTGCTCGGCGAGCTCTCGGACGTGCCGGAGCACCCACACCAGGTGCGTGACGCCGTGGTAGCGGCGGTGCGGTTCGCGATAGCGGGCGAGCAGGGCCTCGAA
Organism: uncultured Ilumatobacteraceae bacterium; assembly: GCA_964428115.1. Classification (GTDB taxonomy): domain Bacteria; phylum Actinomycetota; class Acidimicrobiia; order Acidimicrobiales; family Ilumatobacteraceae; genus CAYRXQ01. Next base: position 2,961 of record CAYRXQ010000188.1, read on the forward strand.
GGCTGCCTCCGACGCCCTCCGCGCCTCGGGCGACAGTGCGACGAACGAGTCGCCCTCGCCCTCGGCGGGCACGGCGAGACTCGACCGCCATGCGGTTCGCAGCGCTGCTTCGTCGATCGACATGGCGTGGCCTCCTGCGGCGGCGCTCTGCGGCGGCGGTCGCGCCAGTGTGTCAGCCTGACGAGGTGGCGATCCTGATCGACGAGGCCCGCTGGTGGTTCCGTGAGGAGAAGTGGTGCCATCTGGTGAGCGACGTGTCGGCCGAGGAGCTGCACGAGTTCGCGGACCGGGTCGGCATCCCCCGTCGGGGCTTCCAGGGTGACCACTACGACGTTCCGGAGCGCTACCGGGCCCAGATGATCGAGGCCGGGGCGCTCGCGGTGGAGAGCCGTGAGCTGGTGCGTCGCTTGCGTGGGGCGGGGTTGCGACTGTCGCCGGCGCAGCGCCGTGCACGGTCGATCCATCACGTGCACGGCCTCGATACCGGACCGGCAGTCGATCCCGCCGGCGAGGCCGGTGGGGCCGCCGGCGACTGACTCGGCGCACCGTCGTCGGCGAGATCCTCACCATCTCGACGGCTCGAAGGTGAGGTCGCGAGGGCGGTTCACCGTGCCCGACCCGTCGAGCACGTACCACTCGATCAGGTGGATGCCCTGGTAGTCGGTGATCTCGTCGATGCAGAACCAGCGGTCGACGTCGTCGAGCTGGGTGCTGCCGTCGCTGTCCGGCCGGATCGAGGCGACGACCATCGACGAGACCTCGCCGACGACCGAGGCGGTGGTGGCGAGGTGCAGGACGACGCTGATGACCGCGTCGTAGTTGACGGTGCCCGACACCACGACCGCGACGCCACCGCAGCGCCGCTCGTCGAGCAGGAGCACCATCGTCTGGTGTTCGGCGGGCACGGTCATCGACAGGCGGATGAGGTGCAGTGCGGCCTCGTCGGTGAGCGGTGCCGCCGGGTCGAGCGGCAGTGTGATGTCGAGCGGGGCAGCGCCGGACGCGTAGCCGCGCTCGGTCAGCCTTCGGCCGACGTGGTGGGCCAGGCCGGCTTCGACGGCGCGACGGTCGGCCTCGGTTGGCGTGGCGGCGATGGTGGACGGGTCGATCGCGTTGGTGTCGAACGCCGTGTCGGGGCAGCTCGTCGGCGCTGCGTTCCGACGGTGGAGTGCTGCGCAGAGCGAGCACTCGTCGGCGTCGGTGTCCTCGTCGTCCGGCCAGTCTTCGTGGAGGTCGTCGAGCCATACGTCGTACCAGCCGTCGTCGGCGTCCTCGTCGTCATCGACGAACGGATCCCCGAACAGGCGGCGATGCGGCTCGACCCCGGCCAGCACGGACTCCATCAGGCGCTCGAGCTCATCGCGACTGAGGTCGCCGCCGGCCGCGGGAGGCACCGCGGGCGCTGCGGGGTCGGGGTCGAGGGGGATGTCGACGAGGTCGGTGGGGTCGAACTCGGGGACCGCACGACGATCGCCGGCCGGTGCCTGGTGCTCAGTGTCGGTGACCGGTGCGGTCGCAGGTGGGGTGGAGGTGGGACGGGTGGAGGTGGGACGGGAGCGGCGCGAGGCGCGTGACATGACTTACCCTTTCCGGGGCGGTGTGGTGCTGGAGCATGGGGAAGTCGGTCGATGCGCACCGTACGCGAGGGGTGTCACAGTGCCCGCGCGGCGTCCTGTGGGCACTCGTCGACAGCGCGGCGGACGATCGACCGGCCGCCTCGACGTCGGGGTAGCGTCGACGTCGATGGAGCCGGTGACGATCGTGTTCGCGGTGGTGGCGGCGGTGCTGGTGTTCGCGATCGCGGCCGGCACGATCGGTCGTGAGGCCCACCGCCTCGATGCGGTCGCCCCGCGGGCCGTCTACATGCTCGACGAGGCCGTCGACTTCGTGGCCGATCGGCTTCCGCCCGAGAGTCAGGCCCGGTTGACCCCGGCCGAGGTGGAGCTGCTGCTCTCGTTCCACCTGCGCTGGCTCCACGCCCAGGGGCTGCAGCCCGATCGAGTCGTCGACCTGCCGCAGCACATCGACGACAAGGTCGTGATCACCGAGGACACCCTGATCGCCTACCTGCTGGCCGAGGCCGAGCGTCACGACGTGGAGCTGCTCGACGACGTCGACGCCGTGAACGTGGCCGAGGCGCACCTGGCCTACTTCCAGGCGATCGGCGCCGTCGGCCCGCAGGCCCCCTTCGACGACGTCATGTGACTCAGGGTCGGGCGCCGGGTCGGGCACGGGCTCGGGCACGGGCCAACCCGCAGCGCGCCGAGCTGCAGCGTGTCTGACACCGGTCGCGGAGGACCTGTTGCGGACAGACACCGGTCGACGCCAGCGGGACCTCGCAGCCGCAGCGCTACCAGCCGCAGCGCAGCAGCTGCAGCGCGACCAGCTGCAGCGTGTCTGACACCGGTAGCCTTACGGGGCGGGAGAAGTAAGGAGGACGCGTGGACGCAGCGGCGAAGGTGACGTCGAAGGGGCAGGTGACCGTGCCCAAGGCAGTCCGGGATGCGCTGGGCATCGGGACGGGCGACACGATCGTGTTCCGTGTGCAGGGCAATCGGGCGGTGCTCGCGAAGACGGCCGACTTCCTCGAGCTGGCGGGGTCGATCCAGGTGCCGGCCGCGAAGCGCGGTGCCGCCTGGGACGACGTGGTGCGGCGCAGCCGTGCCGACCGGGCCGCCGATCGATGAGCGCCTTCGTCGACACGAACGTTCTGGTCCGTCATCTGACGGGCGACCCTCCCGAGATGGCGGCCCGGGCGACACGGTTCCTGAGCGCCGAGCCCGATCTGCTGTTGGTCGACCTGGTGGTGGCCGAGACGGTGCACGTGCTCGAGTCGTTCTACGAGGCGCCGCGGGCCCAGGTCGCCGACGCCGTGCGCTCGTTGCTGGCCTTCGAGCCGATCAGGTGCCTCGATCCGGCGCTGCTCTTGCGGGCACTCGAGGTCTACGAGGTCGACCGACTCGACTTCGCCGAGGCCTACCTCGTGGCGAGCGCGGAGAGCAGCGGGGTCGGCCGGGTTGTCTCGTTCGACCGCAGCATCGACCGGGTGTCCACGGTCGAGCGCCTCGAACC
>CAYRXQ010000189.1:0-6031 GCA_964428115.1 uncultured Ilumatobacteraceae bacterium
CGAGATGTTCTCGAGCACCGTCTTGTCGGGCGGGTAGTGACGGGCGAGCTTGTAGCAGGTGTAGATGAACTCGTGGGCCATGAGGAGCCCGAGGCTACCCAGCCGGTGCCGGACCCGCCGGGGCCGTGGCTCCGTCGGGGCGCGCGTACGCTGGGTCCATGCTCCCGCTCGCGCCGTTCGGACGTACCGGTCACCTGTCGACCCGCGTGGTGTTCGGCGCTGCGGCGCTGGGTGCCATGGACCAGGAGGCGGCCGACGCCACGCTGGCCGTCGTCGAGCAGGCCGGGGTGAACCACATCGACACGGCTGCCTCGTACGGGCGGGCCGAACGGCTGCTGAAGTCGTGGCTCGCGATCCATCGCCACGAGGTGTTCCTCGCCACCAAGACCGGTGAGCGCGGTGGCGCTGCCGCGCGTGCCCAGCTCGAGAAGTCGCTCGAGCGCATGGGGGTCGAGCAGGTCGATCTCATCCAGCTCCACAACCTGGTCGAGCCCGACGAGTGGGAGGCGGCGTTCGCCCCGGGAGGGGCGCTCGAGGCACTCGAAGCCGCCCGTTCCGAGGGGCTCGTCCGCTTCATCGGGGTCACCGGGCACGGCATGCGGATCGCCTCGATGCACCTGCGGAGCCTGGAGCGGTTCGACTTCGACTCGGTCCTGTTCCCCTACAACCACTCGCTGCTGCGCGATCTGAGCTACCGCGCGGATGTCGAGGCGCTGCGCGAGCTGTGTGCGCAGCGCTCGGTCGCCGTCCAGACCATCAAGTCGGTCGCCCGTCGGCGCTGGGCCGACGGACCCGACGGCCATCAGAGCTGGTACGAGCCGATCACCGATCCGGCCGCCGTCGTTCGCGCCGTGCACCACGTGCTGGCCGAGCCCGACCTGTTCCTGGCCAGCACGAGCGCCTCCACCGTGCTCCCGCTGATGCTCGAGGCGGCGTCGATGCCGATCGAGCCCGTCGACGAGGCGGCGCTCGAGGCCGACGAGGCGGCATTGGGGATCGCCCCGCTGTTCGGCGGCGGTGCGCTCGAGCTGATCTGAGACCCGGCCGGTCCTCGGCCGGGTCCCGGATCGGGCCCCGTTCGACCTCCGGTCAGGCGCCGGCGATCGGCAGGTCGACCTGGTCGGTCAACGGGTACACGAGCGCGACGACCTCGGCCCCGGTCAGCTCGTCGGCCTCGCACAGCGCGTCGGCGATCGCGAGGAGCCGGTCGCGGTGGAAGTCGACCATCACGGCCGCGGCATCGGCCGCCTCGGCCAGGATGCGGTCGGCTGCCTCACGGGAGGACTCGTCCGCGAACACCTTGGCCACGAGGTTGCCCGCGGTGGGCAGCATCGCGGCCTCGAGGCTGAGCAGGGTCGGCCCGGCGCCAAGTTGGCCCACGAGCTGGGCCGCGATGGTGGTGGCCGCAGCGAGGTCGGAGGCGATCCCACTCGAGGCCTCGCCGAACTCCTGGATCTCGGCGGCTCGACCGGCCAACGCGACGGTGATCAGGTCGCGGGCCTCCGTCGGGGTGCGTAGGTGCCGCTCCTCGGCGTCGCCGTGGGCCACGAGCCCGAGTGCTGCCGAGCGGCGCAGGATCGAGGCGAGCTTCACCTCGCGACCGGTGAGCACGGCGGTGAGCGCATGTCCGGCCTCGTGCACCGCGATCCGCCGACGCTCCTCGGGGTGATAGCCGACCTCGTGCGACAGGCCGATCTCGGTGATCATCTGGGCCTCGAGCACGTCGAGGTGGGTCATCGCGGTCCGTCCGTTCCGGAGCGCAACGATGAGCGCCTCGTCGAGGAGCCGCTCGATCCGCACCGGCGTGTACCCGGCCGTGAGGTCGGCGATGAACTCGGCGTGCACCTCGGCGTCGTGGGCCTTCTTGCCGAGGTAGTACGAGGCGATCTCGACCCGGTCGCGCCGCGGCGGGATGTCGAAGTGGACGACGCGGTCGAAGCGGCCGGGTCGCAGCAGTGCCGGGTCGAGGTCGGCGGCGCGGTTCGTCGCCGCGATCACCAGCACGTTCGCCGACTTCGGCGGCCGGGTCGTGAACTGGCGGTGGGCGGGGAGCAGGGCGTTCGCCCAGGCGGCGAGCTTGGCCTTGAACTTCTCCGAGCCCATGGGGAGATCGAAGCTCTGCATCTGCACGAGCAGTTCGTTGACAACGCCAACGATGCCCTCGCGCATCGAGCCGGTGTTCATCCCGCTGCGGGAGCCCCCGATGGCGTCGAACTCCTCGATGAAGCCGATCGCGCCGCCCTCGGCCTTGGCGGTCTTGCGGAGGGCCTTGAAGTAGGTCCGGATCTTGCGGTTGGTCTGGCCGTAGTACATCGACTGGAACTCGCTGGCCGAGACGAACAGGAACGGCACCCCGGCCTCGGCCGCCATGGCCTTGGCGAGGTAGGTCTTGCCGGTGCCCGGGACGCCTTCGAAGAGCACGCCGCGTCGTGCCTGGCCGCCCATCTCCTGGGCGAAGGTCTCCGAGGACAGGAACAGGTTGAGCGTGTCGATCGCCTCGCGACGGGTCTGGTGCGCGCCGACCACGTCGTCGAGCCGGATCGTGGAGTCCGAGGGTCGCAGCAGGGTGTGCGGTGAACGTCCGGCGCCCAGGAAGGGGAGCAGGATCAACGAGCCGAGGATCAGCAGCAGGCCGAGGGCGATGATGATCTCGGGGTTGCCGCGCATGAACCCGGGCAGGCCCAACCGAGGCGGCGAGTCCTGCCACAGGCGCCACAGCAACCAGGCCCAGAACACGCCGAGCACCACGGTCAGCCGGCGGAGCCGCCGTAGCCGCTGACGCTCCCGGTTGGCGCCGGCGTCGACGGTCTTCCCGCCGACGATCCGCCCGTCACGGATCGATCCGAGATCGAGGGTCCGCATCGTCATCCTGGTCTCCTCTGGTCGACGGGCACCGGCGTGCCGCTGCGTCACCGTAGAGGAATCCAACGCAGCGTGGCAATGGAGACCACAAATCTCACGCGGAGCGTTCGAAAGGCGGCGTGTCGTGCAGATCTGACCGACGACCGACGTCGACTTCACCCGGAGTTGACGTTGCGGGTGATGAGCGGGGGATCGGAGCGAGCGACCGGCTCAGGGCTCAGGTCGCCGCGATCGGCTCGCTGCCGCGAACGCTCGTCCGGTACATCTCCCGGCGGACGCCGCGGTAGTCGTTGAGCGCGTTGTGCTGGGTGCAGCGGTTGTCCCAGATGGCGAGCATGTGGCGTCGCCACCGCAGGCGGCAGGTGAGGTTCTCGTGCACCGCCGCCCGGGCCAGGTGCCCGAGCAGGGCCTGGCTCTCGGCCGGGGACCACCCGGCGAAGCGCATCGTGTACACCGGGTTCACGAACAGGGCGTCCCGACCGGTCTCGGGATGCCGGATCACCACGGGGTGCTCGTGGGTGCGGTACGCCTCTGGCCCGGGCTCGATGGCCATCGACGTCTTGTCCTGCACCGACTCCAGGTACCCACCGGTGCCGTAGGCCGGCCCCGCTGAATGCACGGCGCGCAACCCGCGCAGGGTGCTGCGCAGCCCGGCCGAGAGCTGCTCGTAGGCCAGGTACTGGTTGGCCCAGATCGTGTCGCCCCCGGCCTCGGGTACGTCCCAGGCATGGAGCAAGGTGAACGCCGGCGGTGCCGACAGGTACGACAGGTCGGTGTGCCAGGCGTTCGCGAAGTTCAGCTCGTCCTCGGCCTCCTTGATCACCTTGATCACGTACGGACGGTCGTCGAGCGGCCGCACGAACGGGGTGCCGTCGCGTCCGCCGAGCTGGTCGGTGAGGCGCTCGAGGTCGTCCAGGGACATCGGCTGGTCGGGGAGGAACACGACGAGGTGCTCGAGCACCGCGGCGCGCAGCGCCGCCACCTGCTCGGGCTCGAGTTCCGCGGTGAGGTCGAGGCCGCTGACGTAGGCGCCGAGCGACCCCGCGGCCGGCTCCACCACGAGTCCGGCCATGTCCACGTCCATGTCCGTGTCGGTGTCCGATTCCGGAGTGCGGGTCGTCGCGGGCTCGATCATCACGCCATCGTCGCGCTCCAGCCGCGTCACGACCAGGGCCCGAGGCCGGGTCGCGTCGCGGCGTCGAGGCCGGCGATCAGTCGGCAGCGGGCACCGGCGGCTCGAACAGCGCCAACTGCGGGACCTCGCGCAGGCTCCGCTTGAGCTCGGCGAAGCCGGGGAAGCCGGCGAGGTGGACCACCGACTCCCACAGGGCGACGGCCTCGTCGTCGTCGGGAACCCGCGAGATCACCGGACCGAAGATCCCCGGCCCACGCGGCGGGTCGACCACGATGATCGGCGTGCCGACGTCGCGGCCGGTCCACGCGAGTGCCTCCTCGGTCTCGGTGCGGATCACCGCGTCGTGGGCATCGTCGTCGGCGGCCTCGGCGAGCACGGCCGGCAGCCCCGCCGCCTCGAGGATCGAGCGGACGTGCTCGGCGCCGCCCATCCAGGTGCGATCGTCGCCCTCGACGCGTGGCCGATCGAAGATGCTCTGCCCGGCTGCGGTGTAGAAGGCGCCGACCGCGTCGCGGCCGTGGGCGGCGCGCACGGCGGCCGCGACGCGCAGCAGCCGCAACCCGGAGGTGTGCCCGTGCTCGTAGCCGGGCGGGAAGTCGCGCTCGTAGTCCTTGTGCTCGTTGAGGATCCGCAGGGCGATGAAGCGCCAGTCGACCCGGTAGTTCCGCAGCTCGGCCACCCGCTGGACCCAGCGCGAGGTGATCCAGGCGAACGGGCAGACGGGGTCGAAGTGGAAGTGGAGGTCGTAGCCGCCCTCGTCGGGTTCGTCGGGTCGGTGGGCGGTCGCCTGGGGGGAGGGCATGTGCAGGACGGTACTGCGGGTGCCAGCTTCGTCGCCGGTCGTGCCGGGGTCGGCGGGTACGATCGCCTGCGATGGCTGGAACCGATCCCTCCGCTCCCGCGTTCGGGGCCAACTCGTGGCTCGTCGAGGAGATGTACGAGCAGTACCGCGCCGACCCGTCCTCGGTGGGCGAGGCATGGCAGGAGTTCTTCGAGGACTACCGCTCGCCGACGGCGGGTGAGCCTGCCGCGGCCGCACCGGTCGCGGCGACCCCGCCCCCCGCCGCCCCATCGACACCTGCACCAGCACCGACCACCGCTGCGAGCACTGCACCGGCGGCGCCGGCAACGTCCGCCGCGCCTGCGGCCCCCGCCGCGGCCGTCGACGAGGAGCCCGGCCAGCCGATTCGCGGTGCCGGCGCAGCGATCGTGGCCAACATGGAGCGCAGCCTCGGGGTCCCCACGGCCACCAGCTTCCGCAACATCCCCGCCAAGCTGCTCGAGGTCAACCGCAAGGTCATCAACGGCTACCGCGCCCGTACCGGCCAGGGCAAGGTCAGCTTCACGCACCTCATCGGCTTCGCCGTCGTCCGTGCGATCGTCGACGCCGCACCGTCGATGAACAACGCCTATGTCGAGGGCTCCGACGGCAAGCCGCGCATCGTGCGCAACGAGCACGTCAACATGGGCCTCGCCGTCGACGTGGACAAGGGTGCGGCCGGGCGCACGCTGGTGGTGCCGATCCTGCGGGCCGCCGACACGCTCGACTTCGCCGGCTTCCTCGCGGCCTACGAGGAGATCATCCGCAAGGTCAAGAACAACAAGCTCACCATCGACGACTACCAGGGCGCCACGGTCTCGCTCACGAACCCCGGCACGATCGGCACGGTGCAGTCGGTGCCGCGCCTGATGCCGGGCCAGGGCGTCATCGTCGGGGTCGGCAACATCGACTACCCCGCCGAGTTCGAGGGGGCCGATCGGGCCAACCTGTCCTCGCTCGGCATCTCCAAGGTCGTCACGATCACGAGCACCTACGACCATCGCATCATCCAGGGCGCCGAGTCGGGTCTGTTCCTCAAGCGGGTCCACGAGCTGCTGCTGGGCGAGCACGGCTTCTACGAGCACGTGTTCCAGGCGCTCGACGTGCCCTACGAGGCCGTCAAGTGGCGGCCCGACATCAACCCGATCGACCGCGAAGAGGCGATGCTGCACAAGCAGATGCAGGTCGCCAAGCTCATCCGGGTCCACCGGGTG
>CAYRXQ010000190.1:0-4157 GCA_964428115.1 uncultured Ilumatobacteraceae bacterium
GAGCAGCCCGGCGGGCGGCGCTCAGCTGAGCCGCGCGGCGATCAGCTGCTCCCGGATCTCCGGCAGGCCGAACAGCTCCGCGATGGCCACCGGCGACGGCTCCCCCGCGTCGGGATCCACCCCGGCGTCGAGCAGCGCCTCGACGACCTCGGCGTACCCCTGGAAGACCGCGCCGGCAAGCGGCGTCTGACCTCGGTCGTTCTGCATCGTCGGATCGGCGCCGTGGCGCAGCAGCATCTTCACGGCGTCGGCGCGGCCGTGGTACGCCGCGAGCATCAGGAGACCGTTGCCCTGGTGGTCGGTCAGATCGACGGGCGCACCGGCCTCGAGCGTCGCCTCCAGCACCGCGGTCGCGCCATCGCGGGCCAGGTCGAACAGCTGACGAGCCGCCTCGAGGATCGCCGCATCGAGCCGGACGGCAGCCTCGACGTCGCCGGCACTCAGGCCCGTTCCCGCGCTGTCGTTCTCCGTCCCTCCGTCGTCGGACATCTCCCCACCTTGCCAGATCGCGGCTCGGGCGCTGTCCCGATCGAGCTGGGCCGAGGGCCATCGGACCGCGGCGAGTTCCGTCTCGGCGTTCCGCGTGCGCCCACGGAGGAGTGCACGATCCCAGCCAGTGGACCCGACTGACCGAGGTGGCGACCAGGAACCATGGACTCGTCGAGGAGGAACACCTCCGCTCCCTCGACGTGATCGGGCCCGGTGACCGACGGGGACTGGCATCGCTCGTGCGGGAGCGCCGGCTCGTCAAGGTCGCTCCACGTGTCTGGCGCGTCGTCGGCGCGCCGACGACGTGGCGGCAGCGTCTCCGGATCGGCCTGGCGACCCTCGGCCCGCGTGCCTGCATCAGCCACGACGCGGCCGCACAGCTCCACCGGTTCGACCGAACTCCAGTCGACCGCGTCGACTTCACCATCCCCCGTCCGGCGCGGCGACCACCCGCGGACCTCAGCGTCCACACCACGCGACATCTCCCCGCAGCCGACATCATCCGGATCGACGGATTCCGAACGATGTCGGCGACCCGCACCGTGATCGACCTCGCTCGTGCCCGTGTGTCCGACGACCGATTGGCCGCTGCCATCGACTCGGCGGTGCGCTCGGGCTCGTCCTCGCCCGCAGCGCTGCAGCGGCGGCTCGCCGAGCTGCGCGGTCCCGGCCGGTGGGGATGCCGACGCATCGACGAGCTCCTCCTCGGCTCCGGCGGGCACACCATGCTCGAGCGCCTCTTCCTCGAGCTGATGCACGAGGCGGGCCTGCCGCGGCCGACCCCGCAGGTGGTGTTCCAGGACGCGGCAGGGGGGACGATCGCTCGGGTCGACTTCCTGTTCGCCGACTGGTCGATCGTGGTGGAGGTGACCGGTCGGCTCGGGCACTCGACTCCGACCGAGCGGGCCCGGGATGCGCAGCGACGCAACGAGTTGCAGGACATCGGCCTCCAGGTCCACGAGTACACCTGGGAGGACGTGACGCGGCGACCCGCGTACGTCCGGGAGTCGATGGAGGCGCGTCTCCGCCGTGTGGGGTGGGAATCGGACTGACGGCGCTGGGGCGGAGTGCGGCGGAGTGCGGCCGCGACCCGACGGCCGGGCGGCGCTGACGTTCGTCTTGGTCGTACTCCTGTCTGTCGAGGGGCGCAGAATGGCGACCAAACCGCTTTGGTTGTCGTTCTGCAGCCATTCGGGTCCGCCTCGGTCGCCCTTCAGGACCGCGACGGGCGCAGAACAACTACCAAGCCGCTTTGGTCGCAGTTCTGCCGAGGTGGGTGCCCGAGCCCCGCCGGCGGCTGGTCGTCGCGGTGCGACGACCGGCCGGCGGCACGGTTCGGCGGGACGAGTCGTGGTGGGACGGGGCAGACTGTGGCGATGCTGCTGACCGAGATCGACCACGTGGCCATCGCCGTCAACGACCTGGAGGCCGCGATCGACTACTACCAGCGGGCCTTCGGCGCCACCGTCGACCACCGTGAGGTCGTCGAGAGCGACGGCGTCGAGGAAGCCCTGCTCAAGGTGGCCGAGAGCTACGTCCAGCTCCTCACGCCCACCCGTCCCGACAGCCCCGTGGCCAAGGCCATCGAGAAGCGCGGCGAGGGCCTGCACCACATCGGCTACCGCGTCGCCGACTGCGCCGTCGCCCTCGAGTCGATGCGCGCCGCCGGCGCGAAGCTCATCGACGAGGCGCCGCGCCCCGGCAGCCGCGGCACCACGGTGGCCTTCGTGCATCCCAAGGGCAGCTTCGGCACCCTGATCGAGCTCGTCCAGGAGTGACCGCCACGTGACCCCCTCCCCCCGGGGGCCCATCCCTGACCGCCTGCCGGCGGCCGTCCTGTGGGACATGGACGGCACGCTCGTCGACACCGAGCCCTACTGGATCGCGACCGAGTACGAGCTCGTCGAGTCGTTCGGCAACGAGTGGTCCGACGACCACGCACATGCGATCGTCTGCTTCGACCTGCTGAACGCCGCGGCCTACATCGCCGAGCACGGCCAGGTGCCGCTCCCACCACGGGAGATCGTGGAACGACTGCTCGACGGCGTGGTCGCCCGCGTCCGTGAGGCGATCCCGTGGCGGCCCGGCGCCCGTGAGCTCCTGAGCGAGCTGCACGCGGCGGGAGTGCCGTGTGCGCTGGTCACCATGTCGTGGCGTCGCTTCGTGGAGCCGGTCTTGGAGGAACTGCCCGACGGCGTGTTCCAGGTGGTCGTGACCGGCGACGAGGTCACCCAGGGCAAGCCCCATCCCGAGCCGTACCTGCGGGCGGCTGCCGAGCTGGGGCTGGATCCTGCGGTCTGCGTGGCCATCGAGGACTCCCCGACAGGTGTGCGCTCGGCAGTGGCGGCGGGGTGCGCGGTCGTTGGTGTGCCCAACGTTCGCGACATCGAGCCACAGCCGGGGGTGACGATCCTGCCGACCCTCGAGGGCGTCGCACCGGCGGATCTCGTCGGGCTGCCGACCGCTACGTCCGGTCCGGTTCACCGTGAACCGGGCACACGGCAGCGGGCACGTCGGGGCGCGGTGTTGCTCGGGGGGTTGCTCGTGGCGGCGATCGGGCTCACGGCGTTCGCCCTCACGCAGCGCGACGGGCCCGAGCGCATCCCCACCGATGTTCCCCTCGACGCGTGGGCGCCCTACTGGACCCTCGACGCCACGCTCGACGAGCTCGACGACCGCGCCCCGATGATCCGGGAGCTCTCGCCGTTCTGGTACCGGGCGACCGGCGCCGACGAGGTCGGCATCGATCCCAACGCGAACGCCGATGCCGTGGAGGAGTTCCTCGACCGCGCCCGCGACGCCGGGGTCGCCGTCGTCCCGTCGATCGTCGACGCCATGCCGGCGGGTGGGATGTCAGCCGTGCTCCGGGACCCGACGTCTCGGGCCGTGCACGTCGACACGGTGGTCGACTTCGTGGTCGACGGTGACTTCGACGGCGTCGACCTCGACTACGAGCAGTTCGCGTTCGCCGATGGATCGAGCACCTGGGCCGCGACCCGACCGGCCTGGGTGGCCTTCGTGACCGAGCTGTCGGCGCGGCTGCGACCGCTCGACAAGTCCCTGACGGTGAGCATCCCGCCGATCTACGACGACGGCCGGACCTCGTCGAGCGGCTACTGGGTGTACGACCACGGGGCGATCGCCGAGGTCGTCGACCGGATCCGGATCATGGCCTACGACTTCTCGACCTCGGCACCGGGGCCGATCGCTCCGCTCGACTTCGTCCGCCGCTCGGTGGAAGGTGTGGCCAGCGTGGTCGCGGACCGGTCGGTGCTCGTGCTCGGCATCCCGACCTACGGCTACAACTGGCCGATCTCGGTGGATGGGGTGTGCCCGGCGGATGCGCCCGGTCGGACCTCGATCACGTCGAGGGAGCTCCCCGATCTGTTGGCCCGCCGTGGCGGTGACCCGGTGCGCGACGAGATCACCGGGGAGTGGTCGTTCACCTACGAGCTCGAGGTGACCGAGGGGGACCGCTCCTGCACCCAGACCCGACAGGTCAACTACGTGGACGGTGACGGCGCGGCCGAGCGCATCGAGATCGCCCGCGACGCCGGACTCGGCGGTGTCGCGCTGTGGGCCCTCGGCTACGAGAGCGACGGCGCCTGGCAGGACATCGCGGATGTCGTCATCACACCACCGACGACCTCGCCCACGGACGGCTCACC
>CAYRXQ010000190.1:4167-6027 GCA_964428115.1 uncultured Ilumatobacteraceae bacterium
GCCGTCCAACGCCGGTGGAATGTCGACCAAGCCGCTTTGGTCGCCGATTCGTACGTGACCAAGTCCGCCTTGGTCGCCTTCCACGACCGTGATGGGCGCAGAACGACAACCGAGATGCCTTGGTCGCCGGAATGCACTCGGGTACCGGGAGTGAGGGACCAGGGGGTCAGCAGCGGATGCGGGCTTCGACGTCGGCGTTCAGTGCGGCGGGGCCGCCGAACAGCGCCAGGTTGCGGACGCCGAGTCGGGCGAGCGCGTCGGCCACCGAGCCGTTGAGGCAGCTGGGTGACACGAGCATCAGGGGCGACACCGGGTCGAGGCCCGACCAGGCGACGGCGGCGAGCGCATCGGGGAAGTCGGCCGCGGTCGCCACGCTCGCCCAGCCCGACGACGGGACCTCGGCCCACACCGAGGCCGAACGAGTGCTCACGTTCGGGTGCCCGAAGTGGCGCACCGAGCCCGCCAAGGTGCCGAGCTCGGCGAGGAACGCGGCCGAGGTGACGTCGCGCGATCCGACGAACGCGATCGACGACGGCCCCAGCCGGGTGATCGCGGCGCGCATGGCGGGCGTGAGCGGACGACGGTCGTCGACCAGCACGAACGGCTGGTCGTACACCGCGGCTGCGGCGCTGGCGATGAGCGGGTCGGCGAAGTCGCGACCGCTCGCCACCCAGATCCGTCCACCCACGCCACTCGTCGGCCACGACAATTCGGTGAACTGCGCGGCCGTCTCGTAGCGATCGGCCCCGCCGAGGCGAACCACCTGGGCGCCGGTCGTGGTGCGCAGCGAGGTGACGACCGAGTCGGAGATCGCATTGGCGCCTCCGGCGACGTAGATGGTCGAGGGCTGCAGCTGTTGGAGTGCCTGCAGGGTGTCGGCGGGCACGCTGTCGGCGCGCACGAGCAGCAACGGCGCCTGCAACCGGGCGGCCGCGGCGCCTGCCGCCAGCGAGTCGGGGAAGTTCAACCCGGTGGCCACGAACACCGCATCCGTCGAGGCCCAGCGCGCTGCCGCGGCCGCCGCGGTGCCGTACCGATCGGGCCCGTAGACCCGCACCGGGCTGACCGAGGCCAGCAGCGGATCAGTCGGCGTGACCGACCCGTCGCCCGGCACCGCGCCGGTCACCCCGGTGAGCGAACGGATCCACGGCAGCGCGCTCGGCACCCAGGCCGACACGGAGTGCCCGCCGCAGCCGACCGGGCCGTAGCTGGTGACGCCCACCTGGACGGTGAGGCCGTTGCGGGTCGCGAAGGTCGGGCCGCCGGAGTCTCCGTTGCAGGCCGAGACCCCGGTGGCCAGGGTGCACAGGCCGGTGGTGGGGTCGTAGACGGTGTTGATCCCCAGGTCGAGGGTGGCGCACACCGAGTCGGCGAGCACCTGCATGGCGCCCTGGAGCAGCACGTTCGACACGGTCCCGCCGCTGCTGGTGAGCCCCCATCCCATCGTGACAGTGGCTTGCCCGGCGGTGTAGGACCACGGCTCGTTGGTGGTGGCGAGCCGGATCTCCTGGCCCTGGAAGGGGTGCGGCGTGTCGAGCTGGTAGAGCCCGACGTCGTAGCGGATCGACCAGCCGTTGGCGGTGTAGAGCGGGTGCGCCATGCCGGTGGCGCCGCCGAGGGAACGCAGGCCGCTCAGGGTGGTGGCCCCGGCGAAGATCTGGGCGCGAGGTTCGACGCAGTGCGCAGCGGTGAGCACCCAGCGGGCCGCGATCAGGGTGCCCGAACACAGCGAGGACGTCGGGGTGATGATCCGGGTGACGATGTTGCCGTAGGCGGTGGGGGCGGTCGTTCCGCCGACGATCCGACCCACGGCGCCACTGGATCCGGCGCCCTCGTCGGTGCCGATCTCGTCGGGGCGTT
>CAYRXQ010000191.1:0-5989 GCA_964428115.1 uncultured Ilumatobacteraceae bacterium
GACCCGAGCGTGACGAGTCCGAGGCCGGCTCCCTGCAGGCCGTGCTCGGCGCCTGGGGCGAGGAGAACGGCGTCGAGGTCACCTACATCGGTGACGCCGACTGGGAAGCCAACATCAACACCCAGGTGCAGGGCGGCAACCCGCCCGACATCTCGATCTTCCCGCAGCCCGGCAAGCTCGCCGACTTCGCCCGCGCCGGCAACGTCGTGGCCCTCACCGACGAGGTCACCGCATCGGTCAACGCCAACTGGGCCGAGTCGTGGGTGTCGTTCGGCAACGTCGACGGCGTCCAGTACGGCGTGCCCGTCAAGGCCGACCTCAAGTCGCTCGTGTGGTACCAGCCCGCTGCCTTCGAGGCCGCCGGCTACGAGATCCCCACCACGTTCGACGAGTTCCTCGCTCTGGTCGAGGAGATGGCCGCGGCCGGTGGCCCCAAGCCGCTGTGCGTGGGCATCGAGTCGGGTCAGGCCACCGGCTGGACCTTCACCGACTGGGTCGAGGACATGGTCCTTCGCCAGCACGGCGCCGACGTCTACGACCAGTGGGTGAGCCACGAGATCCCGTTCAACGATCCGCGGATCGTCGAGTCGATGGACACCGTGCTCAGCCTGTGGACCGAGGACAACGTCTACGCCGACGGCGGCAACATCGCCGCCACGGCCTTCCAGGCCAACGGTCAGCCGCTCGTCGACGGGCAGTGCTTCATGCACCGCCAGGCCTCGTTCTACTCGGCCTTCATCCCCGAGGGCACGCCCTTCGCCGATGGGTCCGAGACCGCCGTCGACGTCTTCTACTTCCCCGACATCAACGGCGACCGTCCGGTGCTCGGCGCCGGCACGCTCGCTGCGGCGTTCAACGACGAGCCGGCCACCATGGCACTGCTCGAGTACATGTCGACCGCCGACTACGCCGAGGCACGTCAGGCCGCCCAGGCCGAGCTGAAGGGCGGCGGCGCTGCGCTGTCGGGCTTCCTCTCCGCCGCCATCGGCCAGGACCCGAGCGTCTACCAGCCGCTCGAGCAGTCGTTCCTCGAGATCCTCGAGACCTCGGCGATCGTCCGCTTCGATGCGTCCGACCTGATGCCCGCCGACGTCGGCGCCGGCAGCTTCTGGACGCAGGGCACCTCGGCCGTGAACGGTGACATCACCGCTCAGGAGGCCGCCGATGCCATCGAGGCCAGCTGGCCGGGCTGACGCCTGCACCACCATGACGACCCGGTCTCCTGACGGGTCGTCAACCTGACCGGGGCGCCGGCACTACGGTGTCGGCGCCCCGGTGCATTTTCGAACGGGGACGAAGGGGGTAGTTCGCATGGGGAAAGTCGTCTCGACGATCGTGTTGGTGGTCGTCGCCGTCGCGGTCAGCGGTGGGTTGTGGGTCTCCGCCAACCTGCTGTTCAACCAGGTCCGCGACCGATGGCGACTGTTCAACGTGCTGGTGTTCGCACTCGGGGGCTTCCTCGTGGTGGCGATGCTCCACGGCAACGGCATCCTGCGCTTCTCCAACGACGGCTTCCTCGACTGGATCTGGCCGCCGCTGCTGGCCACGATCGGGGCCGGGGTGCTGGGGGGCGTGCTGTCGAGCCTCGACGATCCACGACAGCGCCTCCTGCTCGCTGCTGCCGGCATCGGTGCGCTCGGTGCCGGGCTCGGCGCCCTCGTCGAGGAGGCCTCACGGCCCGCCCTCGAGATCCTGCCGATCGTGGCCTGGACGGCGGGCGGCGTCGCCGTCGGCGCGGGCATCGCACAGCTGCGCCGGCGAGCACCGCTCGGTGGCGCACTGGTCGGCGGCGCGATCGGCTGGATCGCCGGCGCCTGGGGCGCTGCCGAGCTCGGCACGGGTTCCATCGTCGAATCGGTCATCGCGATGACCGTTCCCGCCGTCGCAGTCGGGCTTCGGCTCGGCCTCACCACCAACCCCGACCTCCACGGACGGGCGGCCATCGACCGCGGGTCGCGTGGCGCGATCTTCTTGGCTCCGGCGGTCTTCTTCATCGGCGCCACACTCGTCATCCCGGCGATCCGCACCGGCTATCTGTCGCTCCTCGACAACCGCTCCGAGAACTTCGTCGGCCTCGACAACTACGCCAAGACGTTCACCGACCCCGTCAGCTTCAACGGCTCGAACTGGACGAACATCTTCGGCAGCCGCCTCTTCTGGATCGCCGTCGTCCTGCTGGTGATCGCCGTCTTCGCCGGGCGCCGACAGCAGCGTGAGACCGGTCGGGCCTTCGAGCTCGGCGGCCCGTCGCTCGGCCCACTCATCGGCGGTGGCATGTTCCTGGCCTTCGCCCTGTTCACCGCGTTCCGCGGCACGGTGGTCAACAACCTCTGGTGGGTCGTGGTCGTCACCTGCTTCTCCACCGGTATCGGCTTGGCCGTCGCCGTGCTCGCCGACAATCGCGTCGGCGAGAAGGTCGCCAAGTCGATCATCTTCATGCCGATGGCCATCTCGCTCGTCGGCGCCTCGATCATCTGGCGCTTCATGTACATCCCCCGCGACATCTCCACCGAGCAGACCGGCGTGCTGAACGCCCTGTGGGTCGGCCTCGGACGCCTCAGCACCGGCAGCGGACTCCCGACCTACCTCGTCGGCCTGCTGTCGATCCTGGTGCTCGCGGGACTGCTCGTCCCGGTGGCCCGCGCACTCACGCAGCGGCAGTACGTCAAGGCCGCATTCCCCGGAGTGCTGGCCCTGCTGGTGGGCTGGTTCACGATCCGCTACTGGGGCGTGATCGGTGGCGGCGTCGGCGGATTCCAGATCCGCGACAACGGCGACATCGTCGCCCAGACGATCAGCTTCGTGCAGGAGGCACCGTTCAACAACTTCTGGCTCATGGTGATCCTCATCTGGATCCAGACGGGCTTCGCGATGGTCATCCTGTCGGCTGCCATCAAGGCGGTGCCCACCGAGTTCGTCGAGGCAGCCCGCGTCGACGGCGCCACCCCCAGCCAGATCTTCTGGCGAATCGTGCTCCCCCAGATCGCCACCACCATCGGGGTCGTGGTCACCACGATCGTCGTGCTGGTGATGAAGGTCTTCGACATCGTCAAGGTCGTGACCAACGGCAACTTCGGCACGCAGGTGCTCGCCAACGACATGTACCAACAGGCCTTCCAGTTCAACAACATCGGCCGAGGGGCCGCACTCGCCATGCTGATCCTGATCTCGGTGCTGCCCGTCATGTACACCAACATCCGCCGCATGCAGAAGGAGGGCTGAGATGACCGCCACCGTGCCCACCGCCGGCCCGTCCGACCCCGACGCACCCACCGGCATCATCGACCGGCTCTACGGCCTCCTGCGCAGCATCCCCGTGTGGGTGCTGTGGCTGGTGGTGGCCATCTGGTCGGTCCCGACGCTCGGCCTGTTCGTCAACTCGTTCCGCTCCCGCGACGCACAGCGGGCGGGCGGCTGGTGGACGGTCTACCGCGACATCGACGAGCTGACACTCGAGAACTACGAGACGGTGCTGGGCGCCAGCGCCACCGCAAGCCTCGGTGAGTCGTTGCTCAACTCGTTCGCGATCGCCATCCCCGCAACGATCATCCCGATCGCGATGGCCGCCTTCGCGGCCTACGCGTTCGCCTGGATCGACTTCAAGGGCCGCAAGCCGTTGTTCATCGTCACCGTGTCGCTGCTGGCGATCCCGCTCCAGGTGGCCCTCATCCCGCTGCTGCAGCTGTACGTCGGCGGCGCACACCTCACGCTGCCGTTCCTCGACAAGACCATCACGCTGATCCCCGACTTCGACCTGGCCGGGACCACCACCGCGGTGTGGCTCACCCATGCGGGCTTCGCACTGCCGTTCGCGATCTTCCTGCTGCACAACTACATCTCGGGGCTGCCCAAGGACCTGTTCGAGGCGGCACGCATCGACGGTGCCGATCACTTCACGGTGTTCTGGCGTCTCGTGCTGCCACTGTCGGTGCCGGTGCTCGCCGCCTTCGCGATCTTCCAGTTCCTGTGGACCTGGAACGACTACCTCATCGCCAACACCATGGCGGGCGCCAACCCCGACGCGATCCCCACCACGATCCGCATCGCGAACCTCGCCGGCGACTTCGGCCGCAACGAGCACCTGCTGCCCTCGGCGGCGTTCGTCCAGGCGTTCGTCCCGATCGTCGTGTTCTTCGCCCTCCAGCGCTACTTCGTGCGCGGCGTGCTCGCCGGCGCGGTCAAGGGGTGAGCGTGGGCGAGAGCCTGGTCCGCGCTGCGCCGCGCACGCTCGGGTCGCTCCCACCGGTCGGACCCCTCGGGTTCGGTCAGTGGCGCTTCACCAGCGACGACCTCGCGGGGTCCCAGGCTCTGCTCGAGGCTGCGCTCGACGCCGGCATGAACCTGATCGACACCGCCGACGTGTACGGCCTCGACTGGGGCGGTACCGGCTTCGGCGAGGTCGAGGCCAACCTCGGGCGGGTGCTGACGGCCGCGCCGCACCTGCGTGAGCGCATGGTGCTGGCCACCAAGGGCGGGATCCGACCACCGATCCCCTACGACTCCTCGCCCACCGCGCTGCGCGCCGCCTGTGAGGACTCGCTGGCGCGACTGGGTGTCGACGTGATCGACCTCTACCAGATCCACCGCCCCGACCAGTACAGCCATCCGGCCGACGTGGCCGCCACGCTCACCGCGCTGCGCGACGAGGGCAAGATCCGTGAGGTCGGCGTGTCGAACCACACCGTCGGCCAGACCGAGGCGCTCCAGGCGCACCTGGGCTTCCCGCTCGTGACCACGCAGCCCGAGTACTCGGTGCTGCACCTCGACCCGATGCGTGACGGCACGTTCGACCTGTGCCTGCGCGACGGCGTGGTGCCGTTGGCCTGGAGCCCGTTGGCCGGCGGCCGTCTGGCAACCGGCGAGGGCGTCCGACCCGAGCTGGCCTCGACCCTCGAGGCGATCGCCGTGCGGGAGGGGGTCGACACCAGTGCCGTGGCGCTCGCGTTCGTGCTCGCCCATCCGGCGGCACCGGTCGCGATCATCGGCACCCAGCGCGTCGAGCGGATCGCTGCCGCGACGGCCGCGCTGGCGGTGCACCTCGACCGCGCCGACGTCTATGCGCTGGTCCAGGCCAGCGACGGCGTCCCGTTGCCCTGATCTCCAGGGTCGACCCGGTTCAGCGGCCGAGCAGGCGATCGAGCCAGGAGCGACGCGCCTCGCGCGGGTGGCCCGGGCAGCGCTCGGAGCGCGGCACGTCCGCGAGCACCTGCTCGACGTGGGCGCCGCACCCGGCCCACGTGGGCCGCTGACAGGTTCGACAGGTCACTCGACGACACATACCCCGGAGGGTATCGGTCGTCGGTCGTGACCCGACAGCTCAGGACCAGATGGCGAGTCGGCTGTCGGAGTCGAAGAAGTGCAGGTTCTCGGTGGTCACGGCGATCTCGATCGTCTCTCGCGCCCGGATCTGCGACCGCGGGCTGAACCGACCGACGGCGTTGGCCTGCCCGTCACCCGCCTGCTCGGGGGCGTCGGGGTCGCCGGAGTCGACCGTCGATGCGTCGACCGAGAAGTGGACCATGAGCTCGGAGCCGAGAGCCTCGATCAGTGACACCGGGGCCTGCAGACGACGGTCGGCGGGGACGTCGGGGGTGATCGCCGCGTCCTCGAAGTCTTCGGGGCGGATGCCGACCACGAGCCGCTTGCCGTCGTAGCCACGCAGGGCCGGGCGCTTGTCGAGCAGCTCGGGGCCGAAGGCGAGGTTCTGGCTGCCGAGCGTCACCGTGCCGCCCTGCTCGTTGACCGTGAGCTTGCCGTCGTACAGGTTCATCGACGGCGACCCGATGAAGGCGGCCACGAACACGTTGACCGGCCGGTCGTAGAGGTTCTGCGGGGTGTCGACCTGCTGCAGGTAGCCGTCCTTGAGCACGGCGACCCGATCACCCATGGTCATGGCCTCGACCTGGTCGTGGGTCACGTAGACGGTGGTGACGCCGAGCTCGCGCTGGAGCGCGGCGATCTCGGCGCGCATCTCGACGCGCAGCTTGGC
>CAYRXQ010000192.1:0-1424 GCA_964428115.1 uncultured Ilumatobacteraceae bacterium
GCGGCAAGCTCATCAGCTACGACGGCCGCGAGGTGGAGTTCGACCTGGCGGTCGTGATCCCGCTGCACGGCGGCGCCGAGTACATCGGTCGGTCGGAGGGCTTGGGCGACGAGCTGAACTTCGTGCCCACCGACCCCGCGACCCTGCAGAGCCGGGCGCGGCCCAACGTGTTCGCGATCGGCGACGCCACCAACGTGCCGGCGTCCAAGGCCGGGTCGGTGACCCACTTCGAGGGCGAGGTGCTCACCGAGAACATCATCCGCTTCCTCGACGGCGAACCGCTCGATGCCAGCTACGACGGCCACGCGAACTGCTTCATCGAGACCGGGTTCTCGAAGGCGCTCTTGATCGACTTCAACTACGAGACCGAGCCCCTGCCCGGCCACTTCCCCGGCCCGGTGGGCATGCCGCTGCTCAAGGAGAGCCGCCTCAACCACCTCGGCAAGCTGATGTTCCAGTGGTTCTACTGGCACAGCCTCCTGCCCGGCCGCGACATCCCCGGCATCGGACCCTCGATGCCGACCTGGGGCAAGCACCGACCCGACACCGAACCCACGACCATCGAAGCACCACACGAGGAGCAGTCACCAGCATGAGCACCGCCACCTACGCCGGCGTCACCGTCGACGTCAACCCCGAGGGGTTCTTCGAGCACCCCGAGCAATGGACCCGTGAGATCGCCGTCGAGATGGCCAAGGCCGAGGGCATCGACGAGCTCACCCCGCAGCACTGGCAGGTCCTCGACTTCATGCGCAAGGAGTACTTCGAGAAGGGCACCGGCGCCACGGTGCGCGCGCTCGGCAAGAGCTCGGGTGTGAGCGTCAAGGAGCTGTACCAGCTGTTCCCGAAGGGGCCGGCCAAGCAGTCGGCCCGCATCGCCGGGATCCCCAAGCCGAAGGGATGCATCTGACATGTCCGAGCACGACGAGGACGACGGCCGCGACGAGCCGATCAAGAAGGTCTCGATCATCGTCTCCAAGGGGTCCCTCGAGGGGATCTACCCGGCGCTGATCATGGCCAACGGCGCCCGCGCCGAGGGGATCGAGGCGAACCTGTTCTTCACCTTCTTCGGGCTCGACGCGATCCACCGCAAGCGCATCGAGCACATCAAGGTCGCCACCGTGGGCAACCCCGGGATGCACATCCCGACCCTGCTCGGTGGACTGCCGGGCATGTCGGCGCTCGCGACCCACTTCATGGCCAAGAAGATGGAGGAGATCGACATCCCGTCGATCCCCGAGTTCATCGAGATGATCGGCGACACGGGTGCCGGCATGTACGCCTGCCTCGCGTCGGTCGACATGTTCGGGCTCTCGAAGGACGACTTCGTCGAGCAGATCCAGGACATCATCACCGTCGGCGACTTCTACGAGATGGCGGCCGGCGGCCAGATCATCTTCACGTAGACCCGAGCGGCGGATCCC
>CAYRXQ010000192.1:1434-5952 GCA_964428115.1 uncultured Ilumatobacteraceae bacterium
ACGGAATCCTCCGGGATGATGTGACGAGCGGGGGGTCGAGCTGGCACCGTGGTGGGGTGACGTCGTCGGACCAGCAGGTGAGCGCACCCGCCGCGGCGGGGCGGTCCGAGCGCGTCCGCACGTTGCTGCCCAAGTTCTGGCGGTTCGGCGCGGTGTCGGTGATGAACGTCGTCATCACCCAGGTCCTCCTGATCGGCGCCTACGCGCTCACCGACATCGGCGGTGTCGCAGCCAACGTCTTCGCCGTCGGTGTCTCGAGCATCCCGGCGTACCTGGTCAACCGGCGCTGGGTCTGGAACCGTCGCGGCAACCACAGCGTCACCCGGGAGATCCTCCCGTTCTGGGGGTACACGTTCGCCGGCCTGGCGGTCAGTACCGCTGCGGTCGCCGCCGTGGAGCGACGCTGGGAGAGCGCGGTGGCCGTCTCGGCAGCGAACCTCGTGGCGTTCGGGCTGCTGTGGGTCGCCAAGTTCGTGCTGCTCGACGCCTGGATGTTCCGCGACCGCAGCGCGGACGACCGGACGTCGGCCACCGTGGCGCTGCCGGACGGACCCTGACGGACCCTGACGGTCAGCCGCCGCGGGCCTCGTCGAGCGAGGCGAAGCAGGCGTCGAGGAAGCCCGTGAGGTTCGAGGTGTACACGCCGATCGTGAGCCCGGCGCCCGGGGTGGACGACTTGGTGATCTGCAGCGAGGGGCAGAACGCGTCGCGGTCGCCGCTGAAGAAGTGCGGTGACCCGACCACGCCGCGAGCCTGCCCCTCCCGCCAGTCGGCGAGCACGGTGGCGTGGTCGGTCTCGGTCACCGCCGCGGCATCGAGACCGACGCGGGCGGCGATCTCGGCGAGCACCGCGGGATCGGCGACGTCCTGGCCGCGCTCGAACAGTGCGGCGCGCAGGTCGAAGCTGACCCGCTCGCCGAGGTCGACGTCGACGGCGTAGGCGTGCGCGGCGAGGGCGAGCGCGCCCAGGGTGGAGCTCGAGAACCGATCGAGGTTGAGGTGGGCGAACAGCTCGGGTGTCACCTGCTCGCGGAGCTCGTCCGCATGGGTCGCCGTCGTGGCCGGGTCGAGCGGGCGCCCGTTGATCAGCTCGAGCGGCCAGGCGCGGATCACGAGGGCGACGTCGGTGTGGCCGCTGCGGGCCCGGTACTGCTCCACGAGGTGGAGGCCCGCATGGGTGAACGGACACCAGATGTCGGCGAACACCTCGATCGTCGGGTGGTTCGGATCGGTCATCCGGGCCACGGTATCCACGGCAGGTACGATCGCCCATCGTGGAGGCGACCCCGGGTCCGGCTGATCACGCCGACACTCCCGACGCCCCCGACACCCCCGCTGCCGAAACCAACGTCTCCGCCGGCGATGCCACCCCCCGCTCGTGGAGTCGACCGGCCGTGCTCGCCGTGGCGATCGCGACCGCGGTGGTGTTCGCGCCGGTGCTGGTGGCCCTCATCGGGCTCGTCCGTCCGACCTGGTATCCGACGGGGGATCTCGCGCAGGCCGAGCTCCACGTCCGCGCGTTCTGGTCGGATCCGCCCCTGGTCGGCGCCGCCGGCCGGATCGCGACTGCCGAAGGTGTCCAGGGCTCCCACCCGGGGCCGGCACTGTGGCTCGCGATGTGGCCGGTGTACGCCCTCCTCGGGGGCAGCAGCGCGGCGTTGATGACCAGCGTGGTCGTGGTGCACCTGTGCACGGCCGCGCTCGCCCTGTGGCTCGCCTGGCGGCGTGGCGGACTCGCGCTCGTCGCCCTGCTCGCCGCGTGCCTCGTGCTGGTGGTGCGGGCCGGTGGGCCGGAGGTGTTCACCGAGCCGTGGAACCCGTGGATGGCCCTGCTGCCGTTCCTCGTGGTGCTCCTGGCCCTGTGGTCGGTGCTCGTCGACGATCTGTGGGCCGCCCCGATCGCCGTGCTGGCCGGCTCGTACAGCGTCCAGGCACACGCCGGCTACCTGCTGGTGGTCGGCGGCCTGTTCCTGGTGGTCCTGGCCGTGGTCGTCTGGCGGCATCGCCGCGTCGAGCGGGCTCGGGCGGCGCGCTGGGTGGGCCTGGCCGTGCTGCTCGGCGTGGTGGCCTGGATCCCGCCACTGGTCGACCAGCTCCGCCGAGAGCCGGGGAACCTGTCGGTGATCCGCGAGAGCTTCGGTCGACCCGACGGGCCGTACCTCGGCATCGGTGAGGTCGCCGAGATCGCCACGGTGCAGTTCAACCTGCTCGGACCGTGGGTGTTCGGCCCGGCGCGTGACTCCTTCGGGGTGGTGGCGCTGGTCGGCTACGTGGCGGCGGTGCTGCTGTGGGCGGTCGCGATCAGGTCGTCGCTGCGCCGTCACGCCTCCGACGAGCTCGCGCTGCACGCGCTGCTCGGGGCGGCGTGGGTGTTGGCGCTGCTCTCGATCACGCGGATCTTCGGTCGGTACTTCGAGTACACGATCCGGTGGGTGTGGTTCCTCATGGCGCTCACCGTCGCCGGGTCGCTGTGGTCGTGGTGGAACGGCCGACGGCACCGCGCCGCGGCGATCGGTCGGTTCGGCCCACCCCTGCTCGCCGCCGTGACGGGCCTCGTGGTGGTGGTGGCGATCGCGCAGTTCGCCGCGCGGTCGCAGCCCACGGGCGAGGCCGACAGCCGGATCGTGGGTGGGCTCGTGCCCGAGGTGATCGACGGCCTCGATCGGGGCGAGCGGTACCTGCTGCGCTGGTGGGACCCGACCCTGCTGGGCGCGACCGGGTTCGGTGCCGGGCTCGAGCTGGAGCGTCGGGGCTACACCGTGGGCTACGACCCGTCGTTCTCGGCGGCGGTCATGCCGCACCGGATCGTGCCCGAGGAGACCGCCGACGCGGTGCTGTACCTGGTGCTGGGGGAGCCGTCGATCGAGCGCGCCCGGGCGATCGCGGGGCTCACCGAGCTCGGCGGCTACGACCTGCGCACCTCCGAGCAGCAGGCCCGCTCGGCGGCCTTGCGGGTGGCGATCGAGGAGGAGCTGACCCGCGCCGGGCAGGCCGATCGGATCGTGCTCCTCGACGAGTACTACGGACAGGCGCAGCTGATCCTCAACGAGCCACGACCGTCGGCGGCGCTGTTGGTGCTGCTCGAGGAGTACGTCGAGCTGCGGCAGCCGGCCGTGTTGTTCCGGGCCGAGCCCGGTACGGCGGTGTTCCCGCTGGGCGCTGCCGGCTGAGCGAGCGCGCTGGCGCTCACGCGCCGGGTCAGGTCAGGTCCCCACGTCCCACCAGAGGGTGGCCAGCTCACGCGGGCGGGTGGTGCGGGCGCGCAGGACCTCGCCCACCTCGGCATCGCGGCTGGCCGGGAGGCACAGCCGGATCCGGGTGTGCTCGATCTCGCGGTCGGTCACCTCGGTGGTCGCGCGCGCCGGCACGGCCACGTCGAAGCGCTCGAGCTGGGCGTCGAACCCGAGGTGGCGCATCGCGACGAGTGCGTCGTCCGCGGTGGGCGAGGTCGGTCGGCGCAGCCCCCAGAAGTGCTCCCACAGATCCGACAGCGAGCTGAGGGGGTGGTGCACGGGGAGCTCCACGACGACCCGTCGACGGGCGTGCTCGTGCAGAGCGCGGGCGAAGGGCTCGATCTGCTGCACGTTGTAGAACACGTGATGGCAGATGGCGACGTCGGCGACCGGGGTGGCCTCGGCGACGTCGGGCCAGTCGCCCAGCACCGTCTCGACCTCGACGCCGCGCTGGCGGGCCTCGTCGGCGAACACGTCGAGCATGCCCTGCTGGTGGTCGACCCCGATCACCCGGGTCGCGGGTGGCGTGAGCCCGAAGGCGCCGCGGCCACCGCCGCAGCCGACGTCGAGCACGCTCGGCCGGTCGACGCCCTCGAGCGCCTCGAGTGCCCGCAGTCGCGACGGCGTGGCCACCATGAGGTCACCCTCGGGGCGGAAGCTCTCGACCGGGTGGATCCACGGCGACTGCGGTGCCTGGTCGAGGATCTCGGCCGGGATCGCCCAGGCCTGGAGATCGGTGGCCCACCGGGCGAGCGGGTCGTCGCCTGCGTTCTCGGGCGTGGCGGTCTCGGGCGTCGAGTGCCCGGGCGTGGAGGTCATGGGTCGGCGATCAGCGCCGGTTGGCCGACGCGCGGGGCGCGTCGTCGCAGCGGCAGCGCTCCGTCGGGGGGACGTGGCCGAGCACGTCCTCGACGTGCATGCCGCACCCGGCCCAGCTCGGACGACGACAATCAGGACAGGTCAGTGCCATACACATACCCCCCAGGGTATCACCCCTCCCAACACTTGACACGCGCAGGGTGTCACCGAGCGCGAGAGATCGGACACGGAACCGCGTCCTCGTTCGGGGCGGCGGCGTTCAGTGGCGTCGCGGCGTTCAGGGGCGGCGGCGTGGTGCCGGCGGGAGCCCCGGCATCCGTTGCCCACCAGCAGCCGGCGCCATGCGGCCGGGCACTGCGGGCAGCGCCGGCATCCGTTGTCCGCCCGCCGCAGGCGCGGGGCGGCCAGGCCCGGCTGGGGCTGCAGGTGCCCATCGACCGCCGGGAGCCGCGGGCAGCGCTGGCAT
>CAYRXQ010000193.1:0-5951 GCA_964428115.1 uncultured Ilumatobacteraceae bacterium
CCCGCGACCAGGAACACCCCGCTGCTCACCCGCGAGGCGATCCCGCCGTCCACGATCAGCCAGCCGGCCAGGACCAGCGCCGGGATCACCGTGGTCACCGCGATCGCGGTCCACCGGCGGGCGCGCCCGACGTCGTGCGCGGCGAGGGAGTAGATGGCGATCAGCACCCCGATGAACCCCGGACCCTGCACCCCGGCCACCTCGGCCACGACCTGGGCCGCGGTGACCACGCCGACCACCGTCTTGGGGGCGACGCGACGCCAGGCCACCGGCGCGGTCGCCGCGATCGTCAGCAGCGCGCCCCACCACGACGGATCCGAGGCGTGCACCGCGCCGAACTCCTCGGGGTCGGTGAACAGGTGGAACACCAGTGAGAGCCCGGTCAGCAGGGCGGCGAGCAACCCGTCGGCAGCGCGCGGGTGCTCACGCAACCAGCGCACGGGCGACGGACGGAACACGCCCGCGAACCTAGTGCGACGGCCCCGAACCACCGTCCGTCCCCAGGTGGATCCGGCGTACGCTCCGAGGGTGATCCCGTGTCCGTCCTGCGGCAGCCCGGCGCCGGCCGACGCACGGTTCTGCCCCGGGTGCGGCGCCCCGCTCGTGGTCGGCCTCCCCACGGTCGGTGGCGAGGAGCGTCGGGTGGTCACGGTGCTGTTCGCCGACGTGGTCGGCTTCACCACCCTCGCCGAGCGCCAGGACCCCGAACGGGTGAAGCGACTCGTCGACCAGCTCTTCGAGCGGCTCGGTGCCGACATCGAGGCCTTCGGGGGCCGCGTCGACAAGGTCGTCGGCGACGCCATCGTGGCGCTGTTCGGCGCCCCGGTGGCACACGAGGACGATGCCGAGCGCGCGGTCCGCTCCGCGCTCGCGATGCAGGACACGTTGTGCGACCTCGCCCCGGCCCTGCTCACCGACCTCGACACCGACGGTTCGGTCCGCCTCCGGATCGGGGTGAACACCGGCGAGGTCGTCGTCGGCTCTGTCGCCCGCTCCGACTACACCGCGATGGGCGACGTCGTGAACACCGCGTCGCGGCTGCAGGCGCTCGCACCGCCGGGCGGCGTCCTGGTGGGTGACGCGACGCGGGTGCTGTGCTCCGACGCGATCGGCTTCGAGCCGCTCGAACCGACGCGGCTGCGTGGGCGCGAGCAGGTCGAACAGATCTGGCAGGTGGTCTCCGCGACCCCGGTCGCAGGGAGGTCGCGTCCGCGGACGCCCACGGTGTTCGTCGGCCGTGCCGCCGAGCGATCGGTGCTCACCTCGGTCGCGGCCCTCGCCGCCACCGGGCAGAGCGCCGTGGTGACCCTGACCGGGGAGCCCGGCATCGGCAAGTCCCGGCTGGTCGACGACGTGCTCGAGACCCTCCGCGTCCGCCGGCCGGATCTCCAGGTCTTCGACGGCGCCTGCGCGCCCTACGGCGAGACCAATGTGTGGTCGCCGCTCGCGACCGGGCTGTTGGGTCACCTCGGGGTCTCCCGCGACGCGTCCCCCGACGAGGCCGCGGCTGCGATCCGGGCGGGTACCGCCGCGTGGTTCGATGCCGCCGCGGGCCCGGTTCGCCACGGGGTCGAGGCGTTGATCCACCTGGCCGGGCTGCCCTCCGAGCTCGACGCCGTCGATCCCTCTGCGGCGCGCACCGCGGTCTTCGCCGCCGTCGTGGCCGGGATCCGGGCGTGCGCACAGCAGGGTCCGGTGGTCGTGCGGATCGACGACCTGCAGTGGTCGCACGCCGCGCTGCGCGACCTGCTGACCGTGCTCGCCCGCAGCCTGGTCGGGTGTCCGTTCCTGCTCGTCACCACCGCCCGCCCCGACGAGGCGGTGGAGTGGCCGCCCGAGGTCGACCGCGCCGTGGTGGTCACGATGCCGATCGGCCCGCTCGGGCGCCGGGAGTCGGCACTCCTGGTCGACGCGCTTGCGGCGCGCTCGCTCGACCCCGATCTGGTCGAACGCCTCCACGACCGCAGTGGTGGCAACCCGCTGTTCCTGGTGGAGCTGGCCTCGCTGGCCATCGACGGGGTCGAACCGGGCGCCGACGTCGAGCTGCCCGGCACCCTGCGAGCCCTGATCGCCGCGCGGCTCGACCAGCTCCCGCCCGAGCGACGGGCGATCGTCGACAACGCCGCGATCATCGGTTCGGGCGGCGCGATCGCATCGCTGCGCGAGTTCGCGACCGCGCTCGGGCAGCCCTTCGAGGTGGCCTGGCTCGAGGAGCTCGAGGCCGTGGGGATGCTCGAGGTCGAGGGCGGGTGGTGGCGGTTCCGCAGCGACGTGGTCCGCGAGGTCGCCTACCAGACCCTCACCAAGCAGGCGCGTGCGCTGCGCCACGCCGGGGTGGCCTCGGTGCTCGCCGGCTACGACCGCCCGCCGATCGAGCGGATGGCCCACCACGCGGCCTCGGCCGCCGAACTGCTCGACGACCTCGGCACGGTGCCCGGGGTGCACCCGTCGATCCGCCTCCAGGCCGTGGAGCTGTTGCAGCAGGCCGCGGCGCGCTCGTTCGACGTGGGCGGGTTCCGGCGGGGCACCGATCTGGTCGAGCGGGCGCTCGCCCTGGTCGACCCCACCGATGCCGGCGCTCGGTTGCCGCTGTTGCTGCTGCGCGCCACGGGGCTGGTCGAGTTGCGCTCACCGGCCCCGGCGCGCCTGGTGCTCGACGAGCTGCTCGCACTCGCCGTGGCCGCCGGGGATCGGGCGGTGGAGGGCCAGGCGCACCGACTGCTCGGCTCGGTCGAGCAGCTCGACGGCAACCTGGTGGCCGCCCGGGCCGAGCTCGGCGCCGCGGTGGCCATCTTCCGCGAGCTCGACGATCCGGCACAGCTCGCGCTGGCGCTGCGGGTGCGCGGGTTCGCCGAGGTGTTCGGCGGCTCGCTGCAGGACGCCGAGTGGTACCTCGGCGAGGCCGACGACGTCTACGCCACCCTGGGCGACGTGCGCGGTCGGGCGTGGATCGAGCATTCGCGGGGGTGGGTCCGGTTCCTCTCGGGCGACAACGTCCGCGCCGAACGCCACCTGCGCGACGCGATCGCGGCGTTCGACGCGATCGGCGACCACGCCGGCAGCACGTGGTCGAACGGGATCCTCGCGTTCCTCGCCTTCTACGAAGGGCGGTTCGAGGACGCCGAGGCCCTCGCCGGCGAGGTCAGCCGGGAGGCCCGCCAGTGGGGCGACGAGTGGGGCGCGTCGATGATGCTCACCCTGCTCTCGGCGATCCGTCTGTGGAGCGGGCGGTTCGCCGAGGCGATCGAGCTGGGCGAGCGGGCGCTCGTCGGGTTCCGCCGGATCGGCGACTCCTTCGGAGCCGTGCAGGCGCTCGCCCCGGTGAGCCGGGCCCGCGCCGCGCTCGGCAAGACCGCCGACGCGGACCGCGGCATGGAGGAGCTGCTGTCGGTGGCCGACTCCTTCGGCGAGATGTCGTTCCCCACGATGGCGGCCGCCGGCGTCGCGATGCACCTGGGGCGCGGCGCCCGCGCCGTCGAGCTCTCCCTCGAGGCGGTCGAGCGGATGGCGTCGGGCGGCGGTGGGGTGCCCGAGGCCAAGGTGCAGCTCGCTGCGTCGCTGGTCCTCGCCGAGCGGCCCGAGGACGCGCTCGTGGTCCTCGACGAGCTCGACGTGCCGGCCTCCTCGTTCGCCCTGGCGGTGCGCGGCCTGGCCCGTGCGGCCACCGGCGACGACGCCGGCGCGGCCGCGGATGCCGACGCCGTCATGACCGGTGATGCCCGCAGCTACTTCGATCGGTCGTTGGCGTCGATCGTGGCCGCCGCGGTCGCGGCCCGCCGGGGTGGCCCCGGCGCCGCCGAGGCGATCTCGCGTGCCCTGATCGTGACGCGCGCCGGCGCCGACGTGCACCTGATGGCCGTGGCCGCCGAGATCGCCCGCCACCACGGTGTCGCCACCGGGCCCGGTGAGGCGCGGCCCACCGAGGGCTGGGCCACCGTGGCCGCTGCGCTCACGCGACCCGTGCTCGGCGGGGTGGCATGAGCGGACCCGACCGGTACCCCACGGGGCTGGTGGTCGGTCGGTTCGATCCGCCGCACCTCGGTCACTCCTTCCTCATCGAGCGTGCTGCGGCGCAGTGCGATCTCCTCGTCGTCTTCGTCAACAGCGGCCGGCGCGACGCCGCTCCCGGCTCGCTGCGAGCCGCGTGGCTGGCCGAGCTCCATCCCGGGGTGACGGTGCTGGAGCTGCGCCACGACCTGCCCACCGACTTCGGGGACGAGGAGCTGTGGGCCCGGTGGATGGCGATGTTCCGTGACAACTGGCCGCATGCCGATGGCCCCCACGCGGTGTTCTCCTCCGACCCCTACGTCGGATCCCTCGCCGAACGGTTCGGTGCCGCTGCGGTCGTCGTCGATGCCGAGCGCATCGCGGTGCCCATCAGCGCGACCATGATCCGGACCGATCCCGGCGCGCACCTCCACCGCCTCGCGCCGCCCGTCCGGGCATGGGTGGCGGCGACCTGGGTGTCCTCGCCGCCGGCATGAGCCCGACCGGTACGGTGGCGACGTGAGCATCCCGGTCCCGCTCGACCGACTGGCGGCCGAGATCGCATGCCGCCCCTTCGGCTACCTCGTGACCGTCGGCGACGACCAGCGGCCCCACGTCGTGGCGCTCGTGCCGCTGGTCGACGACGAGGGTCGGCTCCACCTGGATGCCGGCGGGCGGACCCGGCGCAACGCCGCGGCGCACCCGGCCGTGACGATGGTCTTCCCGCCCGCCCCGCACGACGATCACTCGCTCGTGGTCGACGGCACGGCCCTGCACGGCGCCGACACCGACGGCGAGCCGTCCGGGCCGGGCGCGCTGATCGTGGTGCCGACGTGGGCGGTCCGTCATCGTCCGGCGCCGCCCGTCGAGCGATGATCTCGACCGCTGTCCCCGACACGGTGATCGGCCTCGACGCCTCGGTCGAGCGGGCGCTCGACCTGGCCGGCATCTTCGTGTTCGCGCTCTCGGGTGGCCTGCTGGCGGTCCGCAAGCACTTCGACCTCGTGGGTGTCGTGGTCCTGGCCGCCGTGACGGCCCTCGGGGGCGGGCTGATGCGCGACCTGCTCCTCGGCGACGTGCCACCGGCGGCGTTCCGCGACACCACGTACCTCGTGGTCCCGCTGGTGGGCTCGGTCGTGGTGTTCGCCGGCCACGGCGCCATCGAGCGGTGGGTCTCCCGTGCCCACCTGGTGTTCGACGCCGCCGGTCTCGGGCTGTTCGTGGTGGTCGGCCCCGTGTAGGCCCTGGCGTTCGGGATGAACGGGATCGGCGCCGTCGCCCTCGGGGTCATCACCGCCACCGGGGGCGGGGTGCTGCGCGACGTGCTGGCCCGCGAGGAGCCGAGCCTGTTCCGGGCCGACAGCGTGCTCTACGGCATCCCCGCCGCGCTCGGCGCCATCGTCGTGGTGGTGAGCTGGCGGACCGAGACCTACCAGGGGGCGGTCGGGGCCGCGGTCGCGGCGGGGGTGTTCGCGCTGCGCATCGCCGCGCTCCGCTTCGGTTGGCATGCGCCGCGCCCGCTGCCGCAGCGCTGGTCGACGACCGAGCGATCGAGCACCGCCCGCTCGGCCACCGAACGCTCGACCACCGAACGATCGACCACCGACGCGCCGGCACACCAGGAGCCGAGCGCGGACGGTCCCGACACGCCGACCTGACCCGGGACGCGGACGAGCCGACCCAGGGGTCCCGTCCCGGGTCGGCTCGTCGCTCCCCGCCACCCGGGGGGTGGCACAGGGTGATGGTGGATCTCGTGCGGGATCAGCCGGGCAGCAGGACCTCGCCGATGATGTGCACCGTGGCGTTCGCCGTCGGCACGTCCATGCACAGGCTGGGCACACCGTTGACGGCGAGGGCGCCGTCGATCTCGGTGATCTCGAGCGTGCCGCCGTTGACCGTCTCGACCTCGCCGGCCTCGATCAGGTCGGCCGAGCTCAGGGAGTCGCCGGCGACGACGTGGTAGG
>CAYRXQ010000194.1:0-5894 GCA_964428115.1 uncultured Ilumatobacteraceae bacterium
TCTTGCCGCCCTGGCCGGGGCGCAGCTCGACGTTGTGCACGACGGTGCCGACGGGGATGTAGCGCAGCGGGAGGGCGTTGCCCGGGCGGATGTCGGCGTGGGGGCCGCTCTCGACCCGGTCGCCGACCTGGAGGCCCTTGGGGGCGATGATGTACGCCTTCTCGCCGTCGCTGTAGTGCAGCAGGGCGATGCGGCAGGTGCGGTTCGGGTCGTACTCGATGGCCGCGACCTTGGCCGGGACGGCGTCCTTGGTGCGCTTGAAGTCGACCAGGCGATACCGCTGCTTGTGGCCGCCACCACGGTGCCGGGAGGTCTTGCGGCCATAGGCGTTGCGGCCGCCGGTCTTCGACTTGGGGGCCAGCAGCGACTTCTCGGGGCTGGTCTTGGTGATCTCGGAGAAGTCCGACGTGGTCTGGAACCGACGACCGGCACTCGTGGGCTTGCGTGAACGGATACCCATGATGACCTCAGTTCTCGAACAGCGGGATCTCGCCCGCTGCGAGCGTGACGATCGCACGCTTGGAGTCGGCGGTGCGGCCGGTGCGGTTGGTACCGCGCGTGCGGCGCTTCTTGCCGGGGCGGTTGAGGGTGTTGACCTTCAGGACCTCGACACCCCAGATCGCCTCGACGGCGTCACGGATCTCGGGCTTGCTGGCCGACTTGCGGACCTTGAAGGTGTAGACGCCGGTCTCCATGAGGGCGTAGCTCTTCTCGGACACGACCGGGGCCAGGATGATGTCGCGGGGATCCTTCATCAGACGGCTTCCTTCTCGTTCGCAGCGGCCGTGGACGGCACGGTGCCGGCGGTGAAGACGATCCACTCGTTGCACAGCACGTCGTAAGCGTTCAGCTCGCCGGGCTCGATCAGGTGCACCTGCGGGAGGTTGCGGAAGCTGAGGGCCGTGGCGGCGTCGTCACGATCGACGACCACGAGGACCTTGGTGTCGATGCCCAGCGCCGCGAGCAGCGACGTGGCCGCCTTGGTGCTCGGGGTCGACCAGCCGAGCTCGTCGAGCACGACGATCCGGCCCTCGGCGTGACGGTCGGACAGGGCCGAGCGCAGCGCGAGCTTGATCATCTTCTTGGGGGTCCGCTGGACGTACGAGCGGGGCTTGGGGCCGAGGGCCACACCACCACCGGAGTAGTGCGGTGCGGTGATCGAGCCCTGGCGGGCGTTGCCGGTGCCCTTCTGGCGGTAGGGCTTCGCGCCACCACCGCTCACCTCGGCGCGGGTCTTGGTGCTCTGCGTCCCGGCGCGGCGGGCGGCGAGCTGTGCGGTCACGACCTGGTGCATGACCGGGACGTTGGGCTGGATGCCGAAGGTGGCGTCGTCGAGATCGACGGTGCCCGCATCGGCACCCGTGGCGTTCTTGGCGGTGATCTTGGCCATGTCGATCAGGCCTCCTTGGCCGAGGCCTTGACGGCGTCGCGCACCAGCACGACCCCACCGTTCGGACCGGGGACGGAGCCCTTGACGAGCAGCACGTTGCGCTCGACATCGGACTCGACGACTTCGAGGTTCAGCGTGGTGACCTGCTGGTGGCCCATGTGGCCGGCCATGCGGAGGCCCTTGAACACGCGACCCGGGAACGAGCACGACCCGATGGCGCCCGGCGCCCGGTGGTGCTTGTGGTTGCCGTGGCTGGCGCCCTGGCCCGAGAAGTTGTGACGCTTCATCGTGCCGGCGAATCCCTTGCCGCGGCTGACCGCGGTGACGTCGATGCGGCTCCCGGTGGGGATCGCGTCGACCGTCAGCTCCTGGCCGACCTCGAACCCGTCGACCGAGTCGAGGCGCAGTTCCACGAGGCGCTTGCCGGGGGCCACGTCGGCCGACGCGTAGTGGCCGGCCTCGGGCTTGTTGAGCTTCTTGACCTCACGATGTCCGTAGGTCACCTGGAGCGCGGTGTAGCCGTCGCGCTCGGTGGTCTTGATCTGGACGATGCGCATCGGCTCGACGCGCAGCACGGTGACGGGGACGATCTTGTCCTCGACCCACTTCTGCGTCATGCCGACCTTCTCGCCGACGATCGCTGTCTGTGCCATGGCGGCTGTTCCTTGCTGACTGGTGCGCCGGACCGGGGTCCGACGCCTGGTTGATCGAGCCCGACCGGTTGTCGGTTGGGCTATCCACACGGTGTGGAGGCTGCTGCCTTCACGCAAATGCTCCGCTGCCTGCTGGCATGCGGAGCATTCGTCTCGTACTCGCCGGGTGGTCCCTCCGCAGGGAGGCGCACACGGACATCGGTTGCGAATCTGAGAGGAGCGGCGAACCGCTCCCCGTACCCGGAGAACCCTCCTGGCACGGCTGGGAAATGCTATCGGCGGCGCAGACGACGCGGCAACGCCGCGGTCAGGGCTTTTCCCGGGTCCACCGGGGACCGGGGCCCCGACGGGGAGCGCGCGGCGTGGGCTTCAGGGGTAGCGCGCCGCCAGCCACTCCGCCACGCGGGTCATCGCCTCGCGGCGGTGGCCCTCCAGGTAGTGCGGCGCCCCCTCGAGCCGGACATACGTCACATCCTCGGCGCCGGCGTTGGCGACGATCTCGTCGGCCTGCCACAGCCGGATCTCGGTGTCGGCGGTGGGGTGCACCAGGATCGTGGGCACCGTCACCCGGGGCATGGTGTCGGCCAGCCTGGCGTGGCTCGACAGACCCGACCAGGTGGAGAGCCAACCGCGTGCGGTCATCGTCCTGGCCAGGCCAGCGCGTCCGTAGTTCGCGTCGAACGGGTCGGGGAACGCGAACAGGCTGCCCATCGGTCGGTCGTCGGGATCGATCGTCAGGTCGAGGTACGCCGGATCCGCGAGCGTCCGATAGATCGTCAGGTACTGGGTGAACACAGCCCGGCGCCGCAGCTCCCGATACGTGACCGGATCGGCCGACCGATCGACGCCTCGCAGGCGGCCGGCCGCGTCGCCGGCCTCCTCGATCGACCGGCGGGCGATCGCGTCCAGTCGGGCGACGCGGGCGACCTGCGCGGCCCGGTAGCGGGCCAGCCACTCCCGGTCGTACCGGCAGGGCTCGGGCCAGGGCCGCCACCCGTTGTCGGGGTGGTACATGTCGAGCTCGGGCACCGTCGAGAACGGGTCCTCCTCGTCGGCCACCGACGGATCGATCACCTGCAGCATGAACACCCCCTCGCCGGGGTGGGCGGCCAGGCCGATCCATCCGTCACCGATCCCCTGCTCGGCGTTGGCGAGCGCCATCAGCGACCCACCACCGGAGTTGCCCAGGAGGACCACGGCCTCGGCGCCGCGTCGGACCATCTCGTCGTGCGCGGTGCGGACGTCGATCGCGCACTGCTCGTGGAGGCAGTCGGTGTCGTTGTTCATGTAGCGCGTGCCGAAGCCGAGCACCGCATAGCCGGCGGCGGCCAGCAAGGGGCAGGCGTAGTGCACGCTGAAGTCGCCCCGCGGGTGGCTGAGGATCACCGCGGTCTTCCAGGGACGACCGTTCGGCGGCGTCCACAGCACGCCGCGCACCAGGGCACCGTCGGGCGACACCAGGCGCACCGGCTCGCGTGGGATCTCGACTCCCGGATCGTCCTCGGGGAGCGGCCAGTACGCCAGGCCGAAGGGTCGCTGCGCGCCGAGCAGGACATCGGTGGTGGGCGGCATGCCCGAGGTGGCGGCGCCGGGGACGAACGGGTCGGTCACGTCGGGCGACCCTACTGTCGGCCGGCGGCGGCGCTCGGACCGCTCAGGAGTCGGGCCGCACGGCCAGGACCACGTCGACCACGACGCGCTCACCGTCGCGCAGCACGGTGATCGACAGCTCGTCACCCGGCTCGAGATCGCGGATCCCGGCGACCAGCCCGGCGACCCCGTCGACGGCGGTGTCACCGACCGCGATCACCACGTCGCCGACCCGGATCCCGGCGTCGCCGGCCGGGGTCCCGGGCTGCACCTCGCTCACCACGGCGCCCTGGCCACCGTCGATGCGCTCCTCGAGGCCGACCCCGAGGTAGCCCTCCTCGCGGGTGCCGCTCACGGCCTGCTCGCGCAGCGACTCCACCACGGGGAGCACCTCACCCACCGAGATCGCGAAGCCGATGTTGCTGGCCGAGGTGGTCGCACTCCCCCGCGCTACGGCGGTGTTGATGCCCACGACCTCACCGTCGGCGTTGACCAACGGCCCGCCCGAGTTGCCCGAGGAGATCGCCGCGTCGGTCTGGATCAGACCGTTGAGCGCACCCGACGGGGTCGTGATGGTCCGATCGAGGGCCGAGACGATGCCCAGCGTCACCGAGGGCTCACCGTCGAGGTCGAGCGCGAAGCCGATCGCCACCACCTCGTCGCCGATGCGGATCGACCCGGGATCGGCGAACCGCGCCGCCGGGAACCCGTCGCCACCGATGCGCAGGAGCGCCAGGTCGTTGCCCATGTCGGCGGCGAGCAGCGTGGCGGGCCGCGGTTCGGTGTCACCGGCCAGCCGGACGCGGATCGACGTGGCGCCTTCGACCACGTGGGCGTTGGTGAGGATCTCGCCATCGGTGGTGGTGATCACCCCGGTCCCGACCGATCCCCCGATGAGGCCGTTGCTCTCGATGTCGGCGCTGATCGTGACCACCGACGGGCCGACCAGATCGGCGACCGCGGCGACGTCGATCCGGTCGCGGCGCACGGCACCGGCCCCGTCGGCGTCGCGCGGCTCGGCGACCTCGAGCGAGCGATCCGAGGCCGTGGCGGGCGCGGGCTGCGCACGCCGGTCGTCGTCGAGGCGCGCGCCCACGAACACACCGATCAGGCCGGCGAACCAGGCGACCACCGCGAACGACGCGAGCAGGAGCACGGTGGTGCGGCGGGAGCGTGCCGGCGGCTGGGAGACGATCGGCGGCGCGGGCCGAGCCCCGGGGGGTGGCGGCGGGAGGTGGCGCACGGGTTCGGTCTATCAACCGACAGGGGCCCTCGCCAGACGCAGATCCGGTTCACACCGTGTTCACACCCCCGACCCGACCAGGTGACGCAGTGTCTTGCACCCGGTCCGGCGCCGTGACAAGGTTTCCGCCCAGACCAGCAGGGGAGGCACGGTCCTGAACATCGACCAGACCGCGGTCCGCGGCGACGACGTCATCGTCCTCGATCGCGTCCGCAAACAATTCGGATCGTTCACCGCTGTGGAGCAGGCCGACTTCGCGATCGGCCGGGGCGAGTTCTTCGCCATGCTCGGCCCGTCGGGCTGCGGCAAGACCACCACGCTGAAGATGATCGCCGGCTTCGAACAGCCCACCGACGGCCGCGTGCTCCTCGAGGGGGTCGACGTGAGCCGCACGCCCCCGTACAAGCGGAACGTCAACACCGTGTTCCAGCAGTACGCGCTGTTCCCGCACATGTCGGTGGCCGACAACGTGGCCTTCGGTCCGCGCAGCAAGAAACTGGCCGAGCGCGACTACGCCCCGCGGGTCACCGAGATGCTCGAGGTGGTCCGCCTCAGCGAGTTCGCCGACCGACGTCCGTCGCAGCTCTCGGGCGGTCAGCAGCAGCGCGTCGCCCTGGCCCGCGCGCTCGTGAACATGCCGAGCGCGCTGCTCCTCGACGAGCCGCTCGCGGCCCTCGACCTCAAGCTGCGCGAGGCCATGCAGCTCGAGCTCAAGCGCATTCAGCGCGAGGTCGGCATCACCTTCATCTTCGTCACCCACGACCAGGGCGAGGCGCTCACCATGAGCGACCGGATCGCCGTGATGAACAAGGGGGTGGTCGAGCAGATCGGCACCCCCGAGGACATCTACCACCGACCCGCCAGCCTCTTCGTGGCCGGCTTCATCGGGTCGGCCAACCTGCTCCCCGGCACCGTGCGCGACCGCGACGGCGACGGCGGGGCCGCGGTGGTCGAGCTGCGTGCCGGCCCCACGATCCGCGCCAGCGGTGGCGTCCCCGCGGCGGCCGGCGATCGCGTG
>CAYRXQ010000195.1:0-5884 GCA_964428115.1 uncultured Ilumatobacteraceae bacterium
TTGACGCCGATGTTGAACCACACCGGGCTGTTGAACGAGGCCCGCTGGGTCACGAGGATGTACTTGAGCTCGTCGCGGAACGCCGACTGCTCGGACTCGTCCTCGAAGTAGCCACCCTCCTGGCCCCAGGTGACGATGGTGTCGACCACCCGGTCGATGACCTGCTTGAGCGACCACTCGCGCTCGGGGGTGCCCAGGGTGCCCCGGAAGTACTTCTGCGCCACGATGTTGGTCGCGTTCACCGACCACGTGGTGGGGAACTCCACGCCCAACTGCTCGAACGCGACCGCGCCGTCCTTCCAGTTGGTGATACGAGCGTCGCGACGCTCCCAGACGACCTCGTCATAGGGGTCGACGCCGGGCGACGTGAACAGGCGTCGAAGACCGATGGACAGTCGTTCTGGGGCCAGGGACATGGTGTGCTCCTCGATGATCCGTTGGATCGGGTGGTGGCTGGTGTGTCGATGACACAAGATCTTGTGGGCGTGAACGCCTCCCGCGCGGTGCCACCACAACCGATGGTGGTCGCCGTGTCGGGAGACGGAATTACACCACCGTAATTCCACAGTGTCAACGACAAGTCGGAGATCCCCGAGGAAAATCCCCCGCGACGTGGGGCGATGGCGCACCCCGCCGAGCGGGGCGGCCGGTGGAGCGGTGTGATGTCACAGGTTCAGAGCCCCTCAGCCCCACGTGGCGCCGTCGACCCGAACGGCCGTCGACACCACCACCTCTTCCGCGCATCACACCGCTCCCGGCACCGGCGTCACCATACGGACCGACCCCTGTGTGGAGGAAGGGGACAAGGGTGTGAATTGCCGCCCTCTTCCTGTGGGTCACCATGTGGACATCTCCTGGTTACCCACAGTCGGCGGGACGACCCCCAGGTCGGGGGGCATGCCGGCGCCAACCGGACGAGCGGCGACCGCGGATGCCAAGATCGGGAAGATGCGCCGACTCCTGCCCGAGCCCGCCGTCGATGTGACCGTTGCGGAGGCCTACGGCGTCGATCGGCCCGGTCGGGTCGACGGTCGGCCGTGGGTCGGGATGTGCATGGTCCAGAGCATCGACGGTTCCACCGTGGTCGACGGGAAGTCTGCCCAGCTCTCGAGCCCGACCGACACCGAGGTGCTCGTCACGCTGCGCCGGCTCGCGGATGTGATCGTGGTCGGCGCGGGCACGGTCCGGGCCGAGGGCTACGGGGTCCCGTCCAAGCCCGGCCAGCGGATCGGCGTGGTCACCAACTCGGGCCGCCTCGACCTCACGACCGCGCTGTTCACCTCGGGGGCCGGCTTCCTGATCGCACCCGAGCGGCTCGAACTCCCGAGTGGCGAGGCCGGTGGGGTCGACATCCTGCGCGCCGGCGTCGAGCGGGTCGACCTGGCCGACGCGATGCGCCGCCTGCCCGACCTGGTGCCCGGGGTCGGCTTCGTCCAGTGCGAGGGTGGCGGCGCGCTCAACGGCTCGATGCTCGCCGCGGACCTCCTCGACGAGCTCGACATCACGACCTCGCCCCAGATGGTGGGCGGCGACGGTGTCCGGCTGACGACCGGCGCCCCCGACGGCTCCAGTCGCTACGACCTCGCCCACCTGCTGGTGGACGACGAGGGGTTCGTGTTCACTCGCTGGATTCGGCGCCGAGCTTGCTGAGCAGTTCGATCTCGCGGTGGAAGTCGGCCGCAGCGTCGAAGTCCTTGTAGACCGAGGCGAACCGCAGGTAGGCGACCTCGTCGATGGCGCGGAGCCGATCGAGGACCGCCAACCCGATCTGGGCACTGGTGACCTCGGCGCCCTGCAGCCGCACCTCGTCCTCCACCTCGACCGCGAGCTGCTGGATCCGCGTCTCGTCGACCGAACGGCCCTTGGTGGCCGCGGCGACGCCGGCCACGATCTTGGACCGGTCGAACGGACGCCGGGTGCCGTCGGACTTCACCACGACCAGCGGCACCTCGTCGACCCGCTCGTAGGTGGTGAAGCGGTGCGAGCACGCCAGGCACTGTCGGCGGCGGCGGATCGCCGCACCGTCCTCGGCCGTGCGCGAGTCGACGACCTTGGAGTCGTCCGCGTGGCAGGCCGGGCAGCGCACGGCGGCAGGCTACCGGTGCGACGCGCGCGAGGGCCGTCGATTCCGCCGAGACGCCGAGCGTGTGGGACCGGAGCCCTCAGGGCAACAGCACGGTCTGCCCGGCACGGATCGCCGGACCACCGTTGAGCTGCACCAGTCGCTCGACGTACCGGTCGATCGACACCGCGCCACGGTGCTCCTCGGCCAGCGCCCACAAGGTGTCGCCCGGACGAGCGATGACCGCACCACCGGCGGCCCCCACACCCGCACCGGCCTCGACCGCGCCGACCGACGCGGCGGCCGCACCGAGGATCGACTCGGTGGCGACGAACGAACCCGCGACCACCCCCAGGCCGACGGCGCCGACGGCCAGGCGACGCCGCAGGTAGACCGACCGCGACCGCCGCGTCGGAGGCACGACGACCCGACGCACCGGACGGGCGAGCGGCCGACCGGGCTGGACGACGAGAGCGGTCATGGTTGGTCCTCCTGGGACGGGTGACGGTGGGTGGGCCGAGGGGTGGGGCCGAGGGGTGGCCGAACCGAGCTGGACGAACGAACGTTCTGACGAACGCCCGTTCGTCGTACGGTTGTACTGCGAACGCCCGTTCGGTGTCAAGCCCTTCGGTCACGAACAGGTGTTTGACATGGTGGGCGAACGCCCGTACGATCGACGCATGCCCCCGATCCCGAAGATCACCGCCCGCCAACGCGAGATCCTCGACTTCATCGAAGCGCAGATGCGCGACCACGGCTACCCGCCCTCGGTCCGCGAGATCGGCGAGGCCGTGGGGCTGACGTCACCGTCCACGGTGCACACCCACCTCAACACGCTCTCCCGGC
The DNA here is from genome assembly GCA_964428115.1 of uncultured Ilumatobacteraceae bacterium. Classification (GTDB taxonomy): domain Bacteria; phylum Actinomycetota; class Acidimicrobiia; order Acidimicrobiales; family Ilumatobacteraceae; genus CAYRXQ01. Next base: position 2,909 of record CAYRXQ010000195.1, read on the forward strand.
TCGGATATCTGCGCCGCGACCCCACCAAGCCGAGGGCCATCGAGGTTCGATGGGATCCGAACTCGGGCGCCGTCATGGAGCGCCGCCCGGTGCGCCACGTCCCGCTGGTCGGCGACGTCGCGGCCGGCACCGACGTGCTGGCCGAGGAGAACGTCGAGGAGATCCTCCCCGTGCCGGCCGACTTCACCGGCGACGGCGACCTGTTCATGCTCCGGGTGCGTGGCGACTCGATGATCGAGGCCGGCATCCTCGACGGCGACTTCGTCATCGCCGTGCAGCAGAGCACCGCGAAGAACGGCGACACCGTGGTGGCCGGCATCCCCGGCGGCGAGGCGACCGTCAAGACCTACAAGCGCTCCGGCTCACGGGTCACCCTGGTGCCGGCCAACTCCTCCATGGAGCCCATGGAGTTCCGTGGCGACGAGGTCGAGCTCTACGGCCGGGTCGTCACCGTCATGCGTCGTCTCTGACGGGACGGATCATCGGCGGCGGGAGCAGTGTCGGCCCCGGTGGCGGCGTGATCGGCCCCGTGGCCGGTGGCGGTGTCTGCGGCGGTGCGACCGGCGGCGGTCCCGTCCAGACGGGCCCCGACGGCGTGGCTGGGCCAGCAGGCACCTCTCCGGGGCCACTGCGCGAACGCCGGACCAACCCGGCGATCACCGCGATCCCACCGAGCAGCACCCCGCCGAGGCCGAGGAGCAGCGCCCATCGTCGCGGCGATCCGGCCAGCTCCGACGGATCCGACCCGATGGCCACCAGGTACTCGGTCCGGTCCGGTGTGCGACCCTCGGTGTCCTCCACACGCACCACGTAGGTGCCGGTGCGCTCGATCTGGAACGTACCGATCTCGGCCCCCGCCGTGCCGAGGGCCTCGTAGGAGCGACCCTGGGGCGGATCGGGCGCACGACCGTCGCGACCGCCGTCGAACAGCAGCACGTCGGGCACCGGCAGATCATCGGTGTCGGCCTCGAACTCGCCCGGCACCACGCACCCCACCGGTGCCCGCTCGCCGTCGCCGCGGTGCTCGAGGTACACGACGAACTCATCCGCGCGGGTGAAGCGGATCGAGGTGTCGCAGCCTGCAGGGGCTCGCACGAGCCCCTCGACCCCTGCCTCGTACCGGGCGCGCCCGACGAGGAACAGCACGGTCGCCGCGATCACGCCGAGTGCGATCAACACCACGCCCGACGCCACGAGCGCGCCACCCGTGCGCCGACGTGGTGGCGGCGACGCGGCGACCGGAGCGACCGGCAGCGGCAGGCCACCGGGGTGCCACGGATCGGTCGGGGTCATCCCGCCGCTCCCCCACCCGCAAGGCGTCGCGCGACGAGCTCGATCCGGGCGTCGGGCTGCACCACCGCGACCCGCACGAACTCCGCGCCACCGGCACCGTAGAAGTCGCCGGGGCTCACCAGCGCTCCGCCCTCGGCAGCCAGCCGCTCGGCGAACGCCCAGCCGTCGCCGGCGTCGAACCACAGGTAGAACCCACCGGCCGGCAGCCCGATGTCGATGCCCGACCAGTCGCCGAGCACCTCGGCCATCCGAGCCAACCGCCGGCGATAGACCTCGCGCTGCACCTCGACGTGGGCGTCGTCGTCGAGCGCCACCACCCCAGCGGCCTGCGCCGGACCCGGGACCATCATCCCGACGTGCTTGCGCACCTCCTGCAGGTACCCGACGATCTCGGCATCACCCGCGTAGAAGCCCACCCGCACCCCGGCCAGGTTCGAGCGCTTCGACAACGAGTGGACCGCCACCACGCCGTCGAGCCCGTGCTCGAGGATGCTGCGCCCGCGGCCCTCCCACGTGAACTCCACGTAGCACTCGTCGGAGAACACCGGCACGCCGTGCGAGCGTCCCCAGGCGGCGGCGGCACCGAGGTCGTCGAGCGCCCCGGTCGGGTTGCTCGGGCTGTTCACCCAGAGCAGCAGCGCCCGTGCGGCATCGGCCGGGTCGATCGCCGCGAGATCGAGACCACCGGCGGGGGTCGGCGGCACCGGTACCGCCCGGCAGCCCGCGAGGACCGCGCCCATCTCGTAGGTCGGGTACGCGACGGCCGGGTACAGGACGGTGTCGCGATCGGGGCGCCGGAGCCGCATCCACTGCGGCGTGGTGCCCACGAACTCCTTGGTGCCGATGCAGGCGGCGATCTGCGCGAGCGGCACGTCCACGTCGAACCGACGGTCGAGCCAGCGGCGGATCGCACCGCGCAGGTCAGCCGATCCGATGCTGGCCGGATAGCCCCGTTCGGCCCCCGAGCTCGACAGGGCCGCGATCACGGCCGGCGGCGGCGGGTCGACCGGCGTACCGATCGAGAAGTCGACGGCACCGCCGTCGTGGCGGTCGGCGATCGGCTTCAGCCGGTCGAGACGGTCGTAGGGGTACGGGGGCGGCACGAAGCCGGCGGGCGTCTGCGTGTCTGCCATGCGGCCCCATCATCGCCGATTCGGCGACCGGTCATGCAGGTGCGTCGACGACGAACTCGGAGAGTCGACCGAGCGAGGCCTCCGACAGCCGCGCCCTGATCCGACGGGCGGCGGGCTCGTCGGAGGTCGACACCACCTCGCCCTCACGGTGGATCGATGCCATCACGTCGCCTCGGTCGTACGGCACGAGGAGCTCCGCGATGGTCGTGAGCGTGCGCAGGCGGTCACCGAGCACGTGCAGGAAGTGGTCGATCCCGCGCCCGGTGACCGCGCTCACCGCCACCGCGCCGGGATGGGCCTCGACCAGCTCGGCGGCCTCATCAGGGGCGATGTCGGCCTTGTTGATGACCAGCAGCTCGGGGACGGCGTCGGCGTGGATCTCGGCGAGCACGACGCGTACGGCGGCGATCTGGCCGTCGGGGTCGGGGGCCGATGCATCGACGACGTGGACCAGGTAGTCGGCCAGCGCAGCGACCTCGAGGGTGCCCTTGAAGGCCTCGACGAGCCCGTGCGGCAGGTTGCGCACGAAGCCGACCGTGTCGGTCAGCAG
>CAYRXQ010000196.1:0-5822 GCA_964428115.1 uncultured Ilumatobacteraceae bacterium
GTCGGTACCTCAAGGAGCAGAACCCCGACATCCAGCTCGTGGCCATCGAGCCAACGCTGTGGGAGCGGGTCGAGGGGCTGCGCAACATCGACGAGGGCTACATCCCGCCGATCTTCGAGAACTGGCACGGCTTCGATCTGCTCGACCGCAAGCGCGTCGTGCGCCCCCGCGAGTCGATCGAGTGGACCCGCCGCCTGGTGAGCGAATGCGGCATCTTCGCCGGCATCTCGTCGGGCGCGGCGCTGGCTGGGGCCGCCAAGGTGGCGAGCCAGATCGACGAGGGCACGATCGTGTTCATCGTCTGCGACGGCGGCTGGAAGTACCTCTCGACCGGCGCCTACACCGACGACCTCGACGTCGCCGAGGCTGCCGCCGAGAAGATCATCTACTTCTGATCCGCACCCGAGCGCCCCGTTGGCGGTACGCCATCGTGCGAGACTCGGTGCATGAGCGAGTGGGACGTCACCCGTCCGGCCGGCAGCGGGCCGACCCCGCCCGATCCCGACGAGTTGCCGCCCACGCAAGCACTCCCGCCGCAGGAGGCGTCGCCGCCGACTGAGGTCATGCGGCCACCGGGTGGTGCCGCTGGGCCCGCCCCCTACGGCGCGGGCGTTGCGGCCGGTGGTGTCGCCGGTGGGGCGGCCGGGACGCCACCGTCGGGCCCGTACGGCCCGGGCGGGCCAGGTGGTCCCGCTGGTCCAGGTGGACCCGGTGGTCCGGGTGGCCCCTACGGAGGGGTCGGGCCGGTCTCGCCGGAGCCGTGGTACCGCCGATCCGGCCCGCTGGCGGCCGCTGTCGGCGTCAGCCTGGCGCTGCTCTTCCTGCTCATCGCGCTCATCGTCTGGCTCACCAGCGACGACGACGACGGCGCCATCGTGACCCCGACGGTCCCAGCGGTGACGAGCTCCACGACGTTGCCAGCGACGACCACCACCTCGTCGCCCACCACGACGGTCCCGGCGACCACGACGAGCACGTCGTCCACCACCTCGACCACGACGTCCACGACGTCCACCACGTCGACGACCACGAGCACGACCAGCACCACCACGACGGTGCCCGAGACCACGACCACGGTCGAGGCGACGACGACCACGAGCTCGATCCCGGTGGTGACCGTGCCGCCGGCGGGCGATGCGACGCTCCTCGACGTGATCGCTGCGAGCCCCGACCTGTCCCGACTTCGTGATCTGATCCGACTCGCCGGCCTCGGCGACGTCTACGACGATCCGGATGCCCCCGTCACGCTGCTGGCCCCGAGCAACGACGCCATCGACCTCGTCGCGGCGTCACCGGGCGGGGGCGCGCTGCTGGCCGATCCCGACCGGGTGGAGGAGCTCCTGCTGCGGCACACCGTGGAGGGCGACCCGATCTCGCTGACCCAGCTGTTCCGGCTCGACGAACTGACCATGGCCGACGGGAGCGTGCTCTCGGTCGACGCCGATCGCCAGCAGATCGACGGCGCCGAGATCCTGGTGCCCGACATCACCGCCGCCAGTGGCGTCCTCCACGTCATCGACCGCGTCATCCTCCCCTAGGTTCGGCCCCGGGTCGACCCGGCCCCACCCGTCTTGGCCGGCGGGGCGGGGTCAGCGGCGGCGGGGGACGGGGTGGTCGGCCAGGAAGCGGCTGCTGAACGAGGTGAGGGTGCCGATGTAGTTGGCCCGTTCGTAGGCCGAGGGATCCACGGCGGCCTCACGCCGGACGGCGCCGCGCATCTGCGACACCGAGTCGTACTCGTGCTCACCCATCCAGTCGCGTAGGCCCTGCTCGAGCGTCGCCACGTGCGACGGACCGTTGCGCAACAGCGACGAGGTCGCCATCGTCACGTCGGCGCCGGCCAGCAGCAGCTTGGCCACGTCGTCGCCCGAGTGCACCCCGGTGCTCCCGGCGATCGACATGTGCAGGTGCTCGCGCAGGATCCCGATCCAGCGCATCGGCAACCGCAGCTCCTCGGGGGAGCTGAGCGCCAGTCGCGGTGCGATGTCGAGGGTCTCGAGGTCGAGGTCGGGCAGGTAGAAGCGGTTGAACATCACCACACCGGCAGCGCCGGCCGCCTGGAGCCCCATCGCGAAGCTCGCCAACGAGCTGTAGTACGGCGAGATCTTCACCGCCACGGGGATGGCGACCTCGTCGGTGAGCAGGGCCACCAACTCGAGCTGCTCGGCCTCGAGCGCCGTACCGCTCACCATCGGATCCGCGGCGATCGCGTACAGGTTGAGCTCGATCGCATCGGCCCCGGCATCGGCGAGCAGGCGCGCGTACCGCAGCCAGCCGCCGATGTTGGTGCCGTTGAGGCTCGCGATCACCGGGACGTCGACCCGGTCGCGTGCCGCGGCCACCAGGTCGAGGTAGGAGTCGACCCCGGTGTTGTAGCCGTCGACCTCGGGGAACATGCTCGTCGCCTCGCCGAAGCTCTCGCTGTGCTGGCCGAACAGCCGGTCGATCTCGGCGGTCTCGTGCTCGATCTGCTCCTCGAACAACGACGGCAGCACCACCGCCCCCACGCCGGCGTCGTCGAGCTCGCTGAGCCGGTCGAGGTCGCCGGTGTACGGCGAGGCCGAGGCGACGATGGGGGAGCGCAGAGTCATGCCCAGGTAGTCGGTGCGCAAGGGGTTCACGACGGGTCCTCCTGGGTGGGACGATCGGCGGCCGCGGGGCGGCCGGTGATGGAGACGGCCTGCTCGTCGATGCCCCCGGCCGCCTCGGCGGCCTCGACCTCGTCGGACATCGGATCGTGCGGCATCGTCCGCTCGATCCCGGCCAGCTGCTCGTAGTACCGCCACCGCTCGTGGATGTCGGACTGGGCGATCGACTGCAGGTGCTCGGCCCGCTCGGGATCCGACCGGCGCAGCATCTCGAACCGGGCTTCGTGCCGCGTGAAGTCGGACAGGGGGATGGTCGGCTTGGCCGAGTCGAGCTGGAACGGTCGCCCGTGCTCGTCGCCGCTCGGGTGGTAGCGGTACAGCGGCCAGTAGCCCGAGCGCACGGCATCACGCTGATGGGCCATCGAGGTCGCCATGTCGATGCCGTGGGCGATGCAGGTCGAGTAGGCGATGATCAGCGACGGGCCGTCCCAGGCATCGGCCTCGATGAAGGCCTTCACGGTCTGGATGTCGCTGCCGCCCATGGCCACCTGTGCCACGAACACGTTGCCGTAGCTGCGGGCGATCGCGCCGAGGTCCTTCTTGCCGACCGATTTGCCGGCCGTGGCGAACTTGGCGACCGCACCGCGCGGCGTGGCCTTGGAGGCCTGGCCACCGGTGTTGGAGTACACCTCGGTGTCGAGCACCAACAGGTTCACGTTGCGGCCCGAGCTGAGCACGTGGTCGACACCGCCGAAGCCGATGTCGTAGGCCCAGCCGTCACCGCCCACGATCCACACGCTCGACCGCACCAGCTCGTCCGCGATCGTGAGCAGCCGCAGCGTGGCTGCGTCGCTGCGACCCGCCAACCGCCGGCGCAGCTCGGCCACCCGCTCGCGCTGGGCGATGATCGCGGCTTCCTCGGTCTGCTCGGCGGCCAGCAGCGCGCTGGCCAGGTCGTCGCCGATGTCGGCACCCAACTCGAGCACCAGACGGCGCGCCTCCTCCTGGTGGTGCTCGACGCCGAGGCGCAGACCCAACCCGAACTCGGCGTTGTCCTCGAACAGCGAGTTCGCCCATGCCGGGCCGAGGCCGTCGGCGTTGCGGGCCCACGGCGTGCTCGGCAGGTTGCCGCCGTAGATCGACGAGCAGCCGGTCGCGTTGGCCACCACGAGCCGGTCACCGAACAGCTGGGTCATCACTTTGAGGTACGGCGTCTCACCACAGCCTGCGCACGCTCCGGAGAACTCGAACAGGGGCTGCAGGAGCTGGGAGTTCTTCACCGAGTCGAAGGTGATCGCCGTGCGATCGAGCTCTGGGATCTCGAGGAAGAAGTCCCACCGCTCGCGCTCGCGATCGGCGTGCTCCTCGGCCGGCGACATGTTGATCGCCTTGCGCTTGACGTGGGTCTTGTCCTTGGCGGGGCAGACCTCGACACAGATGCCGCATCCCGTGCAGTCGTCGGGCGACACCTGGATGGTGAGCTGGTGGTCGTCGAGCTCGCGGGAGCGGAACGACTTGGAGAGGAAGCCCTCGGGAGCGCTGTCGAGCGCGTCGGCCGGGAACGCCTTCATCCGGATCACCGCGTGCGGGCAGACCACCGCGCACTTGCCGCAGTCGATGCAGAGCTCGGGCTCCCAGACCGGGATGAACTCGGCGAGCTTGCGCTTCTCCCACTTGGTGGTACCGGTGGGGAACGTGCCGTCGACCGGCAGCGCCGACACGGGCAGCAGGTCGCCTTCACCGGCGAGCATGCGGGCGGTCACCCGTTGCACGAAGTCGGGCGCGATCTCGGGGACCACCGGCGGACGCCGGAGCCCGGTCGCGGCGTCGGCGGGCACGATCACCTCGTGCAGCTCGGCCAGCGACCGGTCGACGGCTGCGTGGTTGCGCTCGACAACGAGCTGCCCCCGCCGTTCGAAGGTCTTGGTGATCGAGGCCTTGATCGCCTCGATCGCCTGCTCGCGCGGCAGCACGCCGACCAGCGCGAAGAAGCAGGGCTGCATCACGGTGTTGATGCGGCCGGGCATCCCGAGCTCACGGGCGACGGCCGCAGCATCGATGGTGTACACCCGCAGGCCCTTGTCGACGATGCCCTCCTGCACCTCGCGGGGCAGGTGCGACCAGACCTCGTCGGGCGGGTACGGCGCGTTCAACAGCAAGATGGCGCCGGGCTTGGCCTCGCGCAGCACGTCGATCCGGTCGAGCAGACCGAACTGGTGACAGGCGACGAAGTCGGCGTGGGTGACCAGGTAGGTGGAGCGGATCGGCTCGGTCCCGAACCGCAGGTGCGAGACGGTGGTCGAGCCCGACTTCTTGGAGTCGTAGACGAAGTAGCCCTGTGCGTGCAGGCCTCGTTCCTCGCCGATGATCTTCACCGAGGTCTTGTTGGCCCCGACGGTGCCGTCGCTGCCGAGGGCGTAGAAGACCGCGGCGGTGCTGCCCTGGTCGGTACGGAACTCGGCGTCGACCTCGAGGCTCGAGTGGCTGACGTCGTCGACGATGCCGACCGTGAACCGGCGCTTGGGCTCGGCGACGTCGAGCTGGTCGAGGGCGGCCTTGGCCATCGCCGGCGTGAACTCCTTGGAGCCCAGCCCGTAGCGGCCGCCGATCACCCGCGGCATCGGCCGATCCGACTCGGCCAGCGCGGTCACCACATCCTGGAAGAGGGGCTCGCCGACGGCACCGGGCTCCTTGGTGCGATCGAGCACGGTCACGCCGCGCACCGTCGCGGGCATCGCGGCCAGGAACGCGTCGACTGGGAACGGGCGGAACAGGCGCACGGTCAGCATCCCGACCTTGTGGCCCTCGGCCGCCATCCGGTTGACGGCCTCACCGGCCGCGCCGGCGCCGGATCCCATGATCACGATCACCCGTTCGGCGTCGGGCGCGCCCTCGTAGTCGACCAGGCCGTACCGGCGTCCGGTCCGCTTGGCGAGCCGCTCGAACGTGTCGGCAACGATCTGGGGGACCGCGGCGTGGAACGGGGAGGACGCCTCGCGGGCCTGGAAGAACACGTCGGGGTTCTGTGCCGTGCCACGCAGCACGGGCTCGCTCGGACGCAGGCGGCGCAGCTTGTGCGCTGCCACCAGCTCCTCGTCGACCAGGGCACGCAGGTCGGCGTCCTCGAGCAGCTCGATCCGGTTCACCTCATGCGAGGTGCGGAACCCGTCGAAGAAGTGGAGGAACGGCACCCGCGCCTCGAGCGTGGCGGCGTGGGACACGAGGGCGAAGTCG
>CAYRXQ010000197.1:0-5814 GCA_964428115.1 uncultured Ilumatobacteraceae bacterium
TTGCGGCGCTTCTTGACGAGCGAACCCATAGGGCTGCAGACGCTACCGGGCGGACCGGGCGTTGCCGACCTCGCGGAGGCAGACCTGGCCCGACCCGACCGGCGCAGACCGACGCAGCCCTCGAGACCGACGCTACGGTGGTCGGCGGTGATCGGCCGCGCGCAGCACCCGAGCCACCGTCCCCGTCCGGGGTCGTTCAATGGTAGGACAGCGGTTTTTGGTGCCGCGTATAGGGGTTCGAGTCCTCTCCCCGGAGCCGAATGCGACGTCGAACCCCGACGTCTCGTCCCAACCATCCCCTCGCCATCCAGTCCCTCGGAGGTCCAACGTGACCGTCTCGGCCATCGTCCTCGCCGCCGGTGAGGGCACGCGGATGCGATCCGCACGCCCCAAGCCGTTGCACCGCATCTGCGGTCGCCCCATGGTGCTGCACGTCATCCATGCCCTCGAGAAGCTCAAGCCGGCCCGCACCGTGGTGGTGGTCGGGCACGCGGCCGACCTGGTCACCTCCAAGATCGACGGGACCGCGCCGGCATGGGCCAACCTCGTGTTCGCCGAGCAGACCCACCAGCGGGGCACCGGCGACGCCACGGCGGCCGGCATGCGCGGCCTCGACGGCGACGACTACGACGAGGACGCGATCGTCGTCGTGGTCCCCGGCGACGCCCCACTGCTGCGCCCCGAGACCCTCGACGAACTGGTCGCCACCCACGTGGCCAACGGCAACGCCGCGACCCTGCTGACCAGCGTGATGCCCGACCCGACCGGCTACGGGCGGGTCATCCGCAACGCCGACGGCCGGGTGCTGCGCATCGTCGAGCAGCGCGACGCCTCCCCCGACGAGCTCGACGTCGCCGAGGTCTGCACGAGCATCTACGCGTTCCGCCGCGACCTGCTCGGCCCGGCCCTGCGCAACCTGACCACCGACAACGTCCAGGGCGAGTTCTACCTCACCGACGTGATCGGCGGGCTGGCCTCGATGGGCCACCGCATCGGCTGCGTCCAGGCGCCCGCCGGCGAGACCCAGGGGGTCAACGACCGTTGGCAACTGGCCCGGGCCGAGCGCGAGCTGCGGGCCCGCACCAACCGCCACTGGCTGCTCAACGGCGTCACCATGCTCGACCCCCGGCAGGCCTTCATCGACGTCACCGTCCAGCTCGGTCGCGATGTCACGATCCACCCCGGCACGATCCTGCAGGGCGTCACCGTGGTCGGCGACGGCTGCGAGCTCGGCCCCCACACGCGCCTGCAGGACTGCACCATCGGCGCCGGGGCGGTGATCGAGCAGACCGTGGCCGTGGGCGCCACCGTCGGCGACGAGGCCGTGGTCGGCCCCTTCGCCCACCTGACCCCGGGGAGCAGCGTCGTTTCCGGCTCGACGACCGGTGCGTTCTACACTGCGGACCCGGACCGATCGATCGATCGGTGAGGGCGGTACCAACGGTCGGAGGGTCGGCGATGGAGAAGGTCACCACCAAACGACTGGCGCTCTACACCGGTCGCACCCATCCGGCGCTGGCCGAGGAGATCGCCGGCCACCTGGGCATCAAGCTCGGCGATCCCAACATCGTGGAGTTCGCCAACGGCGAGGTCCGGCCCCGGTTCGGCGAGAGCGTGCGCGGCAGCGACGTGTTCGTCATCCAGAGCCACTACGGGGTCGACGGTCGGTCGGTCAACGACTCGATCATGGAGCAGCTGATCATGATCGACGCCGCCTACCGGGCGTCGGCCAAGCGCATCACCGCCGTCTGCCCGTTCTACGGATACGCCCGCCAGGACCGCAAGGCCGAGGGCCGCGAGCCCATCACCGCACGCCTCGTCGCCGACATGTTCAAGGTCGCCGGGGCCAAGCGGATGATCTCGATCGATCTGCACTCCGGTCAGATCCAGGGCTTCTTCGAGGGACCGGTCGACCACCTCACCGCCACCCCGGTGCTCGAGAACTACATCCGCAAACAGGCCGGCGACGGCCCGGTGATCGTCTCCCCCGATGCCGGGCGCATCAAGGTCGCCCAGCGCATGGCACAGCACCTCGGCGACCGCAACGCCGGCCTGGCGTTCGTCTACAAGCGTCGTCCCAAGGGCATGACCAACGTCGCCGAGGCCATGGAGGTCATCGGTGACGTCGAGGGCCGGCTGTGCATCCTCACCGACGACATGATCGACACCGGCGGCACCATCATCTCGGCCGCCGAGATCCTCCTCGAGCGCGGCGCCACCGAGGTCTGGGCCATGGCCACCCACGGGGTCCTGTCGGGCCCGGCCATCGACCGGCTGAAGAACGCCCCGATCTCGCGCGTCGTGCTGACCAACACGCTGCCGCTCCCGCCCGAGAAGCAGCTGCCCCAGATCGAGGTGCTCTCGGTCGCCGAGATCATCGCCGAGGCCCTCTCGGCGGTGTTCGACGACACGAGCGTCAGTGAGATCTTCGACGGCGAGAACCTCGCCTGAGTCATCCGTCCTCGGGCCGACGGCCCGACTCGGTCCCGCGCGGGTGGCTCCCGGCCGCGCGGCCGGTAACCTCGGACGCCGCTGTATCTCTTCTCGTGAGGCCGAACCACCATGTCTGAGACCGTTCTCGTCGCCGAAACCGGCCGTCCCACCGGAAGCTCCGCTTCCCGTCGTCTCCGTTCCGAGGATCGGATCCCCGCCGTCGTGTACGGCCACGGGATGGCGCCGCTCACCATCTCGGTCGCGCGCCGCGATCTGCGCCAGGCGCTGTCGGGGTCGGCCGGCATGAACACCATCCTCGACCTCACCGTCGAAGGTACCGTGTACCCGGCGATCGTCAAGGACGTCCAGCGTCACCCGGTCCGGCGCAACGTGCAGCACGTCGACTTCCAGCAGGTCAGCCTCGACGAGCAGATCACCGTGTCGGTGCCGCTGCGCCTCGAGGGCGAGGCCCGCGACGTCGTCAACAACAACGGCCTCGTCGACCCGGCCGTCGACTCGATCGAGGTCACCACGACCCCGCGCAGCATCCCCGACGAGATCGTCATCGACATCACCGACATGCAGCTCGACTCGGTGATCCGCCTCGAGGACATCACGCTGCCCGCCGGCGTCACCACCTCGCTCGACCCCGACACCGTGCTCGTGACGGTGCTCTTCACCAGCGCCGGCGAGGCCGAGCTGGCCGAGGGCGAGGCCGCCGAGGGCGAAGCCGCCGAGGGCGAGACCGGCGAGGGCGAGGCTGCCGAGGGCGACGCCTCGGGCGACGAGGCCTGATGACCGCTGCCGTCGCCCCTCGCTGACGAGGGCGACGCCATGGGTCTGTTCAACCGCCGCGATGGCGGCACCACCCCGTTCGACTGGGTGGTGGTGGGTCTCGGCAATCCCGGCCCGAAGTACGAGGGCACGCGCCACAACGTGGGCGAGCAGGCCGTCCGGCTGCTCGCCGAGCGCCGGTCCGATGCCCTCAAGGCGGGACGCGACAACGCGCTGGTCGCCGAGTCGCGCATCGACGACCAACGTGTCGTGCTGGCATTCCCCCTCACGTTCATGAACGAATCGGGCCGCGCCGTCGCCGCGCTCGTGCGCCGGTACCGGCTCGAGGACCCGACCCGGCTGGTGGTGCTTCACGACGAGCTCGACCTCGAGCCCGGTGTGGTCCGGGTCAAGTCCGGCGGCGGGCTCGCCGGGCACAACGGTCTGCGCAGCATCACCCAGCACCTGCACACCCAGGACTACCTCCGGGTGCGCATCGGGGTGGGCAAACCGCCGAGCAAGGAGCGCGGCGCCGGCCACGTCCTGTCACGGGTCCCCGCCCGCGAGCGCGAGGTCCTCGACGTGGCCGTGGCGATCGCCGCCGACGCCGTCGAGACCATCGTCACCAGCGGGGTCGAGGCCGCGATGCGCGACACCAACGCCCGGTAGCGTGCCCGCGGCGCCCGTGCCGGCCCGTCGACTGCCACGCCGACCCCGCACGTCCCGCTCCCGCCGTTCCGATGTCTGCGCTTGTCGATCTCCCCGCGCTCCTGCGCGACGAGCCCGGGCTGACCCGCGCCCTCGGCGAGCCCGATGCCCGACTCGCCATCGTCGAGGTCGCGCGACCGGTCGCCCTCGCCGCGCTCGCCAACCTGTCCAACCGTCGGCCGCTCGTGGTGGCCTGCCCGACCGGCACGATGGCGGCCCAGCTGGCCGACGACCTCAGCCGGTTCCTCCCCGAGGGCCAGGTCGTCACGTTCCCGGCCTGGGAGACGCTGCCCTTCGAGCGCATCAGCCCCAGCGTCGAGACCATGGGCCAGCGCCTCGAGGTGCTGTGGCGGCTGCGCGATCCGGCGCGGACCCCCGCCGTCATCGTCGCCGGGGTGCGTGCGCTGCTCCAGCGCCTCGGGCCGGGGGTCGACTCCGTCGAGCCGGTCATCGTCCACCCGGGGGCGATCGTCGATCCCGAGGAGCTGACGCGCCAGCTCGTGGCGTTCGGCTACCGCCGCGAAGAGCTCGTCGAGCACCGCGGCGAGTTCGCCCGCCGGGGTGCCATCGTCGACGTCTACCCCTCCACCGCGGATGCCCCGATCCGCATCGACCTGTGGGGCGACGAGGTCGACCGGCTGACGCGGTTCTCGGTCAACGACCAGCGCTCGATCGAGGACCTCACCGAGGCGTCGATCTTCCCGGCCCGCGAACTGCTCGCCACCGAGGCCGTGCGCGGGCGCGCCGCGGAGCTGGTCTCGGCCGAGCCGTGGGGGCGCGAGCAGTGGGAGCGCCTGGCCGAGGGCGCCCAGTTCGACGGGATGGAGTCGTGGCTCCCCTGGCTCGTCGACGACGATCGCCTCCTCACCGACGTGCTGCCCGAGCGCGCCAAGATCGTCCTGGTCGAACCGCGACGGATGCGCGACCGGGCCACCGACCTGCTCGCCGAAGAGCAGGACCTCGCCACGGCGCTCGCCTCGACCTGGGCCCGCGAGCCCGACAAGGCCTTCCCGCGGCTGCATGCGGTCCCCGAGACGCTGCTCGACCGCGCCGGCTCGTTCTGGACCGTCGACGGGACCCCCGAGTCACCCGACACGCCACTGGTCGAGGCCAGCGGGTGGGGACCGGTGGCCGCCGACGGCACAGGCCTCGCCGATCGGCTCCGCGAGCTCGTCGCCCGCGGGTTCCGCGTGGTCGTGGCCGCCGACGGCGAGGGGTCGGCCGACCGGCTCCACGCCCTGCTCCTCGACCAGGGACTCGACTTCCCGATCGCCGGCCCCGACACCGACCTGACCCGCCCGGGCGGTCACGTGGTGGTGGCGCCGCTGCACCGCGGCTGCACGCTCCCCAACGCGAAGGTCGCGATCGTCGCCGAGTCGGACCTCACCGGACGTCGACGCGCCCACCGCACCGCCCGACCGCGACGCCGCGACGGCGCCAGCACCTTCGAGGACCTCAAACCCGGCAACTACGTGGTGCACCACCAACACGGGGTCGGCAAGTACGAGGGCATGGTCAAGCGCACGATCGGCGGCGTCGAGCGCGACTACCTGCTCGTGGCCTACAAGGGTGGCGACAAGCTCTACATCCCCTCCGACCAGATCGACACGCTGCGCCAGTACGTCGGCGGCGAGACACCGACCCTGCACCGCCTGGGCGGCAGCGACTTCGCCAAGGCCAAGAGCCGGGTGCGCTCCGCGGTCCGCGAGATCGCCCAGGAGCTGGTGGTGCTGTACCAGCAGCGGGTCAACGCCGAGGGCCACGACTTCGCCGCCGACACCCCCTGGCAGCACGAGATGGAGGACTCGTTCCCCTACGTCGAGACCGTCGACCAGCGCCGCGCGATCGAGGAGATCAAGGTCGACATGGAGCGGCCGCACCCGATGGACCGCCTGATCT
>CAYRXQ010000198.1:0-5808 GCA_964428115.1 uncultured Ilumatobacteraceae bacterium
TCAAGGCCAAGGGCAAGTGCACCACCGACCACATCTCGATGGCCGGACCGTGGCTGCGCTACCGCGGCCACCTCGAGAACATCTCGGGCAACCTGTTCCTCGGTGCCGTCAACGCGTTCACCGGTGCCACCGGTGAGGGCAAGGACCACACCGACGGCGAGACCCGGTCGTTCCCCGAGGTCGCCAAGCGGTACAGCGCGGCCGGCATCGAGTGGTGCGCCATCGGCGACCGCAACTACGGCGAGGGCTCCTCCCGGGAGCACGCCGCCATGGAGCCCCGCTTCCGTGGTGGCGTCGTGATCTTCGCCCGGTCCTTCGCCCGGATCCACGAGACCAACGCCAAGAAGCAGGGTCTCGTGCCGTTGACCTTCGCCGATCCGGCCACCTACGACCAGATCGGCGAGGACGACCGCATCGACGTGCTCGACCTGCCCCCGGTGCCCGGTCGCAACGTGCGCTGCCGGATCAACAAGCCCGACGGCACCACCGTCGAGTTCGAGGCGACCCACACCTTCAGCGATGAGCAGGTGGAGTGGTTCAAGGCCGGCTCGGCGCTCAACATCGTGCGCCAGAAGGTCGCGAGCGGCGAGGGCTGATCGACCGGCGCGACGGTCGGGCGTCGTGGATGCCACCGTGGATGCCACCGGTACGGTGCCGTCCATGACGTCCGCTCCCGAGCACCTCCTGCGTTCCACCGGCGCGGTGCGCGACTTCGCGCCGACCCCGGTGGACGACGCGACCCTGGCCGCCGTCCTCGACACGGCCCGCTTCGCCCCCTCGGGCGGCAACCGCCAGCCCTGGCGGGTCGCCGTGGTGCGGGATCCGTCGCTGCGCCGCACCCTCGGGGCCGCGATGCAACCGGTCTGGGACGAGTACATGACCGCGGCACGCGAGGGCCAGCGCGCCTTCAACCCGATCGACTACCGCCCGCCGGCGATCGTGCAGCCGGCAGCGAACTCGCTGCTCGAGGGGATCGAACAGGTGCCGGTGGTGCTCGCGGTGGCGGCCGACCTGCGGCCGCTCGCGATCATGGACGGCAACCTCGACCGCGCGTCGATCGTGGGCGGCGCCTCGATCTACCCGTTCTGCTGGAACGTGTTGCTCGCGGCCCGCACCCACGGTCTGGTGGGCGTGTTGACCACGTTCCTGGCCCGGGCCGAGCCGCTCGTGGCGGCGGACCTCGGCCTCCCCGAGCACCACGGCATCGCGGCCACCATCTTCCTCGGCCACCCCGCCGGCCCGCCGCCCACCCGACTGCGGCGTCACCCCGTCTCGGCCTTCACCACCATCGACCGCTTCGACGGCCCGGCCTTCGAGGTCGAGCCCGTCGGGAGCGCCGTCGAGGGCCGTGTCGACGAACGCAGCCCGCTGCCGCCCGACCCGCCGCCCTTCGGTGACGAACGGTCGATGCTGGAGGCCTACCTCGGCTACTACCGCGCCGTCGTTCGCCGCAAGGCGCAGGGGCTCGACGACGAGCAGGGCCGACGTGCCGCCTGTCCGCCGAGCGACCTCACCGTGACCGGGCTCGTCCGGCACCTCGCCGAGGTCGAACGGGCGTGGTTCCGCCGTGGCGTGGTCGACGAGGGGCTCCCCCACCTCTACGCGACCCCCGACGACCCGGACCGCGACCTCCACGTCCACCCCGGCGACTCGCTCGACGAGGCGCTGGCCACCTGGGAGGCCGAGGTGGCGGCCGCCGAGCGGGCCCTCGCCGGCCGGGCGCTCGACGAACCCGATGCCAACGAGGGGACGTTCTCGGTGCGCTGGATCCTCGTCCACATGATCGAGGAGTACGCGCGCCACGCCGGCCACCTCGACCTGCTGCGCGAAGCGATCGACGGCACCACCGACGACTGACTCCGCTGTCGGACGCAGCGCGCACGCAGCCGTCAGGGGCGGACGCGGAAGGAGAGGTCGCCCTGCGGCGGTTCCTCGCTGACCTCGATCGAGGTGACCTCGGCGCGCGGCGGGCCGATCTGGCACCACGCCACCACCTGGGCGACCGCATGGGGCTCGCCCTCGAACACGGCCTCGACGGTGCCGTCCTCCCGGTTCCGCACCCAGCCGGTCACGCCGCGCGCCTCGGTCTCACGCCGGGTCGACTCGCGGAACCACACCCCCTGGACGAGGCCGTGGACCACGACGCGGGCCCGCAGCACGGTCGGGGGCACGGTCGGCGGCACGCTCGCTCGTCGATCGCTCAGTCGGTCCCCGGTCGGCGCTCGAGCTCACGCTCGGGATCGCCGCTGTACCCCGGCGGGTAGGTGCGGGCGAGCTCCTCGGGGGTCGGGTCGTGACGACGGCGCGCCTCGGCCGGGAGCAGGGCGGTGATGGCCTTCATGATCCGGCGGGTGTCGGCGTCGAGGTTCACGTGCTTCAGCGCCACCGGCTCGCCCACCCGGATCCGCACCGTGGGCGGCGAGGTCACGTTGAGCAGGTCGGGCAGGCGGGACGAACGCGGCCAGACCCGTTCGGTGCCCCACAGCCCGACCGGGATCACCGGCACCTCGGTCATCTGGGCGAGCCGTGCCGCACCCCAGCGGCCGATGAGGACCGGATCGAAGAACGCCGGCCCACGCGGGATCGTGCCCTGCGGCATCATCGCGATCGCCTCGCCGGTGGCGAGCGCCTCGGCCGCCGCCTGCAGGGGCTCGTCGGAGCCGGTGCCCCGGTCGACGCGGATGCCGCCCATGGCCTTCGCGATCTGGCCCACGATCGGGGCGTCGAAGACCTCCTTCTTGCCCAGGAATCGCACCGGGCGGCCGCGCTCGGAGAACAGCAGCGACATCGCGGCGACATCGAAGTAGGAGCGATGGTTGGCCACGATGAGCGCCGGTCCCGTGCTCGGGATCCGGTCTGCGCCGCGGATGTCGAAGCGGGCGTAGGGGAACCACGCGGGGCGGTTGATGGCCAGGGCGAGCCGCTGGACCTCGATGCCGAGCACCGGGATCTTGCGCACGCCACTGGGGACGTCGAGGTGGACGATCGGCCAGCGGCGCGCGGTTGCGGCCAACGCCATGCGCGGATCGGGGTTGACCACCACGGGGTGACCGACCGCTGCCAGCAGCGGGGTGTCGTAGAAGCTGTCGGAGTAGGCGTAGCTCTCGGCCAGGTCGACGCCGCGCCGGGCCGCCCAGTCCTTGACGGCCGCGAGCTTGCCGGCCGACCAGACGAAGGGTCCGTCGATCGTGCCGTCGTACGTGCCGTCGGCGCGCACCCCGTAGGTGGTGGCCACCACGTCGTCGAAGCCGAGGAGGTCGGCGAACGGCCGCACGAGGTCGACCGGTGTGGTGGTGGCCAGCACCAGCGGCCGGCCGGCGGCACGGTGCTCGGCGAAGACCGCTGCTGCGTACGGCTGGACCATCGAGAGCAACCGGTCGGCCGCGGCGGTGGCCACCGCCTGGACGGCCTGCTGGGAGGTGCCCGCGGCGAGCGCTGCGGCCTGGCGGGCGAGGACCATCGACGGGAGGGTCTCGCCGATGCGATCGAACAGCTTGTAGAGGAGGTGCTCCCCCGGGATCGACCGGTCGACCAGGCCGGCGGCGCGCATGGCGTGGCCGAAGACCTCCCCGCTGGCCCCGGCGAGCAGGGTGCGGTCGAGATCGAAGAACGCGGCGCCGGACATGGTCACGCAGACTCCGGCACCCGGCCCGACCCGCTCATCGGAGCCACGATCAGCCGAGGTCGGCCGAGGTCGGCCGGAAAACGGGAAAGGCCCCGATGGGGGATCGGGGCCTCTCAACCTGGGAATCTCCGCCGGTGGGGGACCGGATGGAGTTCCCGCGAGCGGTACATGGGGGGTGTACTCGCTACGTCTTGTGAAAGTATGCACGTGAACGAGTGATCTGACAAGTAGAACGTAGCGATAGCAGCTATCGTTTTGCGAGATGGACGTCCGTCAGCTCGCCGCCCTCGTCGCCATCGCCGACCACGGCACGTTCTCGGCCGCTGCGCGAGCGCTCTACACCGTGCAGTCCAACGTCTCGGGCCACATCGCCAAGCTCGAGCGCGAGCTCGGCGCGACCCTGGTCGACCGCACCCACGGCGGGTTGACCGAGGAGGGCGCACGGGTCGTGGAACGTGCCCGCCGCATCCTCAACGAGCTCGACGACATCGCCGCCGACATGGCCTCCCTCGACGACGAGGTGGCCGGCGACGCCCGGATCGGGGTCATCGGCACCACGGCCCGCTGGGTCATGCCGCAGCTGCTCGGCGCCATCGAACGCCGTCATCCCCGGGTCCACCCGATCGTCCACGAGGGCAGCACCTCGACACTGATCCCCAACGTCCTGTCGGGCCAGCTCAACGCGGCGATCGTCCATCTGCCCGTCGACGACCCCGAGCTCGTGATCGAGCCGCTCTTCGCCGAGGACCTCCTGGTGCTGGCCCACGAGAAGCACCCGCTGGCCGGCCGCGACCAGATGTCGCTGGTCGAGCTCGACGAGGTGCCCCTGCTGCTCCCCCCGAAGGGCGCCGCGCTGCGCCGAGTGCTCGACCGCGCCGCCACCGGCGTCGGGATCACCCTGCGGGCCCAGGCCGAGATCGACGGGGTTCGCCTGCTCGCCTCCCTGGCCTTCGACGGGTACGGCGCGGCGATCGTGCCGGCCACCGCGGTCCCCCGGTGGCTCAAGGGCGACTTCCACCGGATCCTGGTGCCCGAGCTCCCCCGTCGCGTCGTCGCCTGGGCCTACCGGCGGCGACCGGCGCCCAGCGCTGCCACCCGTGCCGTCGGCACCCTGCTGCACGAGATCATCGCAACGCGCTCCGACCGCCAGCCGGGGGTCCACCTCGGCAGCGACGCCTTCCCACTCGGGAAGCACGCCGGGTCGCCCGTCTAGGCTCCCGGCCCATGGCCGCCGTCGACCTCCCGCTGCAGCGCGGCCGCCCCAGCCCGGCGACGACCTCGGTGACCGAGCTCGACGGACGTCGGGTGGTGCTCGCGAGCCTCGACGATCCCGACGGCGTCAGCCTCACCTCGTCCACCTCAGCACTGCTCGAGGCCGCAGCCGACACCGCCCGACGCGAGGGCCTGCCGCTCGTGCTGGTGCTCGCCTCCACCGGCTCGGACATCCTCGAAGGCATCCCTGCGCTCGACGCCTGGGGGCGCGTGGCGGTCGCACTCACCCGCTGCTCCGGGGTCGTCCCGATCTGCATCGTCGTCGACGGGCCGGCCGTCTCGGGACCGGCCCTGCTGCTCGGCGTCGCCGACCTGACGGTGATGACCGAGCAGAGCTACGCGTTCGTCAACGGTCCGGTCATGGTGGAGCAGTTCACCGGGGTCCAGATCGCGATCGACGAGCTCGGTGGCGCGGCGAACCATGCCCGCTACACGGGCGTGGCGACCGCCGTGGTCCCCGACCGCGCCGCGGCCATGGAGCTCGTCGCCCAGTTGCTCGCCTACCTGCCCGATCACGTCGACGTCCTCCCCACCCGCTGGCCCAACGACGACCCCGCCGACCGGGCCTGCCCCGAGGCCGGCGCGGTCATCCCGCCCACCTCCACCGGCAGCTACGACGTGCGCACGGTGATCCGGGCGATCGCGGACGCCGACTCGGTGCTCGAGCTCCGGGCGCGCTGGGCCTCCAACGTCGTGACCGCCTTCGCCACCCTCGACGGTCATCCCGTGGGCGTCGTCGCCAACCAGCCCATGTCGCTCGCGGGCACCCTCGACATCCCCGCCTCGCAGAAGGCGGCCCGGTTCGTGGCCATGTGCGACGCGTTCGGGCTCCCGATCATCACCCTGGTCGACACGCCGGGCTTCTACCCCGGCAAGGACCTCGAGTGGCGCGGCATGATCCGCCACGGCGC
>CAYRXQ010000199.1:0-5731 GCA_964428115.1 uncultured Ilumatobacteraceae bacterium
CGGCCCGCACGGTCGGTGAGGCTCGCGAGCACCACCGCAAGCTGCGCACCCAGGGCGGCGACGCCCGGGTCAAGGCCGGTGTCAAGCTCGAGGACATCTTCAGCCAGATCCAGTCGGGCGAGACCGCCACGCTGAACCTGGTCCTGAAGGCCGACGTGCACGGCTCGCTCGAAGCCGTCACCGAGAGCCTGCGCAAGCTCGAGCGCGAGGGCGTCGACCTGACGTTCGTGCACCGCGCCGTCGGCGGCATCACCGAGAACGACATCTCGCTGGCCGCCACGACCAACTCGACCATCCTCGGCTTCAACGTGCGACCCGATCGCAAGGCCCGCGAACTCGCGGATGCCGAGAACGTCGAGATCCGCACCTACGAGATCATCTACAAGCTCCTCGAGGACATCGAGCAGGCCATGCTCGGCATGCTCGCCCCCGAGTACGAGGAGGTCGTCACCGGCGAGGCCGAGGTGCGCGAGATCTTCCGGGTGCCCAAGATCGGCGCGATCGCCGGCTGCTACGTGCTCTCGGGGGTCATCACCCGTGGGTCCAAGGTCCGCTTCCTGCGCAACGGCACGATCATCTGGAAGGGCGACATCACGTCGCTGCGACGGTTCAAGGACGACGCCCGTGAGGTCCGCGAGGGCTTCGAGTGCGGCATCGGCCTGTCGGACTTCCAGGACCTCAAGCCGGGCGACATCATCGAGACCTTCGACGAGCGCGAGATCGCCCGGACCTGATGGGCCCTCGTCCTCGCGGCCCGAAGCGGCCCACCAGCGGCACGCACCGGTACCCGCGCTCTGCGAGGGTGGGGGAGACCCTGCGCGAGATCATCGCGGAGGAGCTCGTCCGCATCGACGACGAGCGACTCGAGTTCGTGACGGTCACCTCGATCGACGTCGACAACGAGCTCAACCGGGCGATCGTGTTCTACGACTCCCTCGGCGGCGTCGAGCGCGACGAGGAGATCCTGGGTGCGCTCGGCGAGCACCGGGTGCGGTTGCAGTCCTCGATCGCCCGGCAGATCCGGACCAAGAAGACGCCGATCCTCGAGTTCCGGCCCGACGAGGTCATCCGGGCTGCCGAGCGGATCGACGACATCCTGCGTCGCGACCGCGACGACACCGGCTGAGCGGGGTCGTCGATGGCGCGTCGTCGTCCCGCACAGGTCCACGGCCTCCTCGTCGTCGACACGCCGCCCGGGGTGACCAGCCACGACGTCGGGGGGATGCTGCGACGTCGATTCCACGAGCGACAGGTGGGCCACGCCGGCACCCTCGACCCCGATGCCACGGGGGTGCTCGTGGTCGCGGTCGGCATGGCGACGCGACTGCTGCGATACGTGGGCGACTCGCGCAAGGTGTACACGGGTGAGGTCGTCCTCGGCGTGGAGACCCACACGCTGGACGCCGCCGGCGAGGTGTTGGCCACCCACGACATGACGGGCGTGACCCTCGACGAGGCGCGGCGCGTCGTCGCCGACCACCTCACGGGTCCGATCGAGCAGATCCCGCCGATGGTATCGGCGATCCAGGTCGACGGGCGTCGGTTGCACGAGTTGGCACGTGAGGGGATCGAGATCGAGCGCGCGCCCCGGCCGGTGACCGTGTACCGCTTCGAGGTCGGGCCGGGCCCGGAGCCGGGGATCCTGGCGATCGAGGTGGAGTGCTCCTCGGGGACCTACATCCGATCGCTCGCCGCCGATCTCGGTCACCTGCTCGGCGGCGGCGCCCACCTGCGCCACCTCCGGCGGACCGCCGTCGGGTCGTTCACCATCGCCGAGGCGGGTCCGCCCGAGGAGTGCGAGCTGCTCCCCGTTGCCGAGGCGGTCCGGTCGCTCCAGGCCGTGGTGGTCGAGCCCGAGGTCGCGGCGCTGGTCGCCAACGGGCGCGTCCTGCCGGCCTGGGACGGCGAGGGTCCGTGGGCCGTCCACCTCCTCGACGGGCGCCTCATCGCGGTCTACGAACGGTTCCGCGCCACCGAGGCGAAGCCTTCGGTCGTGCTTCCGACCGCGGTCGCCGGGTAGCGTCGACCGTCGTGCTCGTCGTCTCCGACCTGACCGCCCCGGTGTGGCCGGGCGAACGATCCGTCCTCACGATCGGCGCCTACGACGGCGTCCACCGAGGTCACCAGGCCGTCATCGCCCACGTCCGAGAGCTGGCCGCGGCCACCGGTGCACGCTCGGTCGTGGTCACCTTCGATCGGCATCCTGCGACGATCGTGCGTCCCGAGTCGGCCCCGCAGCTGCTGACCGGCCCCGACCAGCGGCTCGAGCTCCTGGCCGCGACCGGGGTCGACGCCACGGTGGTCGTGGCCTTCGACGAGGACCAGGCCCAGGAACCACCCGCATCCTTCGTCGAGCGCGTCCTCGTGGGGGCCTTGGCCACCCAGGTCATCGTCGTCGGTGAGGACTTCCACTTCGGACGGGGCCGGGCCGGCAACGTCGGCCTGCTGCGCGAGCTCGGTTCGGTCCACGACTTCGAGGTGGTGCCGCTCGATCTGCTGCCACGCGACGACGGGGTCGACGAGCCGGTGAGCTCGACGGCGATCCGCCGTGCGCTGGCGGGCGGCGCGGTCGAGGTGGCCGCCGAACTGCTCGGCCGCTCGTTCGAGGTCCGCGGCAACGTGGTCACGGGCGATCAGCGCGGACGGCTCCTCGGCTTCCCGACCGCGAACGTCGAGGTGTCGAACCGCATCTGCCTGCCGGCCGACGGTGTGTACGCGGGGTGGTACCAGCGACCCGACGGCGTTCGCCACGCGTGTGCGATCAACCTCGGGCGGCGCCCCACCTTCTACGAGCACGCCGACAGCTCGCTGCTCGAGGCGCACCTCATCGACTTCGACGGTGACCTCTACGGCGAGCGCGCCCAGGTGAGCTTCGTCGGCTTCCTGCGCAGCGAGCGCAAGTTCGACGGCATCGACGCCCTCATCGCGCAGCTGCGGCACGACGTGGAGCACGCCCGCTCGGTGCTCGGCATCTGAGCGGTACCGAGCGGGCGCGATCCTCGATCAGCCTCCGGGCCAGACGACTGCGTCGCCCTCGGTGACCCGTCCGGCCACCTCGCTCACTCGGCCGTCGATCGTCGGTGCCGGTCCGTCGCCGAACAGGTCGACCTCGGCGTAGGCCGCCACCTCCTCGGCGAGGCGCACCGGATCGGGGGTTCCCGGGACGCTGCCGCCGACGGCGCCCTCGGCGACGATCGTCGCCTCGGTCGACCAGCGGAAGATCTCACCCTCGGGCGACAGGAAGTTGGGGTTGCCGTTCGCCTCCACGAGGGCCACGGCGCGCTCGGCGGCAGCGTTCGGCTCGGCGATCGCGTCGAGCAGCCCGCGCAGCGTCGCTCGGACGAAGTCCTCGGCTGCGGTCGGATGGGCCTCCAGGAAGGCGGCGGTCGTGAAGATCGCGCCGAACGAGCCGGGCACGTCCACGTCGGCCGGGGTGAAGGTCTCGAAGGGCACGCCCTCGCGCTCGAGTCGTCCGGGCTCGTTGCTGCGCCAGCCCGGCAGCCCGTCGATCGACTCGATCGCCATGTGCGCGACGGGGTCGAAGCCGTCGAGCAACACCGTCTCGAAGTCCTCGCCCTCGACCAGCCCGGCGCGGGCCAGCATGATCTCGACCGAGGAGGGCAGTTTGCCCTTGACCCCGATCGTGGCGCCGGCCAGGTCCTCGAGCTCGGCTGCCACGCCGGGCTTCAGGATGAGCGTGTCGATGGGCGACCGGCCGGCGACGGTGACGGTCACGAGATCGGCATCGTTCGCCCCGGCGAACGCGACGACCTCGGAGAACGAGCCGCCGGACGCGAACTCGGCCTGCCCGCCGGCGACGAGCGCGTAGTTCGCGGTCGAGAAGCTGGCCTTGATCTCGACGTCGAGGCAGAGCTCCTCGTAGTAGCCGAGCGCGTCGGCGTTGATGACCTCGACGATCGAGGAGGCTGCGGCGTAGTCGAAGCCCGTGAGGAACGTGATCGTGCCCGCCGCACGGTTGGCCTCGCAGCGCGCGGTGGGGAACGGGGCGCCGTCGACCACGGTCAGGTCGTCGGCCGCATCGGGGTCGGTGCCGGGTGAGTCGGTGTCGACCGGTGCGGTGCCGGCGGGCGCGGTGCTCTCCGGCGCGGTGCTGGCGGGCGTGGCGTCGTCGTTGCCACAGGACGCGGCGACGAGCAGGAGCGGGACGAGGAACGCAAGGGTGGTGCGCTGGCGCACGATGACCTCCGTGGGAGATGGGTGGAGCCCGCCGCATCGGAGCACCGATGCGGCTGGACGTGTGATGTGCCAGCGCACGACGGGCCCGGCTCGGCGGTGCAAGAGGTTCGCCGGTGGGGCCACGCGGGTCGTGCGGAGCGAACTCTAGGGCGCGAGGGCCCCGCGACCACGAGCCGCGGCCGTCAGCGGTCGCCGTGCTGCGAGGCGTGCCAGCGCAGGAGGACGCGCTCGGCCACCGTGAGCACCACCAGCAGCCCGATCCCGAGCAGCGCGGTCGACGCGATCGTGGCCCACAACACGTCGCCGGCGTTCAACGACGCTGCCCGTCGGCCGATCGCACCGAGGCCGGCGTTGGTGAGGTTGCCACCCTCCACGAAGTAGGCCGCGGCGAGAGCGAGGCCCACGTTGAAGCGAGCCGAGGCGAACACGGTCGGCAGCGCGCTCGGCAGCCGCAGGCGCCAGAGCACCTCGAGGCGCGAGGCGTCGACACTCGCGAACAGCTCCCGCGCCGCCACGTCGGCCGAGCGCAGGCCCGCGACCATCGCGAAGGTGAACGCCGGCAGGGTCACGAACGCCACGAGGAACAGTGCGGGCGGGTCGCCCGGCCCGAGCCAGATGACCACCGAGGTGAGGTACGCCACCCACGGGGTGACCAGGACGAGGATCAGCACGGGTTGGGCCGCCTCCTCGAGGAACCGCGACGCGGCGAGGACCCCGCCCAGCACGACCGAGAGCGTCAGCGAGATCGCGAGGCCGGTGACGGCGTGCCGCAGGGTCACCCACGCGGCGCCCGCGTAGGTGCCCGGATCGTCGAGCAGCTCGAGCAGGATCCTGCTCGGTGCCTGGAGCACGAAGGGCTGCACGTCGCCGACCCGGACGAGCAGCTCCCAGAAGGCCCCGAACACCGCGAGGCCGACCGCCCCGGCCACGACGACGCGCAGGTTGCGGTTGAGGCGCACGGCGCTGCTCATCGAGGGATCCCCTGGTGCAGGAGGTGGCGCAACCGGGTCTCGTGGGCGAAGAAGGCCGGCTCGTCCTCGAGCTCGGGGAGACGGGGATGCTCGAGCTCGATCCGCTCCACGCCGACGACGCGGCCGGGCCGTGCCGAGAGCACCACGACGCGGTCGGACAGGAACACCGACTCCGCGATCGAGTGGGTCACGAACAGCACGGTGGTGGCCGTCCGCTCGCACAGCCGTGCGAGCAGATGGCGCATGTCGGCCCGGGTGATCTCGTCGAGCGCAGCGAACGGCTCGTCGAGCAGGAGCACCGGTGCCCCGAGCGCGAACGCCCGCACGAGCGCGACGCGCTGGCGCATCCCGCCCGAGAGCTCACGGGGGTAGGCGCCGAGGAATCCCCCGAGCCCCACCTCGTGGAGCAGCTCCACCACGTCGGGGCCGCCCGGCGCGGTGGCGCGCCGATTGATGTCGAGCAGCAGCCGCGCGTTGGCCTCGACGGTGCGCCACGGCAGGAGCGCGGGGGACTGGGGCACCATGCCGATCCGCTTGGTGGCGCGCGCCCGCGCGGGATCCTC
>CAYRXQ010000200.1:0-5700 GCA_964428115.1 uncultured Ilumatobacteraceae bacterium
CTGGATCTGGCTCGTGCCGCCCCAGATCGTCTCGGAGCGGGAGAAGAAGAACGACGACATCATCGGGCTCACCGGGTAACCCGGGCGACGCTTGTCGCGCTGGGCGCCGGGCCAGGAGCCGCTCTCGGGGCCGGCGTCGATGAGCATCGACTCGGGGCCGAACACGTCGACGGCGAGCTCCATCGCCGCCTTGTGCATCTCGGACCAGAACATCTTGTTGGTCGCACCCAGGGCGATGACGCCCATGTCCTTGCTGCCGGTGAGGGCGGCGCTCAGGTTCCGCAACCCGTTGACCTTGAGGATCTGGATCTTGGTGTAGTACTCCATGAGGCGCTGGCGCACGAGCGGCTCCTCGATGCGGCCGTTCGCCTGCGCGGCGTCGACGAGCAGGCGGTACTCCTCCTCGAACCGGCGGTAGCCCGTGGTGGCCGACTGGCCACGCTCGAACGCCAGGGTCGAGTTCGCCACCTTCCACCCGTTGTTCACGCCACCGACCACGTTGTCCTTGGGACAGCGGGCATCGGTGAAGAACACCTCGCAGAACTCGGCGGTGCCGTCGGGCTGGGTGATGCCACGGACCTCGACGCCCGGCTGCTTCATCGGCACCAGCAGGTACGAGATGCCCTTGTGCTTGGGGCTGTCGGGGTCGGTCCGCGTCAGCAGGAAGCAGTAGTCGGCGTGGTGGCCCTGGGTGGTCCAGACCTTCTGGCCGTTGATGACCCACTCGTCGCCGTCGAGCACGGCGGTGGTCTTGAGGCTCGCCAGGTCGGACCCCGAGTTGGGCTCCGAGAAGCCCTGGCACCAGCGGGTCCTGCCCTGCAGGATGCCAGGGAGGAACTCCTGCTTCTGCTCCTCGGTGCCCCACTGCAGCAGCGTGGGGCCGACCAGGGTGTCGCCGAAGAAGTCGCCGCGCATCGGGGCGCGCGCCCGGGCGAACTCCTCGGCCAGGACCACGCCCTGCATGGTGGTGAGGCCCTTGCCACCGTACTCCTTGGGCCAGGTCGCGCAGATCCAGCCGCCGCCGAACAGCTTGGCGGGCCACGCCGCGTTGAACTGCTTGCGCTCCTCGTCGGTCATCTCGAAGCCCTCGTCGAACCACCCGGCGGGCAGGTTCTGCTCGAGCCACGCACGGATCTCGGTGCGGAACTCCTCGGCGTCGGCGGGATAGCTCAGGTCCATGACGTCATCATGCCCCGTGGCTTGACCCACGGGTCAAGCCGTCCGGCCGCAACGCCGGCGTGGCGCCGTTCACACGACGTTCACGACGAGCTGATCGGCGTGAAACGCGAGCTGCCTACGGTGCCGCACATGGACCGCCTCGCTCCTGCGGCGCCCTCCGGTCCGCCGGTTCAGGCCTCTCGCCCCCTCGAGCACCTGACCCCGCAGGAGCGGGCGGTCTTCCACGCCCTCGAGGCCAAGGCCGGCCGGGTCGTGAGCCGCGCCGAGCTCGCCCGAGCTGCCGGGCTGAGCGACCTCCACGACCGACGGTGCGACGCGTTGCTCGTGGGCATCCGTCGTGCACTCGGCCCCGACCGCGTCCGCACCGTGCGTCGACGCGGTTGGATGCTCGTCGCCTGACGCGCCCACTCGCGACGAGCCCACTCGACTCGGCCGCCGTCACCGCCCGACGCCTCTGTGGCGCGCACTGGTTGGAATCCAACCAGTCGACGCCTCTGTGGCGCGCCCTGGTTGGACAGGGGACGGGGAAGGGGGACGGGGAAGAGGGGACGAGGCCCGGCGCACGAACTGGTCACGAAGTGGAAACACGAGGGCGACAGCCGGGAAACCCGTGGTCCTTACCGTGCGCCCGCAGTCCGGATCGGCAACGGGGCCCTCGCCGGACTGACCCCTACCTGTCCCACCCCAAGGAGGACCCTCGTGCGCAAACGTGCGCTCCGAATCGTCTCCGGCATGGGCGGAGTGGTGGCGTTCCTCGCCATCACCCCCTCGGTCGGATTCGCACAAGATTACGTTCCGACCACCCAGGATTACCTGAACAACATCTGGGTGTTCATCGCCGGCATCCTCGTGTTCTTCATGCAGGCGGGCTTCGCGCTCGTCGAAGCCGGACTCACCCGGGCGAAGAACGTGGTGAACATCTTCGCCAAGAACATGGCCGATGCCGTGATCGGCATCCTCGCGTTCTTCGCGGTCGGCTACGCCTTCGCCTTCGGCGGTGACGGCACCTTCATCGGCACCGACGCCTTCTTCCTCCTCGGCGAGGACCTGGCGGCGATCCCCGAGGGCGGATTGAGCGTGGCCACCACGTTCTTCTTCCAGGCGGTGTTCGCCGCGACGGCCGTGACCATCGCGTCGGGTGCCATGGCCGAGCGCACGAAGTTCACCTCGTACCTGGTGTTCAGCGCCGTGATGTGTGCGCTCATCTACCCGGTCGTGGTCCACTGGACCTGGGGCGGCGGCCTGATCGCCGAGATCTCGATCGGTGACGCCGTGTACTCCGACTTCGCCGGATCCGGCATCGTGCACATGACCGGTGGCATCGCCGCCTTCATGGGTGCGCTCCTGCTCGGCCCCCGCATCGGCAAGTACGGCCCCGACGGCAAGCCGCGGGCCATCCCCGGCCACAACATCCCCTTCGCCGTGCTCGGCATGTTCATCCTGTGGGTCGGCTGGTTCGGCTTCAACCCCGGCTCCGAGCTGCTCGCCGACGAGTTCGTGTCGACGGTCGCCGTCAACACGATGCTGGCTGCGGCCGCCGGTGCCTTCGCCACCACGGTCACGGTGTGGGCCAAGAGCGGCAAGCCCGATGTGGCGATGATCAGCAACGGCGCGCTCGCCGGTCTGGTGGCGATCACCGGCCCGTGCGGCGCGGTCGATCCCCTGCCGGCGGTGCTGATCGGCGCCGTCGGTGGTGTGATCGTGGTCTTCGCGGTGTTCTTCTTCGACAAGGTGAAGGTCGACGATCCGGTCGGTGCGATCAGCGTCCACGGCGTGTGCGGCGCCTGGGGCGTGCTGTCGATCGGCCTGTTCGCCAAGTACGACGACGCGTTCCTCGGTCGCGAGGACGCCGGCCTCTTCTATGGCGGCGGCATCGAGCAGCTGCTCGTGCAGCTCGCCATGATCGGCATCATCGCCGCATGGGTCGGGGTGACCACCTATGCGCTGTTCTTCATCATGAAGAAGACCATCGGCCTGCGTGTCTCCCGCGAAGAGGAGATCCAGGGTCTCGACGTCCTCGAGCACGGGCTCTCCGGGTACGCCGGTGACGTGGCCCACGTCTGATCCCACGGCACTCACGACCCATCGCAGAACGAGGAGCACCACATGAAACTCATCACCGCCATCGTCAAGCCGTTCAAGCTCGACGACGTCAAGGACGCCCTGAAGGCCGCCGGCATCGTCGGCATGACCGTGTCGGAGGTCCGCGGCTTCGGCCGTCAGGGCGGCCACACCGAGACCTATCGCGGCGCCGAGTACCAGATCGACTTCGTGCCCAAGGTGTGCATCGAGATCGTGGTCGACGACGCCGTCGCCGACACCGCGGTCGAGACGATCACCACGGCAGCCGCCACCGGCAAGATCGGTGACGGGAAGATCTGGGTGACCGACGTCGATCGGCTCGTCCGCATCCGCACCGGCGAGGAGGGCGTCGACGCCGTCTAGACGGCGCCGATCCGCTGGTCCCCGTCGAGGCGGGGTAGGGGCAGTCCCCGGGTCGCCGCACCGTCACGGTGCGAGCGGCCCGGGGACGTTCCGCGTCCCGGGGCGGGTGTTCAGTTCCCGTCGGCGGACGCGGCGATCAGTCGGAAGACCGGGAAGCCGGGGGCGATGGCCGCGAGCTCCTCGTCGCTCGAGTCGGTGGAGATCCCGTCGAAGAAGGCGCCGACCTCCCAGCCCCACCGGCGCAGGTACTCGCGCAGCACCGGGCCCTTGGGCGCGTCGTCGAGCTCGACGGCGGTCACCTGCTCGATCCGGCGCCCCACCCGGAGCGACGCCTTCCCGGCGGCGCGCAGGTTGCGGACCCACTCGGTCTCGCCACGGGGTGCGACGAGGTACCGCTCACCGTCGAGCGACAGGAGGTTGACGACCGTCTGTCGCGGGAGGCCACTCGTGCGGCCGCGCACGGTGAGGACCCGGGATCCGGCCAGGCCGAGCCCACGCCGGGTCGTGAAGGCCACGAGCGGGTTCATGATCCGCCTCGTGAGGACCCCCGGGGCCTCGTAGCGCTGCTGGGACTGGTGCGGCACGGTCATCTCGACTCCTCGACGCTTCGACTCTTGGACTCGGCGAGAGCACCGCTCTCGCTACGGAGCACTGAACACCAAAGGCAGCACAGTTGTCAAGAGCAGTGCTCACATCTCGGTGCGTCGATCTGGAACACTGTCGACCATGAGCCGAGACGTGGACCAGGATCCGCCCCGGGTGCGCGGGGCACGCGAACGGGCCCGGGCCGAGGTCGAGGCGGCGATCGTCGCCGAGGCGCGGCGCCAGCTCGCCGAGGTCGGCGCCGAGCAGCTGTCGCTGCGCTCGGTGGCCCGCGAGCTCGGCATGGTGTCCTCGGCGGTGTACCGCTACGTCAGCTCGAAGGACGAGCTGCTCACCCAGCTGATCGTCACCTCCTACGACTCCCTCGGCGCGCACGCCGAGGCCGCCGTCGCCACGGCCGGCGGCTCCCCCACCGACCGATGGGTCGCCGCCGCGCTCGCCGTGCGTTCCTGGGCCGTCGAGCGCCCCCACGAGTTCGCCCTGCTGTACGGCACGCCGGTGCGCGGCTACCACGCCCCGGTCGACACCATCGACCCGGCCTCGCGCACCACCCTCGCCCTCGTCGGGATCGTCACCGAGGCCTGGCGCGCCGGGTGTCTGACACCGCCTGCAGCACCGGTGGCGGCCGACGTCGCCGACGCCGACCTGCATCGCGAGCTGCGCGAGCTGGTCGCGCAGCTCGGCACCGACCTGCCCGACGCCGTGGTGGTGCGGGTGCTCGCCGCGTGGACGCAGCTGTTCGGACTCGTTGCGTTCGAGCTGTTCGGGCAGACCCGCAACGCCATCACGGCACACGCCGCACTCCTCGCCGAGACCGCCCGAGCGATGGCGCACACGATCGGGCTGGACGCCGTGGGTTAGCGTCGCCGCATGAAGCTGATCACCGCGGTCATCAAGCCGTTCAAGCTCGACGACGTGAAGGCGGCCCTCAAGGCCGTGGGCGTCACCGGGTTGACGGTCACCGAGGTGCGTGGCTTCGGCCGCCAGGGCGGGCACACCGAGACGTACCGGGGCGCCGAGTACCAGATCGAGTTCGTGCCCAAGGTCAGCATCCAGATCGTGGTCGACGACGACCTGGTCGACCCGATCGTCGAGGCCGTGGTGCGATCGGCCGTGACCGGCAAGATCGGCGACGGGAAGATCTGGGTCACCTCGGTCGATCGTCTGGTCCGCATCCGCACCGGCGAAGAGGGCTCCGCCGCCGTCTGAGCGCTGCCGACGACGCCCCTCCTCGCTCGCGGGGCGGGCGGGCGTCTACCGTCGGCGACATGACCGACACCGTGGACGCCCCCACGACCCCTGCCGCCGACAGCGCGCCCAAGAAGGAGCGCTGGACCGCCCAGTGGAAGGAGCTGTACGCCGAGGTCATCACGACCGGGCTGTGCACCGGCTGCGCGGGGTGCGTGGTCACCTGTCCGCACGACGTGATCGGCTACGAGCACGAGGAGGGCAAGTACATCCCGTTCCACCTCG
>CAYRXQ010000201.1:0-5681 GCA_964428115.1 uncultured Ilumatobacteraceae bacterium
GACGAGCTGCGGGTCACGGCCGACCACCTCGCGTCGCTGCAGCTGCCCACCGGCATGATCCCGTGGTTCCCCGGCGGGCACTGCGACCCGTGGAACCACGTCGAGACGGCGATGGCCCTCGACGTGGCGGGCCTGCACGACGAGGCCGAGCGCGCCTACCAGTGGCTCGCCGACATCCAGCGCCCCGACGGCTCGTGGCATAACTACTACGCCTCGGACGGCAGCGTCGAGGAGACCAAGCTCGACACCAACGTGTGCGCCTACATCGCGACCGGCGTGTGGCACCACTGGCGCTGCACCTGGGACCGCGGCTTCCTGCACGACATCTGGCCCACCGTCGAGCGCGCGCTCGACTGGGTGCTCGATCATCGCCGTCCCGACGGCACGATCCTGTGGGCCGTCGAACCCGATGAGCAGCCGTGGGACTACGCCCTGCTCACCGGTTGCGCCAGCATCCAGCACGCGCTGCGGTGCGGCGCCGCGGCCGGGCTGGCCGTGGGCGATCACCGCGCCGATTGGGTCGAAGCGGCGGACGTGCTCGCGAACGCCGTCGCCAACCGTCCCGAGGTCTTCGAACCCAAGACCCGCTGGGCGATGGACTGGTACTACCCCGTGCTGACCGGCACGCTCGAGGGCGAGGCCGCCAAGGCCCGCATGGCCGAGGGCTGGGACACCTTCGTCCACGAGGGCTACGGCATCCGCTGCGTGAGCGACGAGGACTGGATCACGGCCTCGGAGACCGCCGAGTGTGCGCTCGCGTTCGCTGCGATCGGCGACCCGACCACGGCCACCGACCTGCTGCGCTGGAGCCGGACGCACCGGTGCGAGGACGGTGCGTACTGGACCGGCATCGTCTATCCCCGCCACGAGCTGTTCCCGGCCGACGAGCACTCCTCGTACACCGCGGCCGCCGTGATCCTGGCGGCCGACGCGATCACCGGCACCTCGCCGGCGAGCGACCTGTTCGTACCGCACGTCCGTCGCGACTGACACCGCCCGCCCGCTGGCAGACGAGACGACGACTGCTACCGTGCCCCGACGTGCAGTCGACCCTGGTGCGGACCGTCCTGAGCGTGTGGAGCTGGTTCGTCCTCGGGGTGGTGGTCATCCTCTGGACGCCGATGGTGGCCGTGGTCCGACTCGTGACCGCACCGTTCGACCCCGGCCGCTACTGGGCCGGCTACCTGTTCCGCAAGCTCACGGTCGTCCACCAGAAGCTCACGCCGCTGTGGACCTTCAAGGTCACCGGTGAGGTCCCGAGCGATCCGCGTCGCCCCTACGTCGTGGTCGCGAACCACGAGAGCTTCGTCGACATCCTGCTCATCTCGCATCTCCCGATGGAGATGAAGTGGCTGAGCAAGGCCACGTTCTTCCGGTTCCCGCTCGTCGGCTGGATGATGACGATGGCCGGTGACATCGAACTGCACCGCGGCCAGCGGGCGAGCGCCATCGAGGCGCTGCGCCAGTGCCGCGACCGACTCGACAAGCGGGTGTCGGTGATGATCTTCCCCGAGGGCACCCGCTCCAAGACCGGCGAGCTCGGGCCCTTCAAGGACGGGGCCTTCTCGACTGCGATCGAGGCCGGCGCGCCGATCCTGCCGCTGGTGGTGCACGGCACCCGCGATGCGCTCCGCAAGCACGACTGGCGCCTGGGCGTGGCTCACGCCGAGGTCCGGGTCCTCGAGCCGATCAGCACCGAGGGGCTCACCCTCGACGACGTCGAGTCCCTGCGCGAGCGGGTCCGCGACCGGATCGCCGCCGAGCTGGCGCTCGTGCGCGACGCGAGCTGATGCTCCAGACCCCCATCCGGGTCGTCTTCAACCTGCGTCCGCAGATCCCCGCGGGCGTCCTGGTCGCCCTGGCGGTGAGCACGGTCGTGTTCTCGGCCACACCGTTCCTCGTGCCGGCCGTCGCTGCCGACCGCGGGGTCAGCGTCGGGCTCGCCGGGGCGATGTCCACGGCCCAGTTGGTCGGGTTCGTCACCGCCACCTGGGGTGCCGGACGGTTCCTGCGGCCGCGTCGTCGCGTGATGGTCGTGGCCGCGCTGATGGGGGCGACCGCGCAGGCCGCGGCCGCGTTCTCCCCCTGGTTCGCCGGCGTCCTGGGCGCCCACGTCGTCAGCGGCCTGGCCCTCGGCCTGATCTCGTGGATCTCGTGGGCCGAGGTCTTCGGCGACGACGAGCGGGTCGGCGACGTCGCCGTGATCGGCCCGGTGGTCGGCACCGTCGCCTCGCCGATCCTGGCCCTCACCCTCGATGCCACCGGGCCGTCGTGGCTGTTCGTGCTGCTCGCCGTGGCCAACCTGGTCCCGCTGGCCTTCGTGCGTGGCACCCGCCTCGAAGCCGCCAAGCGACCCCACCGGGAACGCCACCGCCCGACCCGGGCCGCCGCGGTGATCCTGGTCTGTCTGGGAGTGATCACGTTCGGCGGCTCCTCGGTCTTCGTGTTCGCGGGTGCGATCGGCGCCGAGGAGGTCGGGCTCGGACCGCTCGCGGTCTCCCTCGCGTTCAGTGCGAACGCGATCGCCGGCATCCCCACGGCTCGCTTCCGCGGCCGGCGTCGTCTCGCCGGGGGCTGGATGGGAGTGACCGGCCTCTGCGCCGTGCTCGTGGCCGGCGTCCACACCCCGATCGTGTTCTGGATCGCGATGGCCTGCTGGGGTGGCGCGTTCTGGATGGGGATCCCCGGGGCCTTCTCACTGCTCGCCGAACGCTCGCGCTACCCCGAGGAGCGCGCCGGGGACGCCCAAGCCGTGATGGCCCTCGGCCGTGTGTTCGGCCCGCTCGCCGGCGGTCTGCTGGTGTCGAACGTGTCGGTCGAGGCGCTCGCCCTGATGGGCGGCGGCGCGATGCTCCTGGCCTCGCTGGTGCTGCTGTACGTCGAGGCGCGGATCCACGCGTTCCCGATCTACACCACGTTCCACGAGCGCGTCACCGAGCGCTGGTTCGGCGCGGTGGTCGGCGACGAGCCCGCCGCCTGAGGGTTCAATCGACGCGGCGCAGGACGCGCAGGGAACCGGTGGCCGACTCGAGGCGGAAGCGACCGCTCTCGAGGGCCGGGCGGAAGATCTGCTCGTAGGGCGGCCGGCCGCCGTCGGCCGGATCGGGGAACACGTCGTGGATCGCGAGCGTGCCGCCCATCGCGACGTGGTGAGCCCAGCCCTCGTAGTCGAGCCGGGCCGGCTCCTCGCCGTGGCCGCCGTCGATGAAGCAGAACGCGAGCGGCGTCGACCAGTGGCGCGCCACCGCCGGCGAACGGCCGACCACGGCCACCACCGAGGCCTCGAGTCCGGCGTCGTGGATCGCAGCGCGGAAGAACGGGAGCGTGTCCATCAGCCCGACCCGGGGGTCAACCACCTCGGGGTCGTGGTGCTCCCAGCCGGCCTGGTTCTCCTCGGAGCCGCGGTGGTGATCGACGGCGAACAGCGTCGCCCCGGCACGTTCGGCAGCGTCGCCGAGCCAGATCGTCGAGCGGCCGCAGTAGGAGCCGACCTCGACCCACGGTGCGCTCGGCACGGCGTGCGCGGCGGCCGTCGCGGCCCGGTGGAGCGCGTCGGCCTCGCCGACGGGCATGAAGCCCTTGGTGGCGAGTGCCACCTCGAGCCGCCGTCCCTGGAGCGTCGTGCTCACCAACGATCCCAGTGGATGATCGTGTCGGGCTCGGGCCGCGCCGCGGGGCGGAAGTCGGTGCCGATCGTGTAGGCCAGCGGGGTCAGGCAGACCTGCTGCACCGTGTCGAAGGGGATGCCCACGATGTCGGCGACCTGCTGCTCCATGAACAGGTGGACGCTCGTCCAAGCGGTGCCCAGCCCGCGGGCTCGGGCGGCCAACATGAAGCTCCACATGCCGGGCAGGATGTTGCCGTACATGCTCTCCGACACCATCGCCGGCACGCCGTCGGCGCGCCCCTCGGTGCAGCCGATCACGAGCACCGGGGCCTCGCCCATGTGCTCACCGAGGTGGTCGGCCGAGGTCTGGACCCGTCGCTGCTGTGCCTGCTCGTCGTCGGTGTCCTTGACGATCGATCCGACGTAGATGCCGTCGAGGGTCTTGTAGATCTCGTAGCACTGCCGGTACACCTCGCCGATCGCGGCCCGCTGCTCGGCGTCGCGGACGACCACGAACTGCATGGTCATCCGGTTGCTGCCCGACGGCGCCTGCATCGCCGCGGCGACGCACTCGCGGATCAGCTCCTCGGGGACGGGACGGGTCGTGTCGAGCCGCTTGCGGACGGCCCGGGTGGTAGTGAGCAGCTGGTCGGGGGTCAGGTCGAGCACCCGCCGGACGCTACATCTGACACGAGTGGGTCGCGTTGGGTGACACGAATTCGGGATGAGAACCGGGTGGGTGGCACGCGGACCGGCGCACCGGACAGGTCCCGTCAGACGGGGTCGGTCAGACGGGGGGTCGATCGGCGGCGAGTCGGGCGACCTCGGGGACGCACGTGCGCAGGTCGTCCCACAGGCTCGCGGCGACGTCCCGCACCGGGTCGTGCCGCTCGGCGGCGCTCACCAGCGTGTGGTCGGCCGCGCAGCGCTCGGCCAGTCGCACCACCGAGGGCAGTGCCGCCTCCCACGCCTCGGAGGTCGACGAACCACCCCACCACGCGGCGAGGTGCGCCTGGAACAGCAGCCCGAGCACCGACCACTCGTCGACGGCGCGCTCCACCACCTCGGGCCAGTTGCGGCCGAGGAACTCGGTGGCGTGACGGATCGACTCGACGCCACGGAAGATCGGGTCGGGCGCGAGCACCTCGACGCGGACGACGGGCGACAGCCGGATTGCACCCAGGCACTGCACACACGGCTGCAGCGTGGTCCACAGGGTCGGTCGGTCGGCGTCGTGGACGCGCCAGGGCAGCTTGGCGAGCGCGTTCATCTCGGCGTGGGCCAGCGACGTCCCGGCCAGCACGTCGTCACCGGGATCGCGCTCGACGATCCGATTCCGCCCGGTCGACAGCACCCGGCCGTCCGCAGCGGTGACCACGGCACCGATCCCGAAGCTGCCGGCGGCCGCAGACTCCCAGGCCAACTCGATCGCCCGTCGCATCGGCACCTCGAGGCCGGCCCACGACCTCGCGACGTCCGCCATGGGCGCCGACACTACGGGACCGGGAGCGGCCTGCTGCCCCCGGCCGTGGCAACATGAGCGACGTGCAAGAGGTCGTGGACGATCTGGTCAGGTTGCTCGACCTCGAGGCCATCGAGGTCAACATCTTCCGCGGGCGGTCGCCCGACGAGAACCGCCAGCGCGTCTTCGGCGGCCAGGTCGCCGGCCAGGCCCTCGTCGCGGCGGCCCGAACGGTCGACGAACCGGGGCGCCTCGTGCACTCGCTGCACGCCTACTTCCTGCGCCCCGGCGACCCCACCGTGCCGATCCTCTACGAGGTCGATCGGCTGCGCGACGGGCGCAGCTTCGCCACCCGACGGGTGGTCGCGATCCAGCACGGCCGGGCGATCTTCAACCTGCAGGCCAGCGTCCACGACGAGGAGACCGGGCCCGACCACCAAGCCCCGATGCGGGCCGACATCCCCGACCCGGCGACGCTCCCCGACTTCAAGACCCGGATGGCGCCCTACCGGGAGCGCCTGGGCGACTGGTACGAACGGCCACGACCGATCGACCTGCGCTACGTCGGCACCGATCCGATCTCACGCCAGGGCAATCCGTCGGATGCCCAAC
>CAYRXQ010000202.1:0-5660 GCA_964428115.1 uncultured Ilumatobacteraceae bacterium
CCAGATCTGGATGAAGGACGGCTCGTACCACGAGATCGACCTCAAGGAGTGCCACCAGTGGACGCGCACCGGGTGCAAGAACTGCCCCGACTTCGCCGCCGAGCACGCCGACGTGTCGACCGGCGGCATCGGTGAGAGCAACGACTGGACCCTCACCATCGTGCGCACCGAGCTGGGCGAGGAGGTCATCAACCGGATGATCGCCGACGGCTCGATCATCGCCCGGCCCGCCCAGGAGGACGAACGGGCGATGAAGCTGTTGCGCACGCTCTCGATCGTCAGCCGTCGTCGTTGGCCCGAGTTCGCCGACCGCAACCCGGCGATCGGTGTGCCGCCGCCCAAGAAGAAGGCCGCCGCACCGGCCGAGCCGGCTGCTGCGAGCGAGCCGGCGGCTGCGCCCGAGTCGACCGGCTGATCAGCCGCTGACGAGGCAGCGCTGCAGCGTCGCCTGGAAGGTGCCGAGTGCCTCGAGGTCGGCCTGATCGCCGCTCGCTGCGCCCTCGGCGACCTCGTCGAGCTCATCGGGGGTGTACTGCTCGATCTCGGCCCGCATGCAGGCCTTGACGCCCTCGGGCACATCGAGCGTCTCGACGGTCTCGAGGGCCACGCGCCGCGCGCTCGGCGAGGAGCTGCAGGCCGACGCTCCGAGGACCGCGACGAGCGCCAGGGAGGCGACCGCGACCGATCGGGACCGGCGGCGGACACGGGGGCGGTGCTCGGCGTTCACAGGGTCGGGAGGCTACTGCCAGACTCCCGGGATGCCCCTCCACCCCGAGACGCACGCACTGCTCGAGGCCATCGCCGCGACAGGCCCGCCGCCCCTCGAGACCGAGGATCCGGTCTCGGCCCGCGCCGCCCGCGAGGCGCTGACGCGTCCCTCGACCATCGAGGTGGCCGAGGTGCGCGACCTGGATGCCGACGGGGTCCCGGTGCGCCTCTACCGACCGCCCACACCGGCCCACGACGCCGACGGACGCACCGGCCTGCTGATCTGGTTCCACGGTGGCGGGTGGGTGCTGGGCAGCCTGGACGGTCACGACGACCTGTGCCGGTCGCTGTGCGAGCGCTCGGGGCACGCCCTGCTCAGCGTCGGCTACCGGCTCGCCCCCGAGGACCCGTTCCCGGCGGGCCTCACCGACGCGATCGTGGCCACCCGCTGGGCCGCGGCGCAGGCCGAGGAGCTCGGCCTCGACCCGGCGCGGCTCGCGATCGGCGGCGACTCGGCCGGCGGCAACCTCGCGGCGGTCGTGGCCCAGCTCGCACCGGTGCCGCTCGCATTCCAGCTGCTCGTCTACCCGGTCACCGACGCCCGGTGCGCCACCGACTCCTACCGCCGGTTCGGCGAGGGGCTCTTCCTCACCGCGGCCGGCATGCGCTGGTTCGTCGACCTCTACCTGTCGGGCGGTCAGGGCACGGCGGTCGACCCGCGGGTCTCCCCGCTGCTCGCCCCCGACGAGGCGTTCGCCGTGTGCCCGCCCACGCTCGTGATCACCGCCGGCTGCGATCCGTTGCGCGACGAGGGCGCCGCGTTCGTCGATCGCCTGCTCGCGAGCGGGGTCACCGCGACCCACGTCGAGTTCCACGGCCAGATCCACGCCTTCTTCTCGCTGCCCGAGTTCCTCGCGGATGCCGACCTGGCGCGCGGCCTCGCGGCGCAGGCCCTCGCCACGGCGCTGGCCTCAGGAGCCTGACGCCGCCAGCGCTGCGGCGCGGACGAACACGGCGTCGAGCATCGGCTCGGTGAGGCGACCCGTGAACGTGTTCTGCTGGCTGGGGTGGAACGAGCACAGCAGGATCGGACCGTCCTCGACGGCGGCCTCCACGCCGTGGCCGAACCTCGGGCGCGGCCGGACACCGAAGTGGCGGCACGCCGCGTCGTAGCCGAACGCGCCAAGGCACACGACCACCCGCAGCCGACCGAGTGCTGCGACCTCGCGCTGCAGGAACGGCGCGCAGGTGTCGCGCTCGGCCGTCGTCGGGGCGTTCGCCGGCGGCGCACACTTCACCGCCGCGGTGACCCAGGCGTCGCGGAGCTCGAGACCGTCGCCGATCGAGACCGAGGTCGGCTGGTTCGCGAACCCCGCGCGATGCATCGATCGGAACAGCCAGTCCCCGCTGCGATCACCGGTGAACACCCGACCGGTGCGGTTCGCGCCGTGGGCTGCCGGCGCCAGCCCGAGCACCAGGACGCGGGCCCCGGGGTCGCCGAACCCGGGGATGGGACGACCCCAGTACGTCTCCTCGCGGTAGGCAGCCCGCTTCTCGATGGCCACCTGCTCGCGCCATGCGACCAGCCGCGGACACGCCCGACACTCGGTGATCTCGGCTGCGAGCACGGCGAGCGGCGCAGACCCGCGCTCCGGATGGTCGTCCACGCCGGCCGACGTTAGGTTGGGCGGACCGATGGCCACGAAGACGACGACTCCTCCCCCGATCACCACGGTCCTGCTGGTCCGCCACGGTCAGACCCCCACGACGGGCACCTCGCTGCCAGGTCGGGCACCGGGGCTGCACCTGGCCGACACCGGCCGCGAGCAGGCTCGACGCGCGGCCGAGCGGATCGCCGAGATCGAGCGGATCGACGCGATCTACACCTCGCCGCTGGAGCGGGCCCGCGAGACCGCGGCGCCGATCGCGGCGGCGACCGGGGTGCGCGCCAAGGTCGACCGCGGCCTCCTCGAGTGCGACTTCGGTGCCTGGACGGGCGCCCAGCTCAAGGCGCTGATGAAGCTCCCCGAGTGGTCGACCGTGCAGCGGGCGCCGTCGACGTTCCGCTTCCCCGAGGGCGAGAGCTTCTCGGAGATGCAGCACCGCATCGTCGGCACCCTCGACCGGCTCCGCACGGCGCACCCGGGCGGCACGATCGTGTGCGTGTCGCACGCCGACCCGATCAAGGCCGCCCTCGCCCACGCCCTGGGCACCCACCTCGACCTGTTCCAGCGCATCGTGGTGTCGACCTGCTCGATCAGCGTGGTCGCCTGGGGCCCGGGCGGGCCGATGGCGCTCACGCTCAACTCCACCGGCGGCTCCCTGCGCGAACTGCGGCCCTCGTGAGCGTGTTCTACGAGTTCGACGAGGTCGACGCGTTCACCACGGGCGCGCTCGGTCGTCCGGGCGAGCGGACGTTCTTCCTCCAGATCCGCGCCGGCCGGCAGCGGGTCTCGGTCAAGTGCGAGAAGCAGCAGGTGGCGGCGATCGCGGCCTACCTGCGTCGGGTCCTCGTCGACCTCCCACCCCCGGAGGATCGACCGATGCCCGGGGCGCTCGAGCTGGCGACACCGATCGACCCGGCGTTCGTGCTCGGCCCGATCGGCCTCGGCTACGACCGCACCGGTGACCGCCTGGTCGTCCAGCTCGAGGAGCTCGTGGTCGGCGACGACGACCTCGACGACCTCGACGACGACGAGGATCCCGACGAGAACCTCCTGGCCGCACTCGGGATCGAGATCCCCGAGGACCTCGAGGAGCTCGACGAGCTCGAGGACCGCGACGACGAGCTCGCCGACGACGAACCCGAGGGTGGCACGATCCGGATCTACCTGAGCCGGAGCCAGGCCGCCGCGTTCTGCGACCACGCCGAGACGGTGATCGCAGCGGGCCGTCCGACCTGTCAGTGGTGCTCCCGACCGATCGACCCCGATGGCCACCCGTGTCCGCGCATGAACTGACCGCGCCCGGGATCCCCGATCCGGTCGAGTTCCTCCTGGCCGGCGAGATCGAGGTCGACGGCCGGATGCCGTGGAG
This sequence comes from uncultured Ilumatobacteraceae bacterium, assembly GCA_964428115.1. Taxonomy (GTDB): domain Bacteria; phylum Actinomycetota; class Acidimicrobiia; order Acidimicrobiales; family Ilumatobacteraceae; genus CAYRXQ01. Next base: position 3,745 of record CAYRXQ010000202.1, read on the forward strand.
CTCCAACGCGACCTTCCTCGTGACGGTCCACGGCGACGCGGGTGTCCACCACCACGCGATCTACAAGCCCGTGCGCGGCGAGCGGCCGCTGTGGGACTTCGACGCCGGGCTCCACCGTCGGGAGCGTGCGGCCTTCGTGCTCTCCGAGCAGCTCGAGCTCGGGGTGGTGCCGCCGACCATCATCCGCGACGGCCCCTTCGGTGAGGGCTCGCTGCAGTGGTTCGTCGATGCCGACCACAGCGAGCACTACTTCACGATCTTCGAGCAGTGGCCCGGGCTGCACCACCGGCTGCGCGAGATCGCACTGTTCGACGTGCTCGCCAACAACACCGACCGCAAGAGCGGCCACTGCCTCCTCGCCCACGACCAGGTCTGGGCCATCGACAACGGGCTGTGCTTCTCGATCCCCGACAAGCTCCGCACAGTCATCTGGGAGTTCGCCGGCGAGCCGGTGCCGGCCGAGCTCCTGGCACCGATCGAGCGGCTCCTCGACGCGCCGACGGCCGAGCTCACCGCCCTGCTCGACCCGGGCGAGGTCGCCGCACTGCAGGAGCGCACGGCCCGCCTCCTCGCCGATCCGGTGTTCCCCGACGATCCCACGGGGCACCGGTACCCGTGGCCCCTGGTGTGATGCCTGCCCAGGACGCCCAGGACGCCGACGACGACCTCGACGAGCTGGTCCATCGCGGCGATCTGGACGGGCTGGTGCGACTGGTCGACGCCCGGTGCGCCAGCCGCGACTGGGCGGGGCTGCGACGGCTGCGCGATCGCTCCCGTGCGGCCCTCGACACCGGCCGGCAGCTGTGGCCGGTCGCCACGCTCGCCGAGTACCGACTCGCCCTCCTGGCCCCCGACGACTGGGCCGCCGGCGTGGTCGACGTCGACTCGGGTCGCTTCACGATCGGCCCGCTCAGTGAGGTCGTCGCCCAGCACCACACCTGGGCGGGGCTGCGGCCCCACCTGGTCGGTGACGCCACCAGCGTCTACGTGGCGCACGAGCGCTCGCTGCGTGGCGAGGCCATCGACCCCGCAGAGCTCGCCGGCCTGCCGCCGGTCCTCGACATCCCGGTCGATCTGGCCACCTGGGAGCCCGAGTACGCGCTCGCCGAGTACCGCGACCTCGGGGCCGACTTCCCCACCCCGCCCGATCCGGGCGGTCCGGGCACCGAGTGGACCGAGCTCGTCCCGATCGTCGGCGCGCCGAGGATCGACGACGGCGACACCGAGCTCGCGTTCCGGGCCCTCGTCGACGGCTGGACCGCCGGCTCCACCGGACGTGCCGAGCTCGCCTGCGTCGAAGGCGAGGCGGCACATGCGCTCGGTGCGCTGGGGCTGCGCCACGCCCGGGTCGCCCCCATCACCGGCAGTGCGGCGATCGCCTGGCTCGCCTGGGCCGGGGCGGGCGGCGGCGCGAACGGGCGGCGGCGCGGCGCGGCCACCGGTCGGTCCGCGGCCTGGTGGCTGCTCGGCGCCCTGGGTCACCTCCACGACGAGTGGCCACCCGCCCCCGATGCCGTCGAGGAACTGCTCGCCGACCTGCGCTGGTGGTGGTGGGACGCCCACGAGCCCGTGGTCGGCTGGTCGCTGCGCCTGGTGGTGGAGGACCACGGCGAGCACCTCGCCTGGGCCTTCCACGCCACCGACGCCACCTGAGACCGAACGTCCCGACCGTGCCCGTGCGCGACTCTGGGCTGCAGATCCGGTCGGATGTGACCGGATCTGCAGCCCAGACGTGCGCCCGGGGCGAGCCCGGTCGTGGAGGTGGCGGCGTCAGCCGCGGGCCTGGAGGGCCTCGATGATCTTGGGCAGCACCTTGTGCACGTCGCCCACGATGCCGAGGTCGGCCACGCCGAAGATCGGCGCCTCCTTGTCCTTGTTGATCGCGATGATGTTCTTCGAGCCCTTCATGCCCACCA
>CAYRXQ010000203.1:0-5621 GCA_964428115.1 uncultured Ilumatobacteraceae bacterium
TCTTCAACCTGTACACCGGCATGGTGCCGGAGGTGCTCGACTGGGTCCGCCAGCGGTGGCCGAAGGACGACACCACCAGCCCCTTCGCCTACCGCAACGCCACGAAGGCCAAGGCGCTCGATCTGCTCCGCGGGTTGCTGCCGGCGGCCACCACGTCGAACGTCGGCATGTTCGCTTCGGGGCAGGCCTACGAGGGGTTGCTCCTGCGGCTGAGAGCCGATGAGCTGGCCGAGTCGCGCAGCGTCGCCGACCGGTTGCTGACCGAGCTCCGGCGGGTCATCCCCTCCTTCCTCACCCGGGTCGACCGCCCGGAGCGGGGCGGGGCGTGGTCGGCCTACCTCGCCGCTCGGCGGGACGAGACCCGGGCTCTGGCCGATGCGCTGGTCCCGGCAGCACCCGTGCAGCCCGCCGAGCTCGTGACCCTGACCGACTGGGCTCCGCGTGACCCCGTGGATGCCGAGGTGGCACTGGTCACCGCCGCCCTCTATCCGCACGTGACCATCTCCGAACGACAGCTGGAGGCGGAGGTCCGGCGCTGGTCGCCGGCACGGCGGGCAGAGGTCCTCACCGCCTACGTCGGCGAGCGCACCAACCGACGCCACAAACCGGGGCGCGGGTTCGAGCGGGTGTGGTACCGGTTCGACGTCCTCGGCGACTACGGGGGGTTCCGGGACCTGCAACGCCACCGGATGCTGACCATCGAGTGGCAGGACCTGACCACCGCACACGGGTACGAGACCCCGCCGGAGCTCGCCGAGGCCGGCGTCGAGGACCGTTGGCACGAGGCGCTGGAGCGCTCCGCGGCGCTGGAGGCGTTGCTGGCTCCGGACCACCCGGCTGCGGCCCAGTACGCGGTGTGCTTCGCCTACCGCGTGCGCTACGTCCTCCAGTTGAACGCCCGCGCGGCGATGCAGATGCTGGAGCTGCGGTCGATCCCACAGGGCCACCCGCAGTACCGCCGGGTCGTGCAGGCCATGCACCGCCAGATCGGGGAGGTCGCGGGACACCGAGCCGTCGCGGACGCGATGGTCCACGTCGACCACGGGACGAGCGAACTGGAGCGGCTGGCGTCGGAGCAGGCCGCCGAACGTCGCCGCCAGGCGCGGGCGGACGGTGCCGACCAGGCGCGGGCGGACGGTGCCGAGCAGGCGCGGGCGGACGGTGCCGACCAGGCGCAGGCGGCGGGAGGCTCGAGATGAACGATCGCGTGCGCACCGTGCTGCTCGGCGTGGCGGTCGGGGTGATCCCGCTGCTGCTGCTCGACCTCGCCAGGATCCTGACCGATGCCGTGGCTGCCGATGGCGGGGAGACCAGCGTGTGGTGGCCGGTGGCGTCCTACGTCGCGGCTGGCGCGGTCGCCGCCTTCGGCATGGGCGCTGGACGCAACGATCGGCTCGTCCCGACGGTCGGTGCGCTGATCCTCCTGCTGGTCGTGCTGCCCACCGTGCCCGTCGCCCTGGCGGAGCGGCTGCCGAGCCTGCCCCTGCTCCCGGCCGCCGCTGCGAGCCAGGCCGTGGTCTTCGCGATCGCCGGTGCGTACCTGTACGCCGCCGTCCGCGGACCGCGGAGCTGACCTAGTCGGCCGGGACGGCCGTGAAGGTGGCGCGCGCCCGGACGGGGGGCGCCAACGGGGTGCCGTCGCCACGCTGCAGGTCGACGGTGAGCTGCCAGGTCCCCGGCGCGACCGGCAGGTCGACACGCACCTCGTCGCAGGGGGCGGTGACGGTGCACCCGGGGAGCTCGATGTCCAGCCGTTGCCGCGGGGCGGCGCCCGCCTCGCCGCCGACCTCCTCGATCGCCACGGTGAGCTGTCCGGCCTCCTCGGGGTCGTCGGGGAGGTCGTCCGGCGACGCCCCACCTGGGCCGATCGAGCCACCGGTCACGGTGACCGTCAGGGGCACCAGGCCGGCGGCCACCGGCTCGTCCTCGACCGGTGTGACGATCGAGAGGGTCGCGTCGTCGCTGAGCGGGAGGACCTCCGAGGGCGGGTGCAGAGCGACGGTCAGGGGTGGGGAGAGCAGCCAGGCGGCGACCCCCGCCAGCGCCAGTGCGCCCATGGGCAGCGGCGCGGGGAGACGCAGGTCGACGCCGGCGACCGCGCCCAGCAGCAGGGTCGTGAGGGCCACCACCGCGAGCGGGAGTCCCCACCCGATCCAGTCCGAGAGCAGCTCACTGGCCAGCACCCCGAGCCCGGCCACGATGGCGGCACCGGCCGCCGGCGGCACCAGGTCACCCGGCCGCCGGACCTCGACCAGTCCGAGCCCCGCTGCCAGCACGACCCCGCCGAGCACGATCCCGGCGGCCACGACCATCGTCTGCCAGGTCGCGCCCGGGCCGGCGTGCGCCAGCACGAGCTGGGGGCCGGTCACGGCAGGTCGGAGGGCTCGTCGTCGGTCGCGATGTCGAGACGGACCGTCGGCACCCCGAGCGCTCTGATGCGCTCGACCACCGGTACGTGCTCCGGGTGGACGCGGTAGCGCGTCAGCGCCTCCACGTCGGCGAAGACGGTCAGAAGGCCGGTGACGGTCGGCTCCTCCACGTCGCGAGCGACCCGCAGCCACGCCACCTCGTGGAGCGCGGACAGGGCGGCGAGCGACGACTCCAGCTCCTGCCGCGTCGACTCGTCCAGGTCCGTGCAGTCGAAGCGCACCACATGCCAGATCACGTCCAACTCCTCGGGTCGCGGTCCCGCCCATCCGCCAGGAGGTCTGGACCCGGGCGTGCAGGCATGGGCGTTAGGATAGGGCCGTGCTGCCTGCGTCCGCGCCGGTCCGGATCGCGCCGGGTCGGTCCAGGTGCCCGCGATCGACCGCTCACGAGGAGGCGATCAGCCTCGATGCCCACCCCGCCGCTCGATCATCCGAGCCCGCCCGACGGCATCGGCCGGGTCGTCACCGCGATGGTGACGCCCTTCGCCGCCGACCGGACCCTCGACCTCGACGGCGTCGCGATCCTGGCGGAGCATCTCGTCGTCAACGGCACCGACACCGTGCTGGTCAACGGCACGACCGGCGAGTCCCCCACGCTCCAGGCCGCCGAGGCGCTCGAGGTGCTGCGGGTCGTGCGCAGCACCGTCGACGGCCGCGCGACCGTGATGTTCGGCACCGGCTCGAACGACACCGCCAGGACCGTGGCTGCCACGGCCGAGGCCGCCGATGCCGGCGCCGACGCGGTCCTGGTCGTCACCCCGTACTACAACCGCCCCGACCAGCGCGGGCTCGACGCCCACTTCAAGGCCGCGGCTGCCGCCACCGACCTGCCCATGGTGGTCTACGACATCCCGAGCCGCAGTGCCCGAGCCATCGACGTCGCCACCCACGCCTCGCTCGCCGAGGTGGAGAACATCGTCGGCGTCAAGGACGCGACCGCCGACTGCGGTCGCGCCGGTGACCTGCTGCGTGCGACCGCGGGCGCGCCGGGTGGCTACGCCATGTGGTCGGGCGCCGACGAGGTCAACCTGCCGCTGCTGTCGGTCGGGGCCGTCGGGGTCGTGTCGGTCGCATCGCACCTCGTCGGTCCGGAGCTGGCAGCGATGATCGCCGCGTTCCCGACCGATCCGGCTCGGGCACGCCAGCTGCACCTGGCCTGCCTCCCCGTCCACCGCGCGCTGTTCCGTGAGGCGTCACCGGCACCGTTGAAGGGGGCGCTGGCGCAGCTCGGCCTCCCGGCCGGTCCCGTCCGCCCACCCCTCGTCGACGCCTCGCCTGCGGCCGTCGAGGCCGTCCTCGCGGCGCTGCGGCCGATCCAGGAGCAACGATGAGCGCACGTGACGGGGTCGAGATCACCTTCCTCGGTGGTCTCGGCGAGATCGGCCGCAACATGGCCACGATCGAGATCGACGGCCGCATCGGCATCGTGGACGTGGGCGTGCTGTTCCCTGACGCGGAGCACCTCGGCGTCGATCTGATCCTGGCCGACTGGTCCTGGTTGACCGACCGCGCCGACGACGTCGAAGGGGTGTTCCTCACGCACGGGCACCTCGATCACATCGGTGCGCTGCCGTACCTGCTGCGCGACCTCGATCGTCGGATGGACGTGTACGGCACCCGTCTGACCATCGCGTTCTGCCAGGCGATCCTGGAGGAGTGGCCCGACCTGCCGCGGCCGCGCTACCACGAGGTCGAACCCGGGGACCGGTTCACGCAGGGGCCCTTCGACGTCGAGGCGGTGCAGGTCAGCCACTCGATCCCCGACGGCGTCGCGCTGGCCTTCCGGACCCCGGAGGGCATGATCGTGCACACCGGCGACTTCAAGCTGGACCAGTCGCCCCTGGACGGCCGTCCCACCGATCTGGCGCACTTCGCCCGGCTCGGCGACGAGGGGGTCGACCTGCTGCTGGCCGACTCGACCGGCGCCGAGAACCCGGGACACGTCAAGCCCGAGCGCACGATCGGTGCGACGATCCGCCAGCACCTGATGGAGGCGGAGGGCCTGGTCGTCGTGGCCTCCTTCGCCAGCCACGTCCACCGGATCCAGCAGGTGCTCGACGCGGCGATCGCGGTCGGACGCCGGCCGGTGTTCGTCGGGCGCTCGATGGTGCGCAACATGGCGATCGCGGGCGAGCTCGGTTACCTCGACTTCGACGTCGACCTCGCGGTCGACCCCAACGACGTGGACCGCTACGACCGCTCGGAGCTGATCGTCATCTCCACCGGTTCCCAGGGCGAGCCCTTCAGCGCGCTGTCGCTGATGGGGGCCGGCGAGCACCGCAGGCTCGAGGTGGGGGAGGGGGATCTGATCATCCTCGCCTCCAGCCTGATCCCGGGCAACGAGCAGGCGGTGTTCCGCTCGATCAACAACCTGTCGCGGCGCGGTTGCACCGTGATCCACGGTGGCGTCGCCCACGTCCACGTGTCCGGTCACGCCAGCCGCGAGGACCTCGTCCTGTTCCACAACATCGTGGAGCCCGAGCACTTCATCCCGGTCCACGGCGAGCACCGGCACCTGCGCGCACACGCCGAGATCGCCCGTGAGACGGGGTGCCTGCCCGAGAAGGTGTTCATCTGCGAGGACGGCGACTCCGTCGTGCTCCGTAACGGCGAGGTGACCCGCGGCGAGGGCCGGTCCACCAGCCACGTCTACATCGACGGCCTCCTCGACGACGTCGGGCCGGCGCTGCTGCGCGACCGTCGTCGGATCGGTGAGGACGGCATCTGCATCGCCATCGTCACGATCGATCCCCATGCCCGTCGGATCGCCGGCAGCACGGTCGTCACCCAGAAGGGGGTCGTCTTCCACGAGCAGGCGGACGACATCCTCGAAGCGGCCCGCAAGGCGGTCGACACCGAACTCGAGAACCTCCCGGCGCCGAGGTTCGAGGACACGGCGGCGATCTCGCGTCACGTGGTGCAGGCGCTCGGTCGTCACACGGCCGGTCTCGTCGTCTTCGGTGTGTGAGTTCGCGTAGAGGGGAAGAATCTCCTCGTGCACGTACCGCTCGATGAACGAGAGGCCGCGCCCTGATGCGGTCCAATCGAAATAGTGGAGCGGCACGTCGCCGAGCGGCCCCTTGAAGACGAGATCGTTGCCGATGATCGCGTCGCGCACGACGTCGAGAAAGTCCGGGGTGACGTCGGTCGTCGACAGAGATTCTTCAGCAGACGTCTTCGTCATGAGGTCCT
>CAYRXQ010000204.1:0-5593 GCA_964428115.1 uncultured Ilumatobacteraceae bacterium
CCTCGGCCGGAGTCGGCAGTCCCGGGCCTGCTGACGACGACGCACCGCTGCCGGAGGACGACGGTCCGGACCCCGAGGGCGACCCGGACCCCGACGAGGACGGCGACGACGAGAGCCCCGATGCCGCCTGTGCCGTCGTCGGGCTCTGGGAGCTGCGGAGCCAGGAGTTCCTCGACGAGATCATCCGCCGCACCCCCAACTCGGGTGGCGTGAGGATGGAGCACGTCGGGGGCACCTATCTGTTGCAACTCGATGCCGACGGGACCTCGGTCAGCACTCGAGCGGGGTGGCGCATCCGGACGAGCACACCCGAGGGCGGGGTCGTCCTCGAGATCGACAGCGTCGATCCGGGCACGTGGAACGCCGACGAGCAGACGATCACCGTCGCCGAGTCGGCGAGTTCGGCGACGGTGAGCATCTTCCTCGACCTGGGCGGCGAACTCATCCCGGCGCCCTTCGGCTCCGATGTCGGGGTCGACAGCCCGGCCGTCGGAGGTTCGGGCACCTACACGTGCGTGGGTGACGTCCTCACGGTCACACTGCTCATCGAGGGCAGCGACTTCACCTCGGTGTTCGACCGGATCGGTTGACCGCGCCCGCCAGCCGGTCAGCGATCGGCCGGCTGCGATCCAAGGTGCAACGTCACCCGCGAGACCAGATCGTGGAGCATGTGCGCCGTGGCGCCCCAGATCGTCTCGTCGTCGAGATCGAAGAAGTGCAGGACCCGGTCGGTCGGCGGCGCACCCCAGCGCTCGGCGCGGTAGGTGTCGGGCCGCATCAGTTCGGCCAGCGGGGTCCACCACACGGCGTCGACCTCGGCGCTGGCCGGCGCGAGCGGCACCGGTTCGGGGAGTCGGGCGACCACCGGCACGATGTAGCTGCGACTGACGACCGTGTTGAGGTGGTCGAGCTCACCGTGGCGCACCACGAGACCCGGATCGAGGCCCACCTCCTCGTTGGCCTCGCGGATCGCCGTCTCGAACGGCGTCTCCCCGGGATCCATCCGACCACCCGGGAACGAGATCTCACCCCGGTGGTGCCGCAGGACCATCGAGCGCTTCGTCAGCAACACCTCGGCGCCGTGCGGACCATCGGCCAGCGCGACGAGCACCGCCGAGGGCCGAGCGCCGTCGAAGCCCGGGCGCAGCAGTCGATGCTCACCGGGCACCGCCGACAGCACGCGGTCGACCGGCTCGCGCGCCGGGGTCGGCCACTGTGCCGGCGGACCCGGTGACCAGACGGGCGGACGCGGCACCACCTGGCGGCCACCCGGTCGGCGGACCGGTGGATGCGCAGCGTCAGGCGCCAGGGGCCCAGCCCGAGTCGACGAGCTGTTGCAGCACCCGCGGCAGCCCGGCGGTCTTCAGATTCGCCAGGACGCGGCCGGGCATCTCCTCGCCTCGTTCCCACGACTCCCAGGCGGCGACGATCTTGGCGAGATCGGGGGCGGGCTGCTCGAAGGTCATGGTGCACAGCCTACGGGCGCGCCGGCGTCCGGGGGATGGGCGGAGCACCCGTCGATCGGCGGCCGGTCGGGTCGAACGACCCTGGCAGATGCCGACCCTGGACGACACGATGGGGTTGATGAGAGCCTCAGGCGACCGGCACGCCGGGGTCGGTGACCCTGACGAACGGCTCGTCCACGGACATTCGGGATGGGAGGCGTGATGGACCCCGAGCCGGGGATCGGCCTCGACCTCGAACTGGCGCACGGCCTCATCGACGCCTCGGTCGACGTCCTCGCGGTCTGCGACCTCGATGGCACCTACCTCCATGTGTCGGGTGCGATGGAACGCCTCTTCGGCTGGTCACCCGCCGAGCTGCTCGGCACCGTGTGCGCGGAGCTGTTCCATCCCGACGACCAGGAGCTCGTTCGGGCCACCCACAGCCGCACGCGGTCGACGCCGGGTCCGCAGACGCTCACGGCACGACTCCGCACGAGCGAGGGCAACCATCGATGGGTCGAGATCGCGGCCTCGCTCCTCCCGGGGGACGGAGCGGGACGTGCGGATCTCGTCCGCTGCTCGATCCACGACATCTCCGAGCGTCGTCGCCTCGAAGCCTCGGAAGCCGAGCTCCGTCGGGCCCTGGCCGACAGCGAGCGGCGCTTCGTCCTGGCCTGGGAACACGCACCGATCGGCGTCGCGATCGTGGGGCTCCAGGGCGAGTGGATCGACGTCAACCCTGCCCTCTGCCGCATCCTGGGCTACGACCGCGACGACCTCCAGCTCATCACGCTGTTCGACATCAGCCACCCCGACGACCGGGAGCAGGACGAAGCAGCGCTGCGCTCGCTGCTGGACGGATCGGTCAGCGAGTACCACGGCGACAAGCGCTACATCCGCGGCGACGGGAGCGTGGTGTGGGCCCACGTCTCGGGCTCGGTGGTCCACGATGCCGCCGGGGCCCCGCAACTGATCGTGTCGCAGATCCAGGACACCTCCGACTCGGTCCGCGCCGCCCAACTCGAACGCGAGATGACGGAGCTCCGTCGCGGTGAGATGGCAGGACGGCTGGCCGGCGGGCTCGCCCACCGCTACAACAACATCGCCGCCGTGCTCATGATCGAAGCCGAGCTGCTGCAGGCCTCGCCCCGACTCGATCCCGTCGACCGGGCACACCTGGCCGCGGTTCTCGAGACCGTTCGCGAGCTCGGGCGGCTCAGCCGCGAGCTCCTCGTGTTCACCGGGCGCGACACCACCGAGGCGACGGTCCTCGACCTCCGCGAGCTCGTGACCGCAGCACTGCCGCTGTTGCACGGCGCGGTCGGCGAGCACATCGAGCTCGTGGTCGACCTCGACGATCGACCGTGCCTCGTCCGCGCCGATCGGTCGCGTCTCGACATCGTGGTCGCCGACCTGGTCCTCAACGCCCACGACGCGATCGAGCCACGATCGGGCAGGGTCGTGGTCTCGGTCGGCTCCCGCGCTGCGGACGATCGGGCCGTCGAGGTGACCCCGCCGCGCATCGATGTGCCGCGACCGCCCCACTGGGTGGTCCTCGAGGTGAGCGACGACGGCGAGGGGATCGACGCCGAGACCGCGGACCACATCTTCGAACCGTTCTTCTCGACCCGCCCAGGCCACATCGGGATGGGGCTCCCCGTGATGCGACGGGTCGCGCGCGACGGGGGCGGTGAGGTCGAGGTGCGGTCCGAACCGGGGCACGGCACGACCGTGCAGGTATGGCTGCCCGGGGTCCCCGACCCCGACCCCCACCCCGGGCCCGCGCACGAACGCACCCGCCCCCTGCACGTGCTGGTCGTCGACGATCGCGAGGATCTCCTGGCGGTGGTCACCGCGGTCCTCGAGGCCGCCGGCCACCACGTCGAGGTCGCGGCGAGCGGAGCGGCGGCACTCGGGCGAGCCGCACACGGCACGCTGATCGATCTGCTGATCACCGACATCGTGATGCCCGGTATGACCGGCCGCGATCTCGCCGAGGCGCTCCGAGCCGTGCGCCCCGACCTCCCGGTCGTGTTCATGTCGGGCTACACCGATCTGGAACAGGGCGTGCTCCAGCTCCCCCGCTCGCGGTTCCTGGCCAAGCCCTTCTCGGTGGAGCAACTCCTCGACGCCGTCGATGCGGCGGTGGCCACGCCGTAGCCTCGCGGGCCGTGTCCCTCGGCCCCGACTATCGACGCCTCTTCGCTGCCAGCGTCGTCTCGAACCTCGGCGACGGCCTGGGCAGCGTCGCGTACCCGTGGCTGGCCTCGGCCATCACCCGGGACCCGTTGCTGATCGCCCTCGTGGCCGTCGCCCAGCGCGTGCCCTGGCTCGTGTTCACCCTGCCGGCCGGGGTCATCACCGATCGGGTCGACCGGCGCAGGGCGATGGTGTCGATGGACGTCGTGCGCGCCGCGCTCACCGTGGCCGTCGCGCTCGCGGTGCTCGCACGCCAGGGGGCCCTCCCGGCCCCCGACGCGCTCGACAGCGTGATCGGCACCGACCTCCCGCTGTACGCCGTCCTGCTCGTCGCCACGTTGCTGCTGGGGATGGCCGAGGTGCTGCGCGACAACTCGGCGCAGACGATCCTGCCTGCCATCGTCGGTCCCGACGAGCTCGAACGAGCCAACGGGCGGATGTGGAGCGCCGAGAGCGTCACGAACACCTTCGTCGGCCCGCCGCTCGCGTCCTTGCTGCTGGTGGTCGCGTTCGCGCTCCCCTTCTTCCTCCACGCCGGCATGTTCGCCGTGGCGGCGATCCTGGTCTGGTCGATCCGGGGGACGTTCCGAGTCGAGGGTGGACCGGATGCGCCGCGCACGGGCACGGCGCGGTCGAGCTGGCGTACGGACCTCGCCGAGGGAGTGAGGTGGCTCTGGGGGCACGATCTCCTGCGGCCGATGGCGATCATCCTCGGCGTCCTCAACGCCGCGGCGCTCCTCACGGGCGCGACCCTGGTGCTGTTCGCCCAGGAGGTGCTCGGCGTCGGGCCGTTCCTGTTCACCGTGATCGGGTTCGGCGGCGCGATCGGTGCCGTGGTGGGTGGCGTGATCACACCACGGATCACCGCCCGTCTCGGGCCGGGCGCCTGCCTCGGCCTGACCCTCCTCGGCAGCGCGGTCGCCGTGGCCCTCATCGGGCTCTCCAGCCACTGGCTCCCGGTGCTGGTGCTGTTCTCGGTGACCGCCCTGCTCGGCATCCTCTGGAACGTGATCACGGTGAGCCTGCGTCAGGCGATCATCCCGCCGCGGCTGCTCGGACGGGTCAACAGCGTGTACCGGTTCTTCGCCTGGGGGATGATGCCGATCGGCGCCCTGGTCGGCGGGCTTACCGTGGTCGTGGTCTCGGAGTTCGCGGATCGGACCACGGCGCTCCGGGCGACCTGGTTCCTCTCGGCGGCGATCCACCTGGTGCTGTGGCTGGTGGGGCGCCGGGTGCTCACGACGGAGCGGATCGAGGCGGCGCGTGCTGCGGCTACTCCGAACCCGTCCGGCGCTTCCACTCCTTGACCGCACCGGCCGCGAGACGACCGGCGCCGCGACCGATCTGCTCACCGGTGGGGCCGGCCTGCGCGGCACGGCGTTCGGCCCGGGCGGCCTTCTCGGCGTAGTCGGTGTAGAACCACACGAACCCGAGCACCACGACCACCAGACCCATCACCAGACGGGAGCCGCCGTCGACCGAGATCCAGGGCTGGAACGTCGCGACGACGAGGATGCCGATGACCACCAGGTCGAGGATCCGGTGCAGCCGGCGACCGACGAGCCGGAACGCCCCGAGCGGGCCCACCGCGACGGCTGCGTTCAAGACGATCAGCCCACCGGCGAGCGCCGGCACGAGCGGTTCGATCCCCTGCAGGGCCTGGGCCACCAGCGCGATCCCGATGACGTACTCGGCCAGCTGGTGGATCCAGAACGGCCGCATCGCACGGTCGGAGGATGCCATGGCACTCCACGCTAGGTGCCACGGCCCCGAAAACGGGAACGACCCCGAGCCGTGAGGCCCGGGGTCGTCGAGTCCGTGCGACGGAGCGAGCTCCGTCAGCGGATCGCCCGTGTCACATCATGCCGCCCATGCCACCCATGGGGTCCATACCGCCGCCACCCATCGGGGCGGGGGGCTCGGGCTTGTCGGCCACGAGGCACTCGGTG
>CAYRXQ010000205.1:0-5585 GCA_964428115.1 uncultured Ilumatobacteraceae bacterium
TCGATCCTGGCCCCGAACGCGAGCACCCTCAGCCGAATTTCAGCACCCTGCTAGCGGTCGAGGACGCGGAGGAGGGCGTCGGCGACGTCGGAGGGACCGGCGACGGTGGTGAGGCGGGCGCCGACCTCGGCCGAGAGCGCCTCGGCCTCCTCGCTGTCGCCGGCCGGCGCGATGATCACCAGCTCGTCGAGCGCCCGAGCCGCGCCGGGGACGTCGCCGGCCTCGGTGGCGCGGCAGTCCGACAGCAGCACCGTGATCCGGCGTGCCGCCCGGCTCCGGCCGAGCTGCTCCCCCGCCGCCCGCAACGCTGCCGCGAGGTCGGTGGTCCCGAAGCCCCGCAATGCCAGCACGCCGTCGACCACCTGCTCCACGGCGCGATCCCGGTCCTGGGACTTCACCGCCACGACGTCGTTGCAGAACGAGAGCACCGAGTAGTCGGCCGGCGTCCGACACGACACCGCTGCGGCCGCCACCGCCGAGGTCGCGAGCGGCTTGCCGCCCATCGAGCCGCTGCGATCCACGAGCAGGCAGATGGCGGTCCCCGGCGTCGCCCACCCCCGCACCCGGAGCCGCTCGGGGTCCACGGCCTCGCCGGCCGCACGCGCCGACGCGATGGCCTCGAGGCTCGCGTCGAGGTCGAGGTCGCCGGCATCGGGCCGGAACGGCCGCTCCACCAGCCGTCCCGTGCCGCGCGGTCGCAGCGGGCCCCGACGGGCGAGGTCGAGGTACAGCCGCCCGGCGAGGCGACGCGCCAGCGCTCGCAGCTTGGGATCGGTCGCCCCGGTGAGGTCGGCGAGCATCGCCAGGATCTCGTCGGGATCCTCCGACATCGCCTGGTCGACCGCCTCCTCGTCGAGCTCCCCGACCTCGGGCGACACCTGCTCGAAGCGCGGGTTGCGCGCCAGCTCGCGGCGCGAGGTGGTGCGCTTGCGGCTCTGCGCCACCGCGGCGTCGGCCTGGTCGCCCTCCTTGGCCGGGGGCGGCGAGTTCAGTGGGAGGTCGTGGCCGCCCCCGCCGGGGCGCTCGCTTTTCCCTCGCCGTCACCTGCGTCGGACGCGACCCGACCGAACACCGACTCCCAGAGCTCGGTGACGACGTCCTCGGGCGTGCGGGCCAGGCCCTCACGCAGCCGGATCCGGCCCGAGAGCGCGACGAGCGCCGCGTCGAGCCCGATGCTCGGATCGCCGATCTCGCCACCGCGCAGCTCCGCGAGCGACGTGGCGACGGCACACATGTCGATGGCGCCTCGCACCGACGACCCGACCCGGATCTCGGGATGCGAGCGCGTGAGCCGGACCAGCTCCACCACCTTGGCGACCCAGGCCGGATCGAGCGAGGCATCCGCGACGACTCGGCCGGCGATCTCCTGCTCGTCGGCGGCCGACTGGTAGCCCACGGCGAGCCGGCAGACGCGGTCGTAGATCGCGCCGGAGATGCGCGCCGTGCCGACCGCGTCGAAGGGGTTCATCGCGGCGACCAGGCGGAACCCGGGCGCCGCCGCCACGTGACCGAGCCGGGGCACGTGCAGCTCCCGCTCGCTCATCACCGTGACGAGCACGTTGAGGGTCTCCTCGGGGACCCGGTTGATCTCCTCGACGTACAGCAGCGAGCCCTCGCGCAGCGCCGAGACGAGCGGGCCGTCCACGAACACGTCGGGGTCGTAGCCCTGGTCGAGCACCCTGGCCGGGTCGAAGTGACCGACGAGCCGGGCCGGCGTCAGCTCGGCGTTGCCCTCCACGAACTCGAACCCGACGCCCAGCTCGCGGGCCACCGCCCGCAGCAGGGTCGACTTCCCCGTCCCGGGCGGACCCTCGAGCAGGACGTGGCGGTCGGCGGCGAGCGCCGCGACCACGAGTTCGATCTCGCGGCGTCGACCGACGAGCTGGTCGCCGAGCCGACCGACGAGCGACGCTGCAGCCGTCATCCGTGCACCACGACGCCGCGGATGTTCGAGCCGTCGCGCATGGCCTGGTAGCCCTCGTTGATGCGGTCGAGCGGATAGCGGTTGGTGATCAGCTCGTCGAGCTTGAGCTGACCCTCGCGGTACAGGCCGAGCAGCTTGGGGATGTCGGCACGCGGATTCAGTGAGCCGAAGATCGTCCCCTTGATCTCCTTGTTCCACATGGCCAGCTCGAACAGGTTGACCGACGACTCGGTCTGGGTCATCGGCGCGACGCCGGTGACCACGATCGTGCCGCCCTTCCCGCACATCTGCGTGCCGAGGGCCATCAGGTCGCCGTACATCACACCCGGGGTCATGATGACCTTGTCGGCCATCTGCCCCCAGGACATCTCCATCACCGCCGGGAGGGCCTCCTCCATCGACGAGAACGTGTGGGTCGCACCGAACTCCATCGCCTTCTCGCGCTTGAACTCGATCGGATCGACCGCGATCACGTGGCGGGCGCCGGCCATCTTGGCGCCCTGCACGGCATTGATCCCGATGCCGCCGATCCCGACGACCACCACGGTGTCGCCGGGCGTCACCGAGGCGCGGTTCACCGCAGAGCCCCACCCCGTCGCCACCCCGCACGACACGAGCGCGACGGCCTCGAGCGGCAGGTCGTTCTCGACCTTGATCACCTGGGACTCCGCCACGCAGGAGTACTCGGCGAAGGTGCCCAGCTTGGCGAACAGCAGCAGATCGACGTCACCGAGGCGGTGCCGGCTGGTGCCGTCGGTGACCATGCCCGGCAGGAAGGCGCCGGCGCCCTGGTCGCACAGGTTCTGCTTGCCGGTGGAGCAGTAGCGACAACGGCCACACGACGGCACGAACGAGGCCGAGATGTGGTCGCCGGGCTGCACGCTCGTGACGCCGGGCCCGACGGCCTCGACCACGCCGGCACCCTCGTGGCCGCCGACCACGGGGAAGAACCGGTCGATGCCCATCAGGGCGAAGGCCTCCTCGGGGGGCACCATGTCGCCGGTGATCAGGTGTTCGTCGCTGTGGCAGAGGCCGGCCGCGACCCAGCGCACCAGCACCTCCCCCGCCTTGGGCGGATCGACCTCGATCTCCTCGACCGACCAGTCGTGCCCGACCCCGTGGACGATGGCTGCCTTGCACTTCATGGGATCCCCCTCTCGGCCTGCGGCCCCACGCCGCCGACCCGGCGTCACCGTAGTGGGAGTCGTCCCGCTCAGTCCCCGTCGAGCAGCGACCGGATGCGGCGAGCGAGCTCCTGCAGCCCGTAGGGCTTGGCGAGCAGGTGCACCCCGGGATCGAGGCGGCCGTGGTGCACGATCGCGTTCTCGGTGTACCCCGAGGTGTAGAGGACGCCGAGCCCGGGCAGCAGCTCGACGGCGGCTTCGGCCAGCTCGCGGCCCGACATGGTGCCGGGCATCACCACATCGGTGAACAGCAGATCGAAGCGACCACCGCGCTGGATCTCGGCGAGCGCGGCCGACCCGTCGGACGCCTCGGTCACGTCGTAGCCCAGCCGGCGGAGGTGCTCCGCGGCGACCTGCCGGACGTGCTCGTCGTCCTCGGCGACGAGGATCCGTTCGGTCCCGCGCAGGTCGCGGTCGGCGACGCCCGTCTCGGTCCGTTCGTCGACCCGGTCGGCGCGGGGGAGGTACATCTTCACGGTGGTGCCGTGACCGACCTCGGAGTACACCTTGAGGTGCCCGCCCGACTGCTTCACGAAGCCGTGCACCATGCTCAGCCCCAGGCCGCTGCCGGCGCCGAACTGCTTGGTCGTGAAGAAGGGCTCGAAGATCCGGTCGACGATCGCCGGTTCGATCCCGGCGCCGGTGTCGGAGACGGCCAGCAGGAGGTAGTCGCCCGGCGCGACGTCGCCGTGCGCCACCGCGTACTCGTCGTCGAGTCGAACGTTCGCGGTCTCGATCGTCAGGCGTCCCACGCCGTCGATGGCGTCCCGTGAGTTCAGGCACAGGTTGAGCACGGCGTTCTCGAGCTGTCCGTGGTCGACGAAGGCCGGCCAGGGCTCGGGATCGAGGGCACAGCGGAACTCGATGTCCTCGGGCAACGTCCGGCGGATCAGCCCGTGCATCGTGTCGAGGAGCTGGTTCACGTCGACACCCGCGGGTTCGAGTGGTTGGCGTCGAGCGAAGGCGAGCAGCCGCCGCGAGAGCTCGGCGCCACGTCGTGCCGCTGCGGCGGTCATCTCGACGAGGCGCACCTGATCGGGATCGCGGAGATCGGAAGCCAGCATCTCGCTGTTGCCCAGGATGACCGTGAGCAGGTTGTTGAAGTCGTGCGCCACGCCACCGGTCAGCTGCCCGACCGCTTCGAGCCGTTGGGCCTGACCCCGCTGACGCTCGGCCGTGGCGCGCTGCACGGCGACGTCGAGGGAGTGGACCAGCACGTCGAGCACTCGTGCGTCGGCCTCCCCGAAGCCGCCGACCCGCTCGCTGCCCGCGATGACGATGCCGATCGGGCCGTTCGCCGCGTGCAGCGGCGCGGCGAGCACCGACCGGATGCCCCCTGCCGCTGCCAGGTGATGTCGTGCGTCGGGGATCGACGCGAGGTCGTCGACCACGATGGTCTGGCCGGCCTGCAGCACCCGCCCGAGTGCCGATCCCTCGAGGTCGACGCCGACATCGCCGACATCCATCCCCGTCGACGACTGCTGCACGATCCGCTCACCGTCGACGAGCAGCAGCGCCACGGCGCCGCTCCCGAGGACCTCCCCGACCAGCGCGGGGATCTCGTCGTAGACGTCGTCGATCGTGCGACCCGCCGCGCCGAGCCGTTGCGTGGCCGCGACGACGGCCGTCAGACGGTCGAGGTGGAGTTGGGCTGCCGCCTCGAGCCGTCGCTGCGCCGTCACGTCGCGAGCGACCACGAGCTCGGCGGGCCGCCCGGCGTGGTCGACCCGGTGCGCGGTGATCTCGACCTCGATGATCGAGCCGTCGGCCCGGCAGTGGCGCCAGACCCCGGCTTCGTCGAGCTGCTCCTCGGCACGGCGCTCCGTCGCCGAGACGTGTGCCTGGAACCGCTCGAGGTCCTCAGGCGGGCGGATGTCGGCGAGCGTCATCGCGAGGAACTTCGGCCGCGAGTACCCGTACTTCGCGACCGCCGCGTCGTTCACCTCGAGGAAGGCCAGCGTCTCGGTGTCGTACACCCACATCGGGATCGGGTTGCCCTCGAACAGCTCCCGATACCGCCGGGCTGCCGCCTCACGCTCCTCGTCGAGCCGGGCGCGATCCAGCGCGGGCGCGGCGCGCCGCAGTCGTCTGCGGAGGCGATCCAGCCGACTCATGTCATGCGCGCCGCGTCCCGGCTCCGATCAGGTGTAGACCATGACGCCGCGGATGTTGGTGCCCGCCCGCATGGCGTCGTAGCCGTCGTTGACCTCGTCGAGGGTGTACGTCGTGGTGACGAGCCCGTCGAGATCGAGCTGCCCCTCGCGGTAGAGGTTGAGCAGCTTGGGGATGTCGGCGCGGGGGTTGCCCGAGCCGAACAGCGAGCCCACGACCTGCTTCTCCATGAGGGTCATGTCGAGGAGGCTCACGTTGGCCGTCATCTCCATCGCCGGGTGGATGTTGGTCACCACGACGCGGCCGCGCTTGGCGGTGAGGGCGAGCGCCTCGCCGAGGACCGAGCCCTGGCCGACGCCCATGGT
>CAYRXQ010000206.1:0-5571 GCA_964428115.1 uncultured Ilumatobacteraceae bacterium
CACCCCGCGGTGCGGCAACCTGCCGGCGTGGCGACAACCTGCAGCGCCAGTAGCTGCAGCGTGTCTGACACCGTCAGGCGTCAGACACGGTCAGGCGTCAGGGTGTCGGCCAGTCAGGGGGCGCTGGTGGCCACCGGCGCGACGACCGGCGTCGGTGCGGCGGGGACGGCCATCATGCGGCGGACCAGTCTGTGGCCGCTGCGCACGGCGGGGCCGATCAGCAGGGTGACCAACACGGTGCCCAGGCCGACCGTGCCGCCGAGCGACCATCCAGCCACGAGCCAGGTCGCCTCGATGCCGGTGCGGGCGAGCGGCTCGGGGCGTCCCGACCGATCGGCCGCGGCGATCGCGATCAGCTCACCCATCCCGGCGCCCAGACCCGCGGCGATGACCGCGCCGGCGCCGATCCCCACCACGACGATCGCCAGCAGGTGGGCGCCCAGACCGAACGCCGTGATGCCCTCGGGCGGGGTGAAGCGGTCGAGCGCCGACATGCATACCGGCAGGAGCGCGCCGCTGATGAGCGGCAACGCCAACGTGCCGAGGCCGGGTCGGTGACCGAGCAGGGTCGTGATCGACATGATGAACAGGGCGACGCCCCAGACCACGAACGTGATCGGGATGCCCCATCGGTCGACGACGGCTGTGATGAACACGTCGAGCGGTCCCGGGCCGAGGCCCGTCCACAGCAGCGTCGCGACGCCGGCGGCGATCACCGACGAGCCGATCACCAGCAGCAGGAGTCGCAGCCACAGGGCCCGGGTGACGGGCTCGGGGTGCTCGGCGACCACCACGGCGATCGCGCCGGCGCGCGACAGCGGGGGTGGTTCGACGCCGGAGTGGATCACGTGGTTCAGTCTGCACCGCCGACCCGGTCTCCCCTCCGAATGGAGGACGTGACGCTCGGCGCCTGCCTGGTGCTGTCGCTCCCCGGCTCTCCGGCAACCTCGGCGCACGGCCACGTGATCGCGTCTGGGCTGCAGATCGTGTCGAATACGACCGGATCTGCAGCCCAGAGGTGCGCCGGACGCCCGGCCCCCGACCAGGACCAGGACCGGGCACGGCGATGCGGGCTCCGACGGGGGGACGTAGGCTGGCGGTCGACCGACCGGCGTCTGCCGCACCGTGCCCGTCACGTGGTGGCCGATGTCGTGGCGGGCGCCCGGATGTCGACCGACACGTCCGGTTCGAGCCAGGCGAAAGGTGTCCGATGAGCGGGAACACGGTGTTCACCCACCAACACAGTGGCGTGGTGAGCGTCGCCGCCGTCGAGGCCCCCGAGGTCGTGACCTCCGCCTGGATCGACGAGCAGCTCGCCGAGACCTACGAACGGACCGGGCTCAAGTCGGGCCAGCTCTCGGCACTCGCCGGGATCGACGCCCGCCGCTGGTGGGGCCCCGAGGTCGGGTTCGCCGACGCGGCGGCGATGGCGGGCCGGGCAGCGATCGAGGCCTCGGGCGTCGACCCCGAGCGGATCGGGATGATGATCTCGACCTCGGTGTGCAAGGACCACCTCGAGCCGTCGATGGCGTGTGCGATCCACGACCGCCTCGAGCTGCCGCCGTCGTGCATGAACTTCGACGTTGGCAACGCGTGCCTCGGGTTCGTCAATGCCATGCACCTCGCGTCGAACGCGATCGACTCCGGGATGATCGAGTACGCGCTGATCGTCGACGGCGAGGGCAGCCGGCACACCCAGGAGGTCACCCTCGAGCGGCTCCGCAGCCCCGAGGCCACCGCGGCCGACGTGTTCGCCGAGTTCGCCTCGCTGACCCTCGGGTCGGGCGCAGCGGCGATGGTCCTCGGCTCGATGGAACAGCACCCCGACGCGCACCGCATCGTCGGCGGCATCGCCCGGGCAGCCACCCAGCACAACCTGCTGTGCGTCGGCGACCTCGACCGGATGACCACCGACACCCACGGTCTGCTGGTGGCCGGGCTGGACCTTGCCGAGGCGGCCTGGAAGGCGGCCGGCGCCGACTTCGACTGGCAGGAGGGCCTCGACTGGTACATCGTCCACCAGGTCAGCAAGGTCCACACCTCGCTGCTGTGCGAGCGCCTCGGGATCGACCCGGCCAAGGTGCCGCTCACGTTCCCCTTCTACGGCAACGTCGGCCCGGCTGCGGTGCCGATCACGCTCGCCTCGGTGCAGGACCAGATCCAGCCCGGTGAGCGGGTGCTGTGCATGGGGATCGGGTCGGGGCTCAACACGAGCCTCACCGAGATCCTGTGGTGACCGAGCCGACGGGTACGGGGGTGGGCGGGGACGCTGGTCCGGGTCCGTCCTCGCAGGGGCATGAGGGCAGCCGGTTCCCGACGGCCGCCGACTGGGAGCGCTGGGGCGTCGATCCGGCGTGGTCGACCTGGATCACCGTGTCCGGCCATCGCTGGCACCTCCTCGACACGCGTGCCCCGCAGCCTGCCGAGCCCTCCGGCGTTCTGGGCGCGGAGGGCGGCGGAATCCGCAACGCAGCGCGCCCAGAATCGGATGGCCGGGCGAACGCCGGGGATCTGGGCGCGGTGGGCGGCGGATCCCGCGACGCAGCGCGCCCAGAATCCGCAGGGTCGGGTAGCCCCGAGCGCCCCGGGGATCTGGGCGCGGTGGGCGGCGGAATCCGCGATGCAGCGCGCCCAGAATCGGACGGCCGGGCGAGCACTCGGGATCTGGGCGCGGACGGCGGCGGAATCCGCGACGTAGCGCGCCCAGAACTGGAGGGGATCGGGCCGACGGACGGAGCCGTTCGGGTGGTGTGCGTGCATGGAAACCCGACGTGGGGGATCCTGTGGCAGCCGATCCTGCGCCGGCTCGGCGACCGCTTCCACGTGGTGGCCCCCGACCAGCTCGGGATGGGTTGGTCGCAGCGCACCGATCACCCGCGCCGGTACGCCGAGCGGGTCGCCGACCTCGGTGAGCTGATCGAGGCGCTCGACGAGCGTGACGGCGAGCGTCCACCGATCCTGCTCGTGGCCCACGACTGGGGCGGCGCGATCGCGATGGGCTGGGCGGTCGACCATCAGGATCGGGTCGCCGGGCTGGTGCTGACCAACACCGGGATTGCCGTGCCGGCGGGACGTCGGGCACCGGGCATCATCCGGCTCGCGGCCAGTCGGGGCGTGCTCGCCACGGTTTGCCGGCGGACGTCGATCTTCGTGCGTGGCACTGCGTGGCTGTCGCGTGGCCGAACCCCGGCCTGGTTCCGGGAGGCCCTCATGGCGCCGTATCGGCGAGCCGTCGACCGGGCCGCGATCGAGGGGTTCGTGGCCGACGTGCCCTTCGACGACGCGCATCCCTCGGCCGCCGACGTTGCCGCGGTCGCCGGTCGGCTCCACGAGCTCGACGTGCCCGTGCTGCTCGCCTGGGGTGCCGGCGACCCGGTGTTCGACGACGACTTCGCCGACGACCTCGCCGCCCGGTTCCGACACGCCTCGATCCACCGTTTCGCCGGTGCGAACCACCTGGTACCCGTGGACGAGGACCTGGCTTCGCTGGTCGAGGACTGGCTCGAGGACCTCGAGCGCCGCGAACGACTCGACGGCCTCGACGGCCTCCCCGGGCGCAGCCCGTCGTCCCCCGACCCGTCGCTCCCGGTGTCGCTCCCGGTGTCAGACACCGAACCGGTCACCGACCCGGCGCCGGCGTTCCGACCGGTGTCCGACGTCGACCCGGTGTCAGACACCGAATCGGATGCCGAGGTGCAGCCGGCCGTCGTGTCGGCGTTCCGTCCGGTGTGGGCGGGGCTCGAGGAGCGGGCCGACGACGACACGATCGCGTTCCACGACGGCGCCTCCGGCCGGTCGGTGACGTTCCGAGAGCTGAACGTGTTGGTGCGACAGATCGGCACCCGGCTGCGGTCGGCCGGTGTGCAGCCGGGTGATCGGATCGCGCTGCTCGTCCCACCGTCGGTGGAGCTGGTGGCGGTGGTCTACGCATGCTGGCGGGTCGGCGCGGTGACCGTGATCGCCGACCGGGGGCTCGGGCTCGGCGGGCTCGGGAAGGCCATCCGTGGTGCTCGGGTGTCGTGGGTCCTCGGTCCGCGACCGGCCCGGGTCGCGGCGACGACCCTGCGCTGGGCGCCCCGCGCGACCGCCCTCGCGCTGGAGGACCTCGTCGACGACTCGTCGGAGGGGACCGCCCTCCCAGCAGGACCGATCGACTCCGGCTCGGGCACCGACCCGGCGGCGGGCGGCTCGGCCGGCCCGGTGGCGGGCGGCTCGACCGGCCCGGTGGCGGGCGGCTCGGCCGACCTGGTGGCGAGCGGCTCGACCGGCCCGGTGGCGAGCGACGACGTCGGGCCCGCGACCAGCGTCGAGCTGGGAGCCGGGCCGGGGCCGGAGGATCCGCTCGCGGTGCTGTTCACCTCGGGGGCGACCGGGCCAGCG
The DNA here is from genome assembly GCA_964428115.1 of uncultured Ilumatobacteraceae bacterium. GTDB lineage: Bacteria > Actinomycetota > Acidimicrobiia > Acidimicrobiales > Ilumatobacteraceae > CAYRXQ01. The sequence goes on from CAYRXQ010000206.1 coordinate 4,381, forward strand.
AAGGGTGTGCGGTATCGGCATCGGCAGCTCGCAGCGCAGCGGGATGCGCTGGCGGCGACCTACTCGATCGGTCCCGACGACCGCTTCGTCGCAGCCTTCGCCCCGTTCGCGCTCTACGGGCCGGCACTGGGGATCGCCTCGGCGGTGCCCGATGTCGACGTCACCCGTCCGGGCGCGCTGACGGCCGACGCGCTCGACCGGTCCTGTGCGGCGATCGACGCGACGATGGTGTTCGCCTCGCCTGCTGCACTCGCCAACGTGGTCGCGACGGCGGGTGCTGCGGCGTCGGGCTCTGCCCTGGCGCAGGTGCGGACGGTGATGTCGGCCGGGGCACCGGTGCCGGTCACGACGCTGCGGGCCGTCGCACGGCTCACGCCGGACGCCACGCTGCACACGCCCTACGGGATGACCGAATGCCTCCCCGTGGCCGACCTCGATCTGGTGGGCATCGAGGCGGCGCTGGCCGGTGCCGGCGTCGAGATCGGTCGCGGTGTGTGCGTCGGACCGCCCGTCGATGGTTGTGAGGTGCGGGTCGCGACGATCGGCTTCGATGCCGGCCGGACGCTCGAGCCGGGCCTGCCCGCAGCGGCGACCGGTGAGCTCCTGGTGCGGGCGCCGTGGTGCTCCGACGGCTACGACCGTCGCTGGCAGACCGAACGCACCGCTCGTCCCGTGGACGATGGCGGGGTCACCTGGCACCGCACCGGCGATGTCGGTCACGTCGACGAGCTCGGGCGGGTCTGGGTCGAGGGCCGCTCGGCGCACGTGATCCACGCGGCCGGCGGTCCGGTGACCCCGGTGCCGGTGGAGGTCGCGGCCGAGTCGGTCGAGGGTGTGCGCCGGGCCGCAGCGGTCGGCGTCGGACCGAATGGATTGCAGCAGCTCGTGGTGGTGGTCGAGCTCGACGGTTCCGACGCAGGTCCCGGTCGCGGCCCGGTCAGAGGGAGCGGTCGACGCACCGGGCGTGGGTCGGGGCTGGCGGTGGCCGACGGTGAGCTGGCGGATGCCGTCCGGGCGGCGGTGGTCGCAGCGACCGGGCGTCCCGTGGCGGCGGTGTGCGTGACCGGCGCGTTGCCGGTCGACATCCGCCACAACGCCAAGATCGACCGGACCGCCGTGGCAGTCGCTGCATCGAAGCTGCTGGCGGGGGGCTGACGTGCGGGTCCTGGTCACCGGCGCCACGAGCCTCCT